>CAJXAT010000071.1 GCA_913050055.1 uncultured Flammeovirgaceae bacterium | reverse complement strand
TAAGCACAGCATAAAGAATGAAAATCATGGAAAATCCAATAATAACACCTCCATTGACAGTATCAAGCATTCTCTTGGTGAATTCTAAACTCATTTCCAAAATTTCCTCTTGTCCAAAGAATACATGATTCAGCTCTCTTTCCAAATACTTCTCTAGACCAAAACCCTTGGCAATACCAAAGGCAATAGAAAGTAGTGGTACAATGGAGAGAAGGGAAAAATAAGTGAGACTTGAAGCTTTCTCAAAAATACTGTTACGGTCAAATTCTATAAAAGAGATTATAAAAATACGAAGGTTACGGTACATAAACCTTCGTTTACTATTCAGGGCAGATAGTTTGACTTTCCATAGATCAACCTCTAAAAATTGCTTTATTTGGGAAAGATTTGATGTTATGATCATAAATCAAGAATTAACTCAGTCCTTAGTAAAATGGATATCATTAAATATTTGCTAAGATAATATGACTGATTTGAAATTGAATTCAAAATTATGAAATGATCAAAAAGAATACTTCAACCGTAAATATGCTGAAGAGGTATTTTGACTGCTTTTATTTAAGAAAATTTGTCCAATAAGGTCTAAGTCAAAGTTATTTAAGGGAGAGAAATTTAACATAGGATTAATAAAAATACCTGAATTCCCGGGAGATACCAAAGACAGTAAGCTACCTGAAAATAAAGGATGAAAGGTATAGCTCGTTTGTAAAAAAGCATTCCACTTATAGGGTGTCAGCGATCGAACATCTGAGTTTCCCGAATTTAATAACAATACGTTATCCTGCTGGATGGCATAAGAATTATAGAAAATAGATCCATTGAAATACAAGGAATTAGGTAAAGAATAGTCCAGTGATACGGAAGTCAGCCATGCATTACGATCTGTTTTTTTTAAAGTATAAAAATAACTTGACTCTCCTTTAAATCCTACCCATCCTATGCTCCCCGCCCAACCCACACCAGCAGTCAAGTTGTTTTTCATGATACCTCCAAGCGCTTGTAAGTCATAGCCTTTCACATTCCACTTATACATGGCTGCTGCCGTAAATTCATCCCAGTTATCCGCAATCTTAATAGCAATCTCATAGCCTCCTGCATAGCCAATGAATTTCTGAAAACGTAGGGCATCCGTACCAGGACGCTCTTCGTAGTCAAAATCATAAAGCGAATATGCATTGAATATATCATTAGGGTTCCAGGCAAGATTAACGCCCCAATTAATCCTTTGACGCCCTACTTTCAATTGCCATGTAGCATCGTTCCACTGTAGATATAATCGATCGAGCATGGTATGAAAAACCATCTGATCAAAGTCTTCGGTATGGGAAAAGTCAAAAAAATCATTGTTTAAATCAATGAAATTACCATAAGATGGAATCGTATTCACAGCATCGCCATGGAACATTCGCGTCCTAACTTCCGTATTTAAGGTGAGCTTTTCTGTGGGATACCAAAAAAAATTAAGCCGGTTGTGAATCAAATTATCTAGTAAGAGAGAATCCACATCCTGCAATGCAGTCAAAGAAATCATTTCCTTAATGTAACCGTCTAAACGCCACTTTTTATTTGAATCTTGTGCCACCAATGATAAGGGAAGTCCAAGAACTAAAAAAAACCAAAATCTAACGATGCTCATCCGAAATAATTACACCATCTTCTAACGTAATCACCCGCTTGGCTCGATCAATGACCCTTTGATCATGGGTAGAAAATATAAAAGTAATCTTTTCTTCTTTGTTGAGTTTGGCCATAATATCTAATAAGTCCTCAGTAGACCCTGAATCTAAATTAGCAGTAGGTTCATCTGCCAGTACAAATTTAGGTCGTGCAGCCAATGCCCTGGCTACTGCCACACGTTGCTGTTGCCCACCTGATAATTCAGAAGGCCTACGGTTTTTTTGATTCTTAATACCCATACGATCAAGTAGGTCATCAGAGCGTTCTTGCATAGTTTTAGCATCCATATTTTGCAATACCATGATGAACTCAATATTTTCCTTAGCCGTAAATACAGGTATCAAATTATATGCTTGAAATACAAAGCCAATATGCTGCAGTCGAAAGGCGGTAAGCTGAGATTCATTCATGTCCTGAATAGAAACTCCTCCCACTTCAACTGAGCCTTCAGAGCTGATATCTAATCCACCAATCATATTGAGCAAGGTCGTTTTACCACAGCCTGAGGGCCCCACAATCGCCGTAAATTCACCCTCTTTTACTGATAGGGTAACATCATTTATAGCCCTCACAGGAATGGTCTCAGGATTATAAATTTTACTCAGATTCTTTAATTCAATTACTTTCATCTAATTATAATTTTCTAATTGCCTCTAAAGGTTTTAAATTGACGGCTTTGATCGCTGGATAAATCGCACCTATCAAAGCGGTCATCATAACGACCAACATCAACAATAAGTAAGTTGATTGTGCGATCTGAGGATAAAAAATAGCATCCCCACCATATTGTTCCAAGGCACCTGCATATTGAGATAAATCCATACCTCCATTCTTTTCAAAATACACATTGGTAAGAAAACCGGCCATTAAACCAACAGGGGCCGAAACTAATGAAATCATGAAGGTCTCCAAAACAATCATTAAAAATATCTTACGCTTGAACATGCCAATCGCCCGAAGCATTCCTATTTCTTTCGTTCGCTCAAGGACAGCCATCAACATTGTATTGATAATGCCAAATAACAAAGCAAGCATCACGATCACAGTGATCACTTGTTTGGATATCGCCGAACCTTCCTCAATCATATCAAATTCTGGCGCAATCTCTCGATAAGTTCTCACCATATTATTAGTCTTCGCCTCCATCATCTGTTTGGTCTCTATGAGAGATTCATTATCCTTGAGCAAATAAGCAAATTCATTGAAAGCCGTATCTGGTAAATTAATTAATTTGGATAGGTCCTCATGCCTCAAATAAATCACGCCATTATTAATTCGAGGAGACTTAGAATGAAATATACCTGATACTCGAAAAGCACCAGCCCGTATATTCGCTTCTAAATCCTGAACCGTAATGACCACCTTCGATCTCACTTTGACTTTAAGCTTTTCGGCCAGCTTTTGGCTTAATAGAATGGGATTTCGCTTAATATTTATGAAATAATCTCCTGCTATTATAAAGCTTGGAAGGTCTGTCACAGCAGCTTCATTTGCAGGATCAATCGCATATACCTGTATCCCCAAATTTGTTTTCGGACTCGCCACCATACCGTTTACAATAAGACGACCTGTGGTCGCTTCGATATCAGATATTTGAGAGGAAAATTCCAGCAGCCTCGAAGGGTTTTTTACTTGGAAACCCAGACCTGGTTCAGAAAGGTAGCCCTCATGATGAATTTGGATATGAGAGTAATCATGCTGTAAGGAATTCCGTGAGATAGCCCCCGTCATACTGTTGTAAAATGAAACCATAAAAATAATAGACCACACCCCAATAGCCACTGCCGACATCACGACAAAACTTCTCCGTTTAGATCGCCAAATATTTTTCCATGCCAGTGATAGAATCATTCCTTTAGTGCTTTAATAATTTTCAATTGTTTAATTGCCAGCATCGGGTAAATAGCTAAAAACAAGGCTATGACAAAAATGCTTATACCTTGATTATAGAATATTTTGAAATTCAGGGCAAATGGAATGATGGGCTCATAACCAAATTTTTCCATCGCCAGGGCGGCATCTCCTGAAAGCAGGATGGGATTTGCCCAAAAATATAAAATAATGGGTGTGGCCATGAGTACGCCCATAAGCACACCTAGAAAAATCAATAAAAATATTTCTATGGCTACCATAGTTTGTACGCGTCGTTTGGTCATCCCAATCGCGTTTAGAATTCCCAATTCATAGGTACGCTCTTTAATCATCATCAAAAATGTTCCAAATATTCCAAATCCAATAACTATATAGAGAATAACTAAAATAACCCATCCTCCGTAATAATCTAATTCAATTGAGGAAACTAAATCAGGCAGCATTTCTTGCCAAGTCTTCACTCCAAGCTCTTTACCCTTCAAAATAGTTTCCATATGTGCTTTCATTCCTTCAGTATCCTGTGAATCTTCTAGCAATATGGAATAGCTCGAAATCATGTTTGGAGCAGATAAGAATTCTTGTAGCGTTTCGAGGGGAAGATAAATGGCACCCTGATTCAAAGCCGGAATTGGGAATTTCAAAATACCAGTCACTGAGTATTTACCAGCCGCGTTCACCCCATGGTATCCCTGGCCCATGAGCACCAATGTATCGCCCACATTGAGATTTAAATTGGCAGCCAAACCTGCTGCCATCAACACACCGCTCTCCGTATTGTAATCTCCTTTAATAAGTTTTCTTTCTAAATAAGAAAATGCAGCTTCTTCTTCAAGTGATACTCCAAAAAGTGCGGCTCCTTTAGTCCTGTCACCATGTGAGGCCAAAGCAAAAGAACTCAGGCGTGGAACTCCCATTAATATACTCGGCTTGGTCAAGTCCAACTCAAGCAACGCTTGTTGATCAAAACTGTTATCAATGATTTGATCCTCCCAAAAATCTACTTGATGAATTCCTAAATGTCCCGTGAAAAATCGAGCAGAGTTGTCAATCATGTTTTCATAACTACCCAATTGGGAGGATTGCATCAGACACGCAAAAAACACAGAAAATGCAATAGAAGAAGCCGTAATCCATGTCCGTTTTTTACTCCTCCAAACATTCTTCCATGCCAATTTGATGGACAATATCATTACCTAATAGTTTTTAAATTTTGTACCGAGAAAAAGCTTTCCTGTAAGTCAATATCATATTCAAAATCGTGATAAATGATCACCGTTTTCTGATCTGGATTTTCCGTTGGAATCATTTCCATTTTGGTAGGGATGACTCGACCGCCCATCTCCCTAATATCTGACAAGGTCATGGTGTTGATGAGAAATTCATCTTCATCATAATATTTAAGAATCAATTGAAAATAATCATTTTTACTTATATAGGCCTCTAACTTACCCCATACCACAGCTGCTTCTTCTTTGGGATACATCGCGATTTTCCAACAATCATATAAGCCAATGGTCGTATCTCCCATGAATTCATGGCTATAATCCACCACCATAGAGGATTGATTGACTAGATCATCATTGGTAAAATCCGACCCCATCCAACTTTGCATCATCATAGAGGGTGGCATCTTGATGATCCGATCTATACTCGGTTGCCAACTCCAAAGCTCTTTATCACGTTTCAAAGTGCCGGTTCCCTCATCTCGAGCTGGCTGAGTAATCAGTACTAAACTGTAATCTACTCCCTTACCCCAAACCTTCATCGTAATCTCACGGGTCCATTTGGGTCTGACTATTTTCATGGTCATGGTCCCTCTATTGGTTTTCCCTTGCATTTTTTCATCTGCTTTGGTAATGACTTGAGTAGCGCTTTGAGCAGTTAACAAATGGGGTGTGACCGCAAACAAAACAATGGCTAATAGATTCTTCATTATTTACAATATTTTTTGAGCAAAGCTTTTTCTAATTCATCCAGGGGGTAATCCTGCTTGAACCAAAGATATTGAATAGAAATACCATCTAAAAGAGCCACCAATATTTTAGCTTCTCCTTCAGGATCTGACCATTTTAGTTCAACCAATAATTTTTCAATGAAAACGATAGATTCATTCATCTTTCTGTTGCACAAATCTCTCGCGAAATCAAACTTATCTAATTGCATTCCTACATTAATCCATAATGTCAATTTCTCAAAATCATCTCTTAAAGATTTGAAAAATGCCCTTAAAATATTCTCAAACGCTTCACTGGATGTAGCCTTAGAGGCCTCAAAAAGAAGTTCATCTGTCTCTTTAAAGACGTCCAAAAGTAGTTGCTTGATCAATTCCTCTTTATTAGAAAAATAATGATACATCAAGCCTTTTGACACCCCTGCCAATTTCATGATCTCTGATATACTTGAATTTTGATATCCTTGAGTACCAAAAAGCTTGAGGGCTGCATCCAAAATCTTGTCTTTGGACTCCTTTCTAATTTGCTCAAATTGGTTTTTTGTTTTGGGACTCATTTTTTTTTGGCTGACCGTTTAGTCAATGTAAATATAAATAAAAAGCAACTACAAAAACAACTACTGAATCATGTTCATCATGAAGTACTCCTTTTCAAGGTCAATACCGTAATCTCAGGTAGAATACCAATCCGACCAGGATAGCCCAAAAAGCCGAAGCCCCTATTGACGTAAAGACTTTGAGACCCCTTTTGATAAAGATCCGCCCATTGTTTGTACACATATTGAGAAGGACTCCAACGAAAATCTCCTATCTCCACCCCAAATTGCATCCCATGGGTATGCCCCGCCAGCATTAAATCTATGTCAGGATACTCAGAAAGCACTTGGGCATCCCAATGGCTCGGATCATGGGACATCAATATCTTGTATGGAATCTCTTGGGTCCCCTCATAGGTTTTGGACATATCTCCATATTTTGAAAACCGACCTGCTCCCCAATTTTCAAGTCCTAACAAGGCGATGGATTCGCCATCTGCGGTGATGATCTTATTTTCATTCAACATAATATTCCATCCCATGTACTTATGCATTTGATGTAAATCTTTTATGTTCTGCTGTTTTTCAATCATCGAATCCCAACGATGATAATCTCCATAATCATGATTTCCCATCACCGCATGAACCCCTAAAGGAGCTTTGACTTTGGCAAAAAGGTCTAAGTAAGGTTTGGCTTCATCGCTTTGATTATTCACAAAATCTCCAGTAAACAACACCATATCTCCCCGTTCTTGATTGATCAGGTCTACTCCCCGCCTAACCGCGGTCTTATTAAAAAAACTACCCGTGTGGATATCAGAGATTTGAACCAATCTAATCCCATCGAAGCACTTTGGCAAATGAGGTGAGTAAATATCCCTTCGTCTAACTCGATAATCATGCGCGCCTGATAAGATCCCAAACGAAAGACCCATCATGGGCAGTACACCGGTAAGCAAAGCAGCTTTACCTATAAATGCTGTTCTTCCGGCGATCTTTGGATCCTCATTGCTGATTACAAACTGACTAAGATAGCTCACCAAACGGCGTACATCATCGCCCAATAGCACCAAGAAAGCTAATAATTTACCGATCAGATTAATGAAAAATAAAGCACTTATAAATACTCGAAAACCTGCATACATTTTGGTATCTAGTTGTGTGTACAAAGCAAAGCCCGTAATCATCAATACGACCCACAGCCAATAACTTGACCAAACCCATCGAGTAATAAAAGGTGTCGATTTTAACGTAAGCAATTGAACCACCTGAAATACATAGTATTCAATGACAAAGTAGACCAATACAACGACACAAAGAATAACGATTCGAGACATGCAGATTACAACTAATAAATGATGATCTATTTAAATCAACTGAGTCCCAAACGACGATTGATCCGGGCAAAAAACAAATACATCACAGGGACAATGATCAAGGTCAAAAAAGTAGCAAAGGTCAATCCGAAAATAATGGTCCAAGACATCGGTCCCCAAAAGGCTACATTATCTCCACCTAGATAAAAATCAGCGTTGTACTCACTTAAAAATTTCATAAAATCAATATTGATACCCACTGCAAGAGGAATCAAACCCAAAATTGTCGTGATTGCTGTTAGCAAAACTGGACGCAGACGTGTAGCTCCAGCTTCAGCGATGGCTTCAATAATATGAGCTATTTCTAGATTTTCGAGGCCTAACTCAATGTGTTTTCGTTTTCTGCTTACTTCAATAAAGTCAATCAATACAATGGCATTGTTAACGACTATCCCGGCCAGAGATATTATCCCAATCATGGTCATGATGACCACAAAATCCATTTGAAAAATAATCAAGCCCATAAAAACACCTATAGTGCTTAGAATTACAGAAATCATGATAATAAAAGGAGTCGTAATTTTATTGAACTGTGACACGATGATGAGAAAAATCATAAAAATAGCCAGTAGCAAAGCATTGCTCAAAAATGCCATTTCTTCTGCTTGTTTCTCTTGTTCTCCACCAAACTTAAATGCGTATCCGTAGGGCATTTCGAATTCCTGAAGTACTTTTTTAATCTCATCATTGACCATTGTCGGGTTGTAACCGCTCTCTACATTTGAACTCAAGGTAATCACCCTACTCAAATCTTTGCGCCTTATCGATCCATAAGTAGTACTCAGAGAAGCCTTAGCTACCGCAGAAATAGGTACGATGTGCATTTTTCCATCGGAAGGATCTCTAAAAACAATACTTTTATTCATCAGCGCATCTACATCATAACGGTACTTGTCCATGAGCCTTAATTGAATGGCATAATCTTCTTCCCCTTGCTTGAATTTAGAAATCTCCTTGCCAAATAAGGCTGTGCGAATTTCACTACCTATCGCACTCGTAGACAATCCAAATCGTCGCGCCTTGTCACGATCTATATCTACGATCAGTTCAGGTTTACCCGTCTCTAAATTTGCTTTCAATTTTTCAATTCCTTTGATTCCCGATTCATTAATGAAATTTTCCATGTTTGCAGAAATTTGCATCAACTTATGGAAATCATCTCCTGTAATTTCAATGCTGATGGGTTTGCCCGTCGGTGGTCCATCTGAATTTTGATCTACAGTAATCTGTACTCCAGGATAACCTATTAAATTTTGCCGAACCTCATCGATAATTTGAGCGGTAGAGATACCGTTTCTAAATTGAAATTCTTGAAAATTAATGGTTAGTCGTGCTTTATTTGGGGTGTCTTTTTGGCCAAAAGCGGAAGGATCATTGGGGTCTGCCGTTCCTTCTCCTACGCTGGAAACAACAGATTCTACCAAGGCTCCATAAGGCTCCATCAGCTTAATCACCCTATCCTCTATCTTTTGCGAAAAAGTATTTGTAGTTGTTACATCTGTTCCCACTGGAAATTCAATAAATACATTGATGTATTTTGGATCCGTCTTTGGGAAAAAGACTACATTGGGCGGAAATATATTCATCAACAAGAAAGACAATATCAGTAAGCCCGTCGTTCCAAAAAAGAATACATAAGACCAACTTCCAGATAAAGAGAACTTCAATAATCTACTATATTTACCTTCTAACCAAGGCAAAAATTTGTTTTGAAACTTCCTCGACCAAGGAGCAAGAATATAGGCATTTAACAAATAGATAAAGTCAAAAATAAGAATCAAATTACCCATGATGGTGTAGTCCAGTAACAATAGTGATACACCCAAAAATGCAGCCATTGAAAATGTAACAAGGATCCGTTTATGATTGGTCTTCTCCCCTTTGTCCAATTGCATGAAAACTAGGATGAGTACTGGATTAATTACCAGGGCAACAAATAACGAGGAACTCAAAGTAACGATGAGTGTAATGGGCAAATATTTCATAAATGCCCCAAATAAACCCGGCCAAAATGCCAAAGGTAAAAAAGCGGCTAAGGTGGTTGCCGTTGAAGCAATTACCGGTAAGGCTACCTCTCCCACACCTATCTTTGTAGCCTCAAAAGCGTTAAAGCCCCGTTCTCTCAATCGATAGACATTTTCAACAACCACGATACCATTATCGACTAACATCCCTAAGGCCATAATGAGAGAAAATAAGACCATCATGTTGATGGTAAATCCGATCATTCCTAGAATTATAAAAGAAATGAACATTGAGAGCGGAATCGCCATGCCTACAAATAATGCGTTGCGGACCCCTAAAAAAAACAATAATACCAAAACCACTAAAATAACTCCAGAAATAATATTATTCTCCAAACTATCTACCATCTTTCGGGTCCGCGCAGACTGATCATTTGTTTTAACAATAATCAATCCCTCAGGAAAAATATTGTTTTGAGCGTCTGTCATGATTTTATTGATTTTTTCTGTTGCCGTCAATAAATTTTCACCACTTTTTTTAACCACATCGAGCATGACCACTGATTGAGTATAGAGTCGAGCAAAACTTTCTTTCTCCTTATAATCAAAGGTGACGTCAGCGATATCTTTGAGATAAACTATATTTCCTTTCTCACTTTTAATCACTACCTCTAATAGGTCTTCAAATTGATCAAATTCCCCAATAATTCTAATCGATCTCCTAATTTCTCCCGCTTTCATGTTTCCTGCGGAAAGGGTTAGGTTTTCACTTCTAATAGCCTTCTCAATATCTCCAAAGCCTACCATCCTGGCTTCCATTTGATAGGGGTCAATATTAATTCTCACTTCTTTTGCATTCACCCCTCGGATATCTACCTTGGATATCTCTGGAAGTTTCTCAATTTCCTCTTCAAGTAATTCAGCATAATTATTGAGCTCTTCAATACTAAAATTGCCTGAAAGATTGATGTTCATTACCGGAAATTCAGAAAAATTCATTTCGAAGATATTTGGGTCTTGTTGAAGATCCGTAGGAAGTTCGGGCTTCGCACGATCCACTGCATCTTTGACCTTAGTAATTGCATCTTGAATTTCAGTAGTTGTAGTAAATTCAACCATGATGGTAGAATAATCTTGTACCGAAGTAGAGGTAATATTCTCTACATCCGAAATCGTATTCAACTCTTTTTCTATAGGTCGGGTAACTAGATTTTCAACATCCACAGGAGAGTTTCCAGGATGCATCGTCCCAATGTAAACTATGGGTTGCTCTATTTCTGGGAAACTTTCCTTAGGCAATCCCAAATAAGTCGAGATCCCCATAAAAATCACCAGAGCAGTTAGTACAAAAACAGTAGTTTTATTTTTTAAGGCAAGGGTAGTCAAGCCAAACTGCTTATCCCTACTTTCCGGATTATTATTCTGAGGCCTCTGTGAATCTTTTTCCATTTTATTTATCAACCGTTATCTCAACCAATGTCCCTTGAGTAAGTGCTCTATAACCCTTATCCACAATCATTTGATGCTCAGATAAGCCTGAGACTATTTCAGTCTGGTCATCAAATGAATAACCTGTATTCACATAAGCTTTACTTGCTTTCTTGTCAACAGTCTTACCCTCTAAGACATAAATAAAACTTCCTTTATTATCCGTTTGGATCAATTTAGTGGGTACGACCATCGCATCATCATTCGAGTAATCCACCAAGCGCAAAACAACTACTTGATTGGGTCTTACCAAAAAGGCTAATTCGGGCATAACAACCTCCAATTCGAAGGTTCTGTTTTGATCATTGATCACCTGTCCTAGTGAGTAAATTACCGAAGACTGATTTTGATTTTGATTTGGAAAGTGAATTTGAACCGTATCTCCCACTAAAAACTTACCCAATAGAGACTCAGAGATATCGGCTTTCAAATAATTTGATTCAGGATTGATTAATCTGACCATAGGTAATCCGGGTTGAGAAAATTCTCCCACCTTAGCCACAATTTTATCTACTACGCCATCAAAAGGCGCATATATTGTTGACATCCTCAATTGTGACTTTAAAGTTTTCAATCTTCGATCCAAAGATTCCCTATTGCTTTTTGCTTGTAAATACTGAATCTCTGTACCTATATTTTGATTCCAAAGATTGGCTTGCTTCTCAAAAAGTACAGTAGCCAATTTCAATTGAGTTTTGATTTCTTCAATACTGTTCTTTACTACTTGTGAATTGAGTGTCACCAGAAGTTGGCCTTTCTCAACTGTTTGGCCTTCCGACACGTAAATGCTTTCAATTTTACCCATCGATTCGGCAGTGAGTAATACGTTTTTGCGAGAGTCTACCGATGCTCTTATTTCTATCTCATGATGGAATTTCGATGTTTCTAAGGAAAAGGCAGTTACCAATGTTCTGCTCGGAGGTAGTTCATCTTCAACTTCCGAAAGTTGAAGATCTTTTTCTAAAGCAATAATTTCATTATTAATTTCCTCAAGTTGTACCTTAAGCCCCTCGATCTTTTCCCTCTTACCCTCTTCACCCGATGTGTTTTCACATGAATAAGTGATCACGCAGATACCTAATAATAGTAGTAAATATGTTTGTAATAGTTTCATTTGGTTATGATTTCGTATTATATAAAGTTCCCGTCGCTTTCAATAAATCAATTTTAGATAAAATAGATTTATACAATGTGGCTAAATAATTGGTTTGAGCTGCCTTATACTCATTATCGGCATTGGTTAATTCTAAATTTGAACCAATGCCTTCTTGAAATTTAATTTTGGTGATTCGGAAGATATTGGCTGCCAGTTCTTGATTTTGACGTTGTACCTCCAAAATTTTGAGATTACTTTCCAAGCTGATCTTCTGTTCAGCGATTTCAATATCAATATTTTTTTGTAAAAAACTTTTCTGGTAATCCAATTGTTTAATTTTTATCTTGGACTGTTGAATTTTAGTTTTTTTAGAAAACCCTTCAAACAAAGGGATCGAAATAGTCGCACCCACCGTTCCGAAATTATACCAGTCTTTACCAAATAAATCACTACTCATGCCTCTCGCATTATTATATCCAAAATTAAAATTTCCATAAATTTTTGGTAGGTATTGGGAGAGATAATTTTTTTTATCCAAAAAGACTAAACTTCTATTAGTCTCTAGCAAAGAATACTCAATTCGATCATTGTAGTCAAAATCGACTGCTAGCTCCGGTATCTCAAGGTTGACATCCATCAAGGAAGTGGTAAGCGATATCCGGGTATCCAATGCCATACCCATTTGAAACTTCAACAACTTTTGGCTGATTCCCGACAATTGGATTTGTGTTTCTAAATTGACCTTAATATTGTTATAACTAACTTTAATTCTATCCACATCGATGTGTTCGGCAAATCCATTTTGGTACATCTGGGTAGTTTCTCGAAGTAAAGTATCCAAACGACTAAAATTTTGACTGAGTAAATAAAGTTGTGCTTGATTGATTAGTACATTATAATAGGCTTTGGTTACCGCTGATACTACTTCAATTTTAGTTCGCTCATTTTCTTTCTTGGATAATTCCCTAAAGGTTTTGGACGCTTGAACACCTACAAAATAGGCCCCATCAAAGATAAGTTGACTAACACCCAAACTTAAATTTCCATCGTAGGGTAAACCAAATTGAATTTCGGTCAGCGTCCCTGAAGCAAGGGTCTGATCAAAATTACTGGCGTCTACTAGACTGGTTTGAACCTCATAGTTATAGTTTACCCCCCCTCTCAGAGTTGCTTGAGGTAGACCCAAAGCAACAATACCTCGAATTTCAGCTTCTGCATCCTTGATGTTGAGCTCAGAAATTTGAACCGTTTCATTATTACCAAGAGCAAATTCTAGACATTGCTCAATAGTCATTTCTTGAACTTCTTGAGCTTTTTGAGCAAAAGCAGGTGAAGTAAATATTAGCAATACACCAAAAAAGCAAAAATATATTTTTTTCATCCCTGTTAATTTATAAACTTTTATTTTTGGTTGAGTAGGCTAGATTCATGATGAAATTGCTCATATAACTCTCGACCTTTGTCCGTTAAAAGTCCATGAATAAAATGATCCAGTACCTGTAACTGAACTTGTTTGAAATCAAAATTAGCGCTTGAAAACACCCTGGGCTTAAACATCAAACTTACCTGCTCCACCCGCAATCTTGCCATGATATTGGCATCGATTTCAGGTCTATAATAACCCTCATTGACTCCACGAACAATATTATCTGCCGTGTGCCCTTGAATACATTTATCTTTGAAATCCAAGAAGGTCTCCCAGGCATGAGGATGGAATCTTTGGATATCAAATAGGGTCGTAGGGTTCAATTGTCCTAAGTTTTTGCGCATGATTTCCGCCAATCCATGAATTTCCTCTATGGCATTACCAGAAGCTTCGTGAATTCTCTTAAAAGCCTCTTCCTCGCGTTCAATGTGCGCGATCATTGTAGCAGATACCAACTGGTCTTTATTTTCAAAACATTGATACAAGGTTTTTTTTGACATCGACAAAGTGCGCGCTACCTCATCCATGGTTATGCTTCTTACCCCCAGTCGCATAAAAAGATCTTCTGCAACGGAAATGACCTTAACCTTCGTTATATGTAATATTTGATTGATCATCGAGTACAAAAATGATTGAAAAAACTTAAAAAACTATCATTATACTAAAAGTTTCCATGGTTTTAAAAAAACTTATCCTATTTTGCCTTAGAAATGTGAATGATCATCTTAATGTCTGCAGAAACCCAAAAAAAATGACCCTTGAAAAATATAGTTTGGCCTATGCCGTATCGGGTAACAGTGAACTAAAATTATTGCTTTTTCATGGTTTTGGTGAAAATCGAACTGCCTTTGATCTCTATCATGAAAAATTGAATGGATTTGAAATCTATTCTTTTGATCTCATCTTCCATGTTGAAAGTACAGGACCAGAAAAAAATTAAGCTCAAACGATTGGTTTACCCTCATGTCAATGTTTATCGAAAAAGAGCAAATCAAAAACTTCAGTGTAGCAGGGTTCTGTTTAGGAGATCGATTTGCCCTCTTTTTGGCCATCTATTTTCCAACGCATGTCTCACAATTAATCTTAATCGCCCCAGACGGTTTTTATAAATCTCCTTGGTATATGATCAGTACCACTTAGCCTACCCGGCTTCTATTTCATTATCTGACTCAAAAGATACTCTACCATTCTTTGGCAAAGGTAAAAAACCATCAAACTTATGATCATTAAAAATACACCATAAAACTGCTAATAATT
>CAJXAT010000070.1 GCA_913050055.1 uncultured Flammeovirgaceae bacterium | reverse complement strand
AGAGATGACCAATTTGATAAATGATCCTAGTTATGCTGATGTGATAAAAGAAATGAAGTTAGAATTAAAAAATCTTCAAATAGAATATGGCGATGATAAATCGCTAGATGAATTCAGATCAATTACTGATACTAATTTCGGCCATATTGGGGGTAAAGGAACACGGAAATAAATCTGATTAATAATGACAATTAAAGTATTCTTTTAGAAAAGAGTTAACAACTATTTAAGTAATTCTTCAGTTTTACCTGTGATAAGCTTGGACCGATTCCTTCCAATTTTGAAGACTATCTTCCATTTCAGAAGCAAGATTTGGTTCAATATCTACCAGGTTGTATTTTTCTTCCATATCCTTACTAATGTCATACAACTCTAATCGATCATCTTCATAGAAATGAATCAGCTTATAATTTCCTTTACGGATAGCTGAACTCGCCCTATCACCAGTGGATTTTGGTCTCGGGATTGGAGAATGCCAGTATAAGGATCGATCGGAATTCCCAAGGTCTTTACCAAGCAATATATTAGCATAACTTTCACCATCAATAGGGGGAAGATCATTGTAAGGAACTAGGTCTACAAGCTTAATCAAAGATAATAAGTGATCCATCCCAATAATTTGATGATCCGTCCAACCATGATTGATTTCATCCTTCCAAAAGACAAAATGGGGAATACGAATGCCTCCTTCATAAAGATGTCCTTTGCCTGCCCGTAATGGATAATTTGATGTAGCTAGTGGTCTTTTGTTTCCTCTGTTTGATAAACCACCATGATCTGATGTGAACACTATAATTGTATTATCAAATTGGTTAGTTGATTTAAGTGCTTCAATTATTTTGCCTAGACTTTGATCGATACTTTTTATCATTCCGGCATAGCTCGAATTATTTCTTATCAATTTTTCTTCTCCTGACCAAGTGCTGACTTTGATGTCATTTATGGTATCGTTAACCTGATTGTGATCCTTTTTCTGATCAAACTCATTTAAATATGTTGGTTTACTCTCTAGAGGAGTATGAACACCATAATGAGACATGAGAAGGAAGAATGGTTCATCACTAGATTTTTTAATCATTTCAACAGATATTTCAGTTAATTGATCTGTTAGATATTTTCCATTATTTGTCTTCGGGATATTATCAATAAATGGCGGCTTATTTTTTCCACGACCAGATTTAACAAAGTTATATGGGTAAAAATAAGATTTAGGAGCTCCAGCATCTCCCCCGGCTATATTAACCTCAAATCCTGCATGTTCTGGATAGACGCCATTCATTGACAAGTGCCATTTTCCTACAAAAAATGTTTTATATCCTGACGCTTTAAAAAAGCTAGTTAAAAAGGAATCCTTATATGTTAAGCCCTTTGCCTTTCCAGGCAGCTTTGCCCTTGCGGGATGCATTCCAGTAATAATGGAATATCTTGAAGGTTCACATCTTGGGTGTGAGGCATAAGCTTGACTGAAGTTCATACTTCTATTCGATAAATCATCAATATTCGGAGTTTCATAAAAAGTTGAATCGCGAAAACTCACATCCATCCATCCGAGGTCATCTACAAGAAAAAAAATAATATTAGGGGGACTTTCCTTTAATGGTGTGCAACTAATCAATAGGAAACAACCAATAAATAAAGTTATCCAAGTATTTTTTTTAGTTATCATACATTGAGTTCAATAAATAGCGTCTCCTTTTATTTAAGACATTTTGAGTAGAGTTGACATTGACTATAAAGATACTATGAAATTCCTTTTCTATAGTTTCATTACCTTTATTTAAGGTATGATTTTTTACTATATGCATCGTTGAAAGAATTTGCATATCAATATCTTTAAAGACTAGATTATACTTAAAATTATTGGATCTAATAGATAATCTAGTTTTGGTTGAAAAATTCTACGTAGTTCAACTTGAATGATCCAAAAAGAGGTCATTAAAATCCGACATATAAAAATAGGTCTAGCAATGAAAAAATTTATCCTGAAAAAAAATTGTATGGAAAACATATCCAGAAATATCAGAATTAGAGGGGTTTTTATAAAGAGCTTAAATTAAGAATAAATTCTACAGTTTACGCCAGCTCTATCAGCGGTATCGATAAAGAAGTAGAACTAAAATTTTCGAAGAAGTTGGGTATACTCAATCAAAATTATATGAGTTAGGGAGGGCATTTCACATTCTGATGTCAAGTAGCTTAAAAAAAACATAAAATTCTACATATTTATCTTATGATTATCTAGGTACAAGAGCTGCTAATAAGCTAAATAGAGATTTGGATTTTTTTACTGATAAAAATATTTATTGGTAAGTAACTGAACTATTAAACTTTGGAGGAAGTAGTTTTGCTTTATAATTTTAACATCACTGATTATTCAAATCTTATGAGCAAAGGTTTAGTTTTTTCTATTGTATTTCTTCTGGCTTGTTTGACTTCAGCTCATGCCCAAGAGATTGAAAAAATAGATTTCAGAAAGGGATCATTTTTTACCTATTGGGGCTGGAATCGGGGCTAGTATACAGATTCAGGCATTCATTTTGAGGGAGCAGATTATCATTTTATCCTCAAAGATATGAAGGCAAAAGACCGGCCGACCAAATTTGGTTTAGACCCTTATTTTCATCCTCTCAAGGTCAGTATGCCTCAAACGAACTGGAGAATTGGGTATTATCTTTCGGACCATTGGTTGATCAGTTTGGGTCAGGATCACATGAAGTATGTTATGCAAAACGATGAATTGGTCGACATCAATGGTAATATCGATCTAAACGGCGTTTGGGATGGGGTATATGCCAATGAATCCATAGTGTTGCACCAAGATTTTTATTGTTTGAGTTTACCGATGGGCTTAACTATTTCAATGTCGAAATCAGACGTTTTGATCCAAATATGTCTGTCAACTTTTTGGACATTACATTTGGCGTCGTTTAAGGCTTTGGGATGGGTTTTCTATATCCGCAGACCCATACTACGCTGATGGATTTTGAATCCATTGATGAGTGGCATGTGGCGGGCTATGGCGTGAGTTTTATGGTTGGTGTTGAGCTGAGCTTTTTAAAGCATTTCTTTTTACAGACCGAATTAAAATCAGGCTATATCAATATGCCCGATATTTTAACCAATCCAGCAGTAGCGGATAGGGCAAGTCAAAGTTTTTGGTTCCTGTAAAATAACTATGTTTTGGGGGCAGATGGGGGCTGAATTTCAATAAAGACTCATAAAAACAAGAAGGGCGAGGCCTGCGTTGTGCTCACCCATTCATTTTAGTTATAAACTCACTTTTGCATGTTTGATGTGATGACGCTCATCTTCCGATGCGGTCCAGGCGAAATGCAATTGATTTTCAAATAATTCCATTTGAGGAAAACCACTGGATCTTGAACTATTGGTTTCGGAGATGACGATAGGATTTCCTATGATTCCAGTGCTATTAACTGCGATTGCTTTAATTTGGGATTTCTCAGCCTGAAAACTCAACCAACTCACAAAGGCCGTCCCTTTTTCATCCATGGCTACATCTACTCTTCCCAGTGGATTGCGGTCATCTATGACGATCGGGGCTTCAAAGGTAGCACCGGCATCTTTTGAGAAGATTATTTTTACTTGAGGGACATCATTGGGTGCTGAAAACCAGGCTATGGCTACTTGGTCTCCTTGTGCCACGATGCGCGGCCCATTCACTGGACAGCCCGCAATTTTCCAGTGGTCATTGAATACGGTCTTAGGTGCCGTCCATTGCCCCTTTACTTTTCTTACGATGGATATATCTCGGTATTCCTCCTCTGTCCGATCTCTATAAACAAAGATAGGACCCGCAGAGGTCAGAGCGCCACTTGTTTGACAGCAGTCACATACGCGCGCGTCCAGCTCCGTTGGTTCGGTGAGCACTCCTTGTAGATTGATATTGGCTGTTCTGAGGGTCATCGCCCCTTTACCATGCCCATCATTTGACTTTGGGCTGCCCGTATTTCTGCCATCGAGCCAAACCGCGGTGAAAGTTTGGTTTGGCATGGGGAGAAGAGTGGCAAAGCCGTGTTCGGTGGGTGTTTGATCATCATGAGGGATGATGCTTGAACTCCAAGGTTGTGAATCCATACTCAAGGTCAGATTGACGTCGTATGAATAGGTACCTGATGAGCTTTTAGCCAAAAAATGGCTGATTTTATTTCCTTCGCTATCTATGTTAAGAGATGGATAATCCGCCCAATTTACAAACCAATCGGTGCCTGATGCAATGATTTCCGTGTCACTCCATTTATTTTCTTTTTCCAAAGAAGCAAAATAAAGGGTCGATCGGTCTTCGGTTTCCCCGATCCAACTGAGATAAAGCTGATGGTCTTCTCCCACTTTAAGATAGGGTAAAGAGGTACCTTCATCCGCGGGACCCTTGAATACTTCAACACTTGTTTGATGTAATCCGGCTTCTTCAGTGCATGCACTGAAGAAGATCATAAAGCCTATGAGCGAAATATATTTCATGGAATGTTTAGTTAATGAGGGTACGCTGAGAAAATACCTTCTTAACATGTAATATAGCCATGTTCTTACTCATCTCAAAGCAAGGATAAGCTGAAAAAAAATAAACCCTAAGTAGGACAAGATCATTGATCAATCTGAAATTGGGACAATCAGTCAAAAAATTGGGGTTGTGTTTATGGACGACCTGAGTAGCTGATGTGACCGCTCATACTGCAGTAGTCTAGCCGGGATGCGTCAACTTCAAGGCAACATATTATTGAATAATAATATGGTTTCTTCACTGGTCCAACCTCTGTCACCCAATAATCTGTGAATTTCCCTCCCTGATCGATCATAGATCAAGGTAGTGGGCAGGGCATAAACTCCCAAAGATTCAATGCTATTTTTCAGTTGCACATAATGGAGATCAAGTCCTCGTTTGGAAACAAATTTATCCATCGTTTTCATACTCTGATCTGTAGCCAACAGTAATTCAAACTGGTCAGGAGGCAATATTTTGGTCAATGCCAACAAGTCTGGCATCTCTTTGACGCAAGGCATGCACCAAGTAGCCCAGAGATTGACGATTAATATTTTACCCTTCAATTTTTCAAAATCAACGGGCGCTCCATTCCTTTCGAGCATTTTTGGGATACCCATTGGTTTTGCCGAATTAGTCGTCTCAACCGGTTTTTCCTTACTTCCTGAGCAGCGGATAAGAGTGAAACATAAAAAAACTAAAGGGATGATTCTCATCTAGTTGATTTTTTCGTCAATACGTCCACAATTTAGCATCATGGCCCCAAAATAAGGATTTTTAATTTCCTCTGACCTACTCAGCCAAGTAGCTCCTTGACCCTTGAAGGCCATGGGACAAAATTGGACAAATAAGGTTTCTTGTGTATTTGATACTTTGATCCATTGGATGAGGACTTCAGTGACTGATTTAAATGCCTGCCTCTGCGTATCTAGGTCCAGCGCATTTAATAAGCTGTTTGCCGCCTTAGACAATGCCTCTGATGGAGGATTCATTTCATTTTTAAGATTATTTAAAAAGGTTTTGGCAAGTATGGAGACCTTTTCGCTATCGGAGGCGACTAAGGCATCTTTGATCTTTATATAGTCCATTAAAATCAGGGAATCTGAGGCATTTTGCCGTTTTTCTGAAGATTTTGCTCGTTCACTAGCCAGGTGCTGTGAATGATATGAAGGGGTAGTAGACGTCGTACAGTAACTGAGCCATACTGTGAGAATCATCCATTGGACTTGTTTCATTGGTTTCATGTTCATCAAATAGTTTTAGTTTAATTGTTCTTTAACTTCTCCACAAAACCTCATTTTTTCTCCAAAATAAGGATTGTAGATTTCTTGGGTATTACTAAGCCAATAGGCTCCTTTATTATCAAATGCCATCGGGCAATATTGTCGAAACAATGTTAAGTTTTTGATTTTATAATGATCAAGGAAATCATAAAATAAATCGCTTATTTCTGCAAAAGGCCCATAGACTTCATCTATTTTTTTAGTTGCATTTATTTCCTGCATCACTTTATTTAACTGAATTAAGGTAGGTTGATCAATTTCAGCTGAAGAATTCTTTTGATCACTGAGCTGACTGATGAACAATGCAGCTTCTGATATTATGATGTTATGATTTTTCAGTGCCAGCGCATTTTTTATATTCAGGTAGGCCTCGGTCATTTCGTTGAGGGTGAGGGCTACCGATGGGGATGGATTTATTTTTCCTATCTTCTCTTCACCCATCGACTTATTCGGAGTTTTAATAAGGGATGAGTTCATCATACTATTTTTTCCGGCAAGTTGTGCTGCCGCATCGATGGTAAAGACTCCGTTGACTACTACTTCTTCACCCACTTCAAGGCCTTTTTCTATGGTATAGCCCGAGGTATTTAAAGCGCCTAAGATCACCTCACGAAAATGGAAGGTGGGCTCATTTGATGTCGGATCTTTGACATAAACTATAGATCTTTTCCCCGTCCATAATATCGCGGTTTTGGGTAGAATGATGATTTTCTCATCATCTTTTGGCTGGCTATTCAATAGCCCTTTGACACTCGTGCCTGGATAAACGGGTTTGAAAGTATTGGTATAGATGACCCTAATTTGAGCTACTTGTGTTGCGGGATCAACAATGGGATTGATGAAGTTTACTTGTCCTAGAAATATTTTTCCAGGATAGGATGAAAACTCCATATTGATTTTATCACCAACATGGACCGTTTTTAGATCGGTTTCATAAAGATCAAAGGTGACCCAAACACTCTTGAGATTGGCGATTTCATAAAGCTGGGTACCCCGTTCGACATGTGAACCCTTGCTTACGTATTTATCTAGAATCATGCCTGTCCATTCAGAGACTAAAGGGAAGCTTTCAATGGGCTCACCCAGTCTCAGAATGGTATCAATCTGGGCAGAGGTTAGTTTCCAATTTTCCAATTTTTTTCTTGTGGCCTCAAAGAGCTCAGGCTGGGCCTCTTTCATTGCGAAGGCTTCAAGCAATTCGTTTTGGGCTTCTATTAAATCTGGTGAATAGACATAAGCGATGATTTCACCGGCTCTTATATATTGTCCTTTTGACCCAATCAATAGTTGTTCTATTTGACCCGAGATGTGCGTGGTCTGAACCGCTATTTTTCGTTTATCAGGCCATACCCTACCGTTGAGATCTAAGGCGATGGAAGGTGATGATTTTGTGACTTTTAGCGTCTGAATGTCTGCTAGTTTTTGGGCATCTTCGGACAGTTGTATGGCATTGGGATCGGTGGTCGTCCGGAGACTTGTGGATGGGACCAGGTTCATGCCGCATAAAGGACAAGTACCAGGTTGGTTTTGCCTTATTTGTGGATGCATCGAACAACTGTAAACGTCGGATGCGCCGTGCGCATGTATTTCAGAGGAAACAGGGGGGGTACCGGTGTTGGATATCCAGCCAATAAAGATTCCTAAACCTAATATCAAGGGGAAAACGATAGTTTTTGATAAAATTTTCATAATTCTTTGGAGATGAGATAAGTAATTTTAGCCAATGCTTCAGCATAATTCCTTTTCCAAGTCACTTGACTCAGTTTGAATTTCAATAAGTTTCTTTGGGACTCCAGGATATTTTTAAAGTTCCCATTGTCAACCGTAAAGTCACTGAAGGCGAAGGTGATCTCTTGATGGGCATTTTGAATTCTTTTTTCATCAAGATCGTATTGCGCTAGTGATTCAAAGAGTTGATTTTGAGCCGTAGCCCATTTAATAGCCAAGGTATTTTGAAGTTGTGTTTTTTGAGCGGCCAATTGTTTTTGATACAGTTGAATTTCTCTGGCTTGGCTTTGGTATTTTTTTCTGAAAATGGGCAGACTCAAAGAAACCATAGGCATCAAAGCATCTTTACCATTATTTTTCACCGTTGAGCCATCTAGAGGTTGAATGACCATGTAATCAATGCCTACTCCCATTTGGGGAAGTCCATTTTTACGCGCTATGTTTTCATCGTTGATAGCTGCGGCCATTTGCTGCTCCAAGGCAGCCATTTTTGGATGATGGGCCAGCAAGCTGTCAGGGTCCTTATTGATATCGAGATCAATGGGTGCAGCCAAAGTAGTGGGAGTGATTTTGAGGCTATCTGGACGGTTCAAGAGTCGGTTAAAGGATCGTTTTAAGAGATCTAATTGTTGGTCCAATATCTGGATATTGCTCGTGATTTCATCCAAGATGAGGTTGGCATTCAAAACCTCTGTATTTTTACTTTTACCGTTGCTATAGGCTATTTTGGCCATGTTCTTATGAGATTTCATAATACTCAAGTTTTGGCGATGAATTTCCAATAACTCCAAGGCTTCTAAATAATTATAATAAGCAGTTTTTACCTCAAAGGCGAGCAAGGCTTGCTTATTTCTGAATTGTTCAAACTGCGCCGCTGCCATCAGGGAGGCGGCATCTTGTTTTGCACGTAAGGTCCCAAACCAAGGAAACATTTGACTCAAGGATATTTTGGTTTGTTGTGATCCAATTCGGGTTTCAATGGGCGATATGAAGTAGCCAAAACCCAGGGTTGGGCTGGCCAGAAATTTTACTTGCTCCACTTTTTCTAATTGGGCTTCAAAGGAAAAATAAGCGGCCTTGAGGTCAGGATTGTTTTGTAAGGCCACCTCCAAGTAATCATCCAAGGATTGATTCATGGCCGTATGGGCTGTCAGAATTAAAAGCAAAAAAGCAAGATAATTTTTCATGATTTTCCTTTTTTAAGTTGGATTTCTTTTTGCCAGCTATACAACACAGGTACGATAAAATAAGTAATGGATGCGATGACCATACCTCCAAAAATAGGAATGGCCATAGGAATCATGATATCACTGCCCCGTCCTGATGAAGTTAAAATCGGCAATAAGGCGATCAAAGTGGTTGCTGTAGTCATGACTGCAGGTTTAATCCTGCGAAGGCCCGCTTCTGTGGTAGCTTTTCGAATCTCGGCGATGGTGCTCGGCTTCTTTTTTTGGAAATTTTGATTCAAATAAGTACCCATCAAGACCCCGTCGTCCGTTGCGATGCCAAATAAGGCAATAAAGCCTACCCAAACGGCCACACTCAAATTGATGGGTTGTATTTGAAAGACCTCCCGCATAGGGGTGCCAAAAAGGATAAAATTTAAAAACCAATCGGTATGGTAAAGACCCATCAAAATAAAGCCTCCACTAAAAGCCATTGCGATACCGAAAAAGATCATCAAGGAAGTAGTGATCGATTTGAATTGGATATAAAGAATAATGAAAATAATCAAGAGTACCAAGGGGACGATGATCATTAATCTTTTTTCGGCGCGAATTTGATGCTTAAAACTACCGTCAAACTCATAATGAACTCCGGTGGGTACGATGAGGCTCCCATTTTCTATATTGTCTTGGATGATTTCATTCAATTCTTGGATGACATCCTTAATCTCATATTGGGGGTATTTATCCAACAATAGATAGCCAAGTAAAAAGGCATCTTCACTTTTTATGACTTGGGGTCCCCGTTCGTAGTCCAGGGTGACCAAATCGCCGAGTCTTACCTTTCCGCCCGTAGGGATGTTTACATAAATATTCATCAAGGATTCAGGATGGTCGCGCCGCTCTCGGGGATATCTTACCCGAATGGGATATCTTTCCTTTCCATTGACAGCAGTTCCAACTTTAACGCCCCCGATGGCCGTTTCTATATGTTGCTGAACCGACTCAAGTGAGAGGCCATATTTAGCAATCATCTCGCGTTCTAAATGAATCATTATATAGGGTTTTCCGATGATATTATCGGCAAATACGGTTTCTGGATTTACGGATTTCGCTCGCCTAATGAAAGGCTCTAATCGGAAGGAGAAATCGTTGATGCTTTGTAGATCAGGGCCAAATATTTTGATGCCAATGGGCGATCGCATGCCTGATTGGAGCATGATTAGTCGGGTTTCTATCGGCTGCAGCTTAGGAGCAGAGGTGACACCCAAAACTTTTGATTCCAAGACAATCTCCTTCCAAATATCATCTGAAGATCTAATTTTGGATCTCCAATTTCGAAAATAGCTTCCTTTGGGATCCACTATCAAATCATCAACACTCATGGCTTGGTTGAGCAGTTCGTCATTGGTATAGCTCATGCCGGATTCCAAGAGGAAGCGTTTTGATTTGTCTGTTTTGAATTTAACAAGGTTTCCCTGATCATTTTTATAGTATTCAGGTTTGTAATTGATGGTATTCTCGTACATCGAGATGGGAGCGGGATCAAGAGCCGAGTTGACCCTGCCGAGCTTACCAACCACAGATGAAATCTCAGGAATATGGGCCACGCGGCGATCAATAGTTTGCAGGATGTTCTTATTTTCCTCTATGCCAATGTGTGACATGGCAGAGGGCATGAGTAAAAAACTGCCCTCATTTAAGCTGGGCATAAACTCCGAATTCAGGCCAGGGAATTGATTATTTAAACCGATAAAGAGCCTATATTGATTGGGTGTAAAACCGATCCGCTCCAAGGTACTGGTTAATGGGGACGCTACTTTTTCAAAGCCCAACCAAATATGGGCAGCTAAGAAGATCAGCAATACAGGGATACTTAAGAAGGTCTTTTTATAAGTCAGACACTTCTTCAAAATGTATTCATATTTGAAGGTAATGAGTCCCAAGATCCCTAGGATGACTCCTAGGATTAGGACAATGAAGAGGATGTTTAAAGGCAAAGCTTCATTTAAGCCTAAAGGCATCCAATGTGCGGCCAGTAGTCCGATACTGGTCATAATTATGATGCCTATGGGAAGGTTCTTCACCCACCTGTTATCCTCCCAAGGTCCGAAAGCATTTAAAAGCCATGATAGGCCTAATACCATTATTAATAGGCCCGCCCAGGGCAGTACCCACAGCAATACGCAGCCCGTCGCGATGAGAAGTGTATTGAAGAGCATATTAATTTTTTTCTCCTTGACTTTTATTCCAAAAAGGAAATAGGCAATGGTAGGGAGTACCAATAAAGTCAGCAGCAAAGCCGTCACCAGGGCAAAAGTTTTAGTATAAGCCAAAGGCCTAAATAATTTTCCTTCCGCTGCTTCAAGGACAAAAATAGGGATGAAGCTGATGATGGTGGTAGCGACTGCAGTAAGGATGGCGCCGCTTACTTCCTGAGTAGCGGTCTTTATTTTTTCAAATAAATGGTCACTTCCCTCTTTAAGATGTCGAACAATGTTTTCAGATAAAATTATACCCAGATCTACCAAGGTGCCTATCGCGATGGCAATGCCTGACAAGGCGACAATATTTGCTTCCACATTAAACATCTGCATCAGTATAAATACGATCAATATAGAGATGGGCAATACTGCAGCGATCATCAAGGAAGCCCTGAGATTAAATAACATGATCAGTACGATAATAATGGTAATCAATACCTCAAGGGTTAGGGCGTCCCATAAAGTATTTAGGGTCTCTTTGATGAGTTGTGTGCGGTCATAAAAGGGGACGATGGTCAAGGTACTCTCTGTCCCATTTTCAAGGATTTTTTTTGGCATTCCTTGCTCTAGTACGCTGATTTTTCTTTTGATTGCTTCGATAACCTCCATCGGATTGGCACTAAATCTAGAAACCACCACGCCACCTACAACTTCAGCGCCTTCCTTATCTAAAATACCTCTTCGGATTTTCGGGCCTATGGCTACCTGCGCTATGTCTTTGATTCTTAAGGGAACCTCATCTTTCATTTTTACGACGGTATGTTCCAGATCTGAAACGGAGGTGAGGTTGCCCAATCCCCTGATCAGGTATTCGATTTTGTTAATTTCCATCGTTTTGGCACCTACGTCTCTATTGGCATTTTTTAAAGCCCTAACTACTTGGTCAATAGATACGTCATAAGTTTTCAAGAGATCAGGATCTACATCCACTTGATATTCTTGAACGAACCCCCCAATGGAGGCGACTTCTGATATCCCTTGAACTGCGCTTAGACCGTATTTTACATAAAAGTCCTGAACGGATCGGATTTCATGCAAATCCCAGCCCCCTGTAGTATTCCCTTGGCCATCTCGACCTTCGAGGGTATACCAAAATATTTGTCCCATTGCGGTAGCGTCCGGTCCGAGGGTAGGGTGGATATTTTCGGGTAATAAATCATTAGGTAAGGCATTTAATTTTTCTAAGATTCGGGTTCTGGTCCAGTAATACTCTTTGTCATCATTAAAAATTACATAAATACTTGAAAAACCAAAAACTGAGGAGCTTCGGATGGATGTTACGCCAGAGATTCCCAACAAGGTAGAGGTGAGCGGGTTGGTGATTTGATCCTCAATATCCTGAGGAGATCGACCGGGCCATTCGGTAAAAACAATTTGTTGGTTTTCGCCAATGTCAGGAAGGGCACCGACAGAAACGCTTGTAAGTGCTGTGGCTTGGTTTCCCCTATAAAAGGGGGAGACCATAATACCCCAGCTGATCAATACGAGAATGAGAATCAGGGTAATCAGTCGATATTTAAGAAAATATAATATTATTTTATCTAACATAGTTGGGTTCAGTTATTTTAAGGTAACTGGCAATAGAAAATTGCAATAAGGACGAATCCTAAAACTATGCGTTTAGATAATATAGACTTGGTTCCAAGATTGAAGGTCTTCTTCAATCAAGGGAGGTATTTGAATCGGTTGTTTTATGGGGAGTAGGTCTTCACCCGCAGTACTTGTTGTGCGCGTAGGTTCATTTATCGCCGCAAGGCTTATAAATTGGATTGGGTCAATATCCAACGACAAAGCGGCTGTAGGTATTTCAAACTGCGAAACTTCTGAGCTGCAACAAGGGATATCGATGGCCAAACCTTTATCATTTGCACTTTCACAACAGAGTTTTGGCTGAAAAAAGGTGGTCTCTGTTTGATTGAATAGCTTGCAGGTATGTTTGTACACTGATATGCCCATTGAACCACAGAGAATGGTCAATGACAATAACAGCGATAGCAAAGATTTAAGCATATTTTCTAGGTCCCGATAAGTTTTCACACGTTATCTGAAATGTAAAACTAATGAAAATTGGATAATTCCAAAGATTACTCCTATTTAAACCCCTTAATTGAGGAATTTTTATGATTTTTTAACAAATGTAAAAAGGCTTTTTTCTATTTTTTGTCAGGAGTTATTCCTTTTTTTGAGTGTTGATAACTAACAGGTAGGGTTGAATACTCTATGGAAACCTTGAAAGAGAGATAAAAAAAGGCCTTTTGATTCAAAAGACCTTTTGTGCATCCGGAAGGATTCGAACCCTCAACCCCCAGAGCCGAAATCTGGTATTCTATCCAGTTGAACTACGGATGCATTATTATAAAATTCAGCGCAAATATAGTTGTACTTCTATGAATTGATCTACATCCAGGTTTATTTTAATTGTTACTTTCTCAGATCGATATCTCCTTTTATTTCAGTACTCTCTTAAGGGGGATTCAATAGATCCTTCAACATTTATTATAAATTTGAATTCTTAAGCTTGATCTTTGAGACCATTTAGTTTGGGCAAGCCCAGTACCCACGGCCTCTTGTTGGGGGGAATGGAATTTTTCATACTTGATCCAAAAAACTATTTTAGCATTCATCTTGTATTCAAAAAGCAGATAGCTCCGCAGGCCTGAACCTTGATAAGCGAGCATTTCAAGTCGATATCGCACGTCTCGTTCATAGGCGTATTGTCTGTTGGCATAGTCCTGGGTATGAAAGATGGCGATTCGTGTGCTGAAACTAAACTGTTTCTTGCGCAGAATAACATCTTGAAGGGCTATATAAACATTTTTTGAGACACCTGCCTGGTGTGTATAACTGAATTGACGTCGAGATTTTAATTCAAGGTAATTTGTGACTTTTTTATTCACGCGCAACCAATAATTATGTTTAGCGATGCCATGAACTTCCCGTATTTTAACATTTTCATTTACCACATTCATGGGTTTATACTGTTTGCGGTAATACACATCCAACGTCGTTTCCTTATCAGATGTGTACCGATAGGAGGCTAAATACTCAAAGCCTTGGGCAGGGCCGTACACTTGATATTGTAAAGCATCAAACCTGAATAGTTCATAATAGGCCGTGAATAAATGCTTTGTATTGGGTTTGATCTTTAAACCCCAATAGAGGCCTTTTTCGTTGTTATTAACATTTTTTTCTCTAAAGGCCTTTCCATAGAAACTATGTAAATCTGAATCATAGTTTCTGTAAACCATAATGAGGTCTATTTTAGGGAGCAAATTGACCATCATGCCCGTTAGACAACCTTTACCTCGCGATTGAGAAATAGCTACTTCACCAAAGATTAAAAAATTTTCAAAATTCCAATCATAGTACAGACTTCCTATTTGGTTTTTATCTCCATAAAAAACTTGGGATAAGGATCTATTGGCAGCGAGAGGAATTGAGAAATGACTGGATAAATACGTGATGCCCATAAGCAATGAACGGGTTGGTTTGAGCGCATTAAAGCCACCTAATGAATGCTCATTCAGACTATTTTTGGCTTCGATTTTTGGAAGCTGCTGACGTAGTCGGAGGCCATGAGGCCATCATTGCTGATATTGCCATCCTGTTTGAGTAAGTAGGCATGCCCACCAAATTGGATCTGAGGGAGGTCAAATGTGGCCATGAAGTCTTGGAAAAAGCCGGTTTCTCCAAGGGAATGATGGGGCCGTGCATTCAAGCCATTTCAGCGTACTGCCAGAAGGGTCTCCCGCCCTTTGCGTGGAGCGTATCCTGAACCATAAACCAACTCTTGTCTTTTTGAAGGGGTTGCGTCTGGCGCAATAAAAGGGAATTTTGGTCGGGGCGGCAGGATTTGAACCTGCGACC
>CAJXAT010000069.1 GCA_913050055.1 uncultured Flammeovirgaceae bacterium | reverse complement strand
TTTGTCTTGTCTCAACAATCACATTAAATGTGCAAGAAAAACCAGGTTTATTCTACACCTGGGATGATGGCTCTACAGAAACTGATCGGGTTGTTTCACCGACAGCATCATTAAATAATTATTTCTTAACGGTTATAGACCCTAACTGTTTATCTCCATATGTTGTTGAAGCAATTGTTCGGGTCACATATGTGGAAAATTCAATTGAATCAAATTCTACCACTGTCGTGGGAGATAATCCGGTTATTAGAATAGGGGATGATATTAATTTGCAATCTGAAAATTTATTTGATGGATATTCTTGGTCTAATGGTGGGATTTCAAGTAATATTACAGTTCAGCCTTTAGCTTCTTCATGGTATTCATTAACAGTTGATTCTTCTGGTTGTTTGGGTATAGACTCTATATATGTAGTTTTAGGTGTAATTCCATATGATGCAATAACTCCAAATGCAGACCAGATGAATGATACTTGGGAAATCTTAGATATAGAGAATTATCCACAAGCAGTCGTTAAGGTATTTAATAGATGGGGAGAAATAGTTCACGAAACTAGTGGAGGTGGTAGTTACATTGCCTGGGATGGAACTTTTGAATCGGAAGAGCTTCCAGTAGGAACATATTATTATGTAATAGATTTAAATAATAATGAGGACCCTCAAACAGGACCAATAACAATTATAAGATAAAAAAAATCAATATGAAGAAAATATCTTTTTTAATATTAGCTTTTATTTTTAGTGGGTCACTATATAGTCAACAGTTACCTCAATTAACACAGTTTATGGATAATAATTACGTTCTAAATCCAGCTTTCGCAGGAATGGAAGACTATTATCAAGTACGAACAAGTATTAGGAATCAATGGACTGGTATAAATGATGCTCCAAGCACAACTATTTTAAGCATGTATGGTCAACAAGAAGAAAATGTTGGTTTAGGTGGTGTTATTTTTAATGATCAGTTTGGTCCAACAAGTAGAACAGGCGGGTCTGTTGCATATGCTTATCATTTATCAGTAAGTGAAGAAATAAAATTATCACTAGCATTATCTGGTGGATTCACGCAATTTAAGATTGATAAAAACGGATGGAATGTAGCTAATCCAAATGATCCATTAACTCAAGGAGATGTTATTGTTGAGACTGTTCCTGATGCAACATTTGGATTTAATTTTTATGCTAAGCATTGGTACATTGGTGTAGCTATTCCTCAACTATTAACTAGTAATTTAAACTTATTAGATGACAATCTAGCCAACACTTTATCAAGTGAACAATCAGGCAATCTTTCACGTCATCTATATGTAATGGGGGCGTATATGTTCCATGCTAATAAGAAATGGGATATTGAACCTTCATTTCTTTTAAAATCAGTTAGTCCAACACCAGCTCAATTAGATTTTGCCTTAAAAGGAAATCCGGAGCCCAAACGAAGAGTGGAAAAATCTGATCATGAATGGAAAGATTTGCTTACGGTTGAACAATATAAAATAACCCGACTTAAGGGTACCGAACCTGCAGGCACAGGTGCTCTCTGCTATGCCCATGAGTCAGGCGTATATAGTTGTTCATGCTGCGATAATGAATTATTCGATTCCACCATCAAATTTGAATCAGGATCAGGATGGCCCAGCTTTACCCAACCTATTGATATTGCCTCAGTAAAATATGTGAGAGACGACTCTTTTGGCATGATTCGTGTGGAAGTTCTTTGCAACGTCTGCGATGGGCATTTAGGGCATGTTTTTCCAGATGGACCGGAGCCAAGTGGTTTACGGTATTGTATAAATTCTGAGTCTATTAAATTAATTAAAGATTGATATGAGTGCGGAGATCATCACGATAGGTGGGGGCTGTTTTTGGTGTATCGAAGCCGTAATGCAGCGCGTCAAAGGAGTTACAAAAGTTGAATCTGGATACAGTGGAGGGCTGGCCCCCGGCTATCCCACTTATAGAGAGGTTTGTAGTGGTCTTACTGGTCATGCTGAGGTAGTAAGAGTCACCTTCGAAAACAAAGAGATTTCATTGCACGATTTACTGACCATTTTTATGACCTTACATGATCCTACTCAATTGAATCGGCAAGGTGCTGACCTGGGCACACAATATAGATCAGTTATCTATTATCAATCCGATGATCAGCGTGCTACCGCTAATGCTGTTTTTATTGAATTAAAAGATTATTTCGATGCTCCCCTCGTTACCGAACTATCCCCTGCCCCCCCTTTCTATTTGGCAGAAGCAGATCACCATGACTATTACAATCAAAATAGCCAAGCGGGTTATTGTATAGCCGTCATTCAACCTAAATTAACTAAACTCCGAAGCAAGTATGTAGAAAGATTCGTAGAATGAATAAAGGAGTCACTTTAATTGTTTTGGGCATCCTACTTTCCACATCCCTCGAAGCCCAAATATTAACCGTTAAAGACCTAGCCAATGCCCGTCCGATTACTAACGTTAACATTGAAAGTGCGCTTTCATTGATTATCAAAACGGATACTGCGGGAAAAGCCGATATAGGTACGTTTAAACAAGAAGACGAAATTTGGTTCATTCACCCCAATTATATGGTTCGTCGATTCAGTTATGCAAAATTGGTTGAGATGAACTTTATGGTAACCCTTGCAGAAAACTCTTATTCGCTGGGTGAAATTGTCGTGTCAGCCAATAAGTTCAACGAAAAACTGAGTGAAGTAGGACAATCCATCCGAGTGGTAAATATAAAAGAAATCTCTTTTTTAAATCAGCAAACGACACCTGATCTTTTACAAAGCTCAGGAAATGTATTTGTACAAAAAAGTCAAATGGGGGGAGGCAGTCCCGTCATCCGAGGGTTTGAAACCAATAAAGTTTTGATGGTTGTTGATGGGGTTCGCATGAATAATGCCATCTATAGGAGTGGACACCTTCAAAATTCATTGACCTTAGATAATAACGTCCTAGAAAGATTAGAAATTATTTTAGGCCCCGGCTCAGTCATCTACGGGAGTGATGCGCTCGGTGGAGTCATGCATTTTTATAGTAAGTATCCCAAGTTATCTGACAATGATACTTTGGAGATCCAGACGCGGCTTCTTGCCCGGTATGCCAGTGCCAATAATGCCAAAACTACTCATTTGGATTTCAACTTTGGATTGAAAAAATTCGCTGCGCTCAGCAGTCTCTCTTTCTCGAATTTCGGTGATTTAATGCAAGGAGGGCGTCGCGACCCACAATATCCTGATTTTGGTAAGCGATTGTTTTATGTAGACAGAATCAACGATCAAGATGTCGTCTTGCCAAACTCTAATCCAAATCTTCAAAAAAAATCAGGCTATAGACAATATGATTTTCTGCAAAAATTTCTTTATCGGCAAAATGATGTGGTGAATCATGTCCTGAACTTTCAGTATTCTACTTCTTCAGATATTCCAAGATATGATCGGCTGACACAAATAAAAAATGATGCACCTCAATATGCGGAATGGTTTTATGGCCCACAAGAAAGATTCTTCAGCTCATATCAATTAAACCTTACGCAGAATCGAAAGTGGTTTGATCAAGCGAAAATTATTTTAGGATATCAATTCATTGAAGAAAGTCGACATACCCGCTCCTTTAATAATTCCTTTTTGAAAAATAGAAATGAGCAACTCAATATTTACACACTCAACGCTGACTTCGAGAAAAAGAAATTGAAAAATACTTTGAGATACGGATTTGATTTTTGGCATAATAAAGTGCATTCTACGGCCTATCAACAAAATATTATAACCCTTGACCAGATTCCTTTAGATACCCGTTATCCTGATGGAGGGTCAACTATGGAGAGCTATGCTTTCTACTTTACCCATTCCTACAAATTAAATGATCAATGGATCTTGAATGAGGGATTGCGTATCAACTATATTGGACTGGAAGCTCATTTCGATGATAAAACTTTTTTCCCTTTTGACTTTGATCAGATAACACAAGCCCATACAGCCCTCAATGGGAATTTAAGCTTGGTTTATAATTCGAAAAATAATTGGCGGGTCATGCTCGCTGGCGCTTCCGGATTTCGAGCCCCAAATATCGATGATCTCAGTAAAGTATTCGATTCATCTCCTGGAAATGTTGTTGTTCCCAATCCTGAGCTAGCTCCTGAATATACCTACAATCTGGAGCTAGGTATTTCTAAACTATGGTTAGGGAAAATCCATTTGGGTTTAAATACTTATTACACTTGGTATCAGAATGCCATTACCATGCAAAAAGTAACTGCTGAAGATAATCAGACAATTAGTCCACTTACAGAGTCAAACGAATCTTTAGTCTTGTATGATGAAATCCTCAGTGACGCGTATCACAATGCCAACGTCAAAAAAGCCTTTATTTATGGATTCAGTGGATTGTTAAATGTTGACCTTACCCCTGATCTGAAATTTAGTAATTCGATGACCTACACGTATGGACGAATACTCAATAACCTAGGGCACTCACCCTTGGATCATATCTCACCCCTATTTGGGCGATCCAGTATTGATTTACAAATTAAAAAAATAAAAATCTCCTTTTTCATAGTCTTTAATGGTGATAAAAAATCTAAAGATTATAACCTTTCTGGTGAAGATAATGAGTTGTTTTCAGTAGATCCAATTAATGGATTTATGCCTAAATGGATGACTTTAAATTTAAATACTTCCTACTCGTTAAATGAACAAATACAATTTCAACTGAGCTTTAATAATATCTTAGATACAAACTACCGTCAATTTGCTTCTAACATCAGCGCGGGAGGTAGGAATATTTCTTTGACCTTTAGAGGTTCCTTTTAAAGTAGAAAAGAAAGACTCTAATCGGGACTTCGGCGGCTATATTAGTTAGCAAACCCCTTATAGATTAGACAATTCCCAACCCTTTCGATAAGGCTTAGTTACGAATTGATTGGCCTCCTCTAAATTGGTGATTTTCATGTTAATCCCATATAATTTTTCCCTTCCAAAATATTCTTTTCTTCCCGACGCGTGCTCTCTTATCAACTGATGGTTTCGAATAGCTAAATTACCCATTAGCACTGTTTCAGTGAAGGGCCCTACGTAATCAAAAGAAGACGTGAGCACCTTGTGTTCAAGAGAGCCATGACCGGTCTTACAGACTTCTGTCCACGCTTGATTTTGATTCAAATCCAAATTTCCCTGAACGCTCGTATCGAAAAGTAAAGGTTCTTGACCTTTTTTAAATAATGTGGGATGGCTGACATAAGTATCACAGGTAATTACTCCAATGGAAACCATCATATAAACCCCATTGGTATTCGGCATAAAAGTTGCCGTAAGTTTCTCGGGAATGGCAGGTTGAAGTCCTCCATCCATTCAAATACCACTCCATTGGAATTGTTTTATCAGTAGGGAAATTAATGGTCACTTTAGCCGCCAAATAGCAAGCCTCGGGCGTATATTCTAGCCTCTACATTTCTTTGTACACATCCAAGATACGGCATTGAACTCCAGAAGAATACCCTAACTGCAGAGCTTTATAAGGTGCATCAAACAAATGGCAGCCCATATCTACCAATGAACCTGTTCCATATTCCCAATAACCCCTCCAAGTAAAAAGATGTAATCCCGGTATAAAGGCCCTGTTGGTTGCGGGGCCCAACCATAAATTCCAGTCCAATTTTACAGGTTTTCATTTGCATTGGCCAATGGCATCTGGATGCCTTGAGGCCAAACTAGTCGATTCGTCCAAACTTGAACTTTTTCAATCCTTCCAATTTCTTAATCTTGCACCCATTGTTTCAATCGGACCACTCCTTGATTGGATACTCCTTGATTACCCATTTAGGTAACAATATTATATTTTTCTGCCATTTGAGTGAGTAAACGTGCCTCTGAAATGGTGTATCAATGGTTTTGCACATATACATGCTTACCGCGAAGCATCGCATTTTAAGTAATTAAGGCGTGCGCATGATCAGGAATGCCAATAGTGACTGCATCAATGTCCAATTCCTTATCAAGTATCACTCGATAATCATTATAGAAGGGTGCCTTGCTGTGATCCTTGATCGCTTGGGCCACTCTCTCGGGATCCACATCGCAAAGGGCAAAGATTCAATTCTTGCCACCATTGAATGCATTTTTTAAATCGAACCCTCCTTTCCTCCGGAGCCGATCGCAGCAATGGCCAGCTAGTCACTTGGCAATATAAATCCAAGTCCCCCAAGGAGATGCCTAGGTACTATAAAAAACCCGTAGCTGCGACGGTACTTTTCACAATAAAGTTCCTTCTTGATTTTTTGAATGCTATATTAATTGGATTTTAACTCTATCCACACAATCTAACCCATTATTGTTTGATCTAAACATCTCTATTAAAAAAAATAAAAGGTGTTAATACCTGATTTCAATAAAGCTTACGTGGTCTTGAACACTTTCAAATGCGTTCGATCTATTCTTGATGTGGGGGATGAATGGAGAAACTAAATAAATAATGATTCATAATACAAACCTGTAAGTGGCCTTGATTAAAAAAGTGTTGTTGAGTTGCTGATCAAAGATCTGATAGCGCAGACTCTCGCCCAGCTCACTCATCGGATCACCTAACCCCGTAATTCCTTGAGAGCAAACAAAATAGAGTTCAGATCCAGGCACATACTCCCATCTTACCACTAAATTGGATCTGAATTGCACATATGAAAAATCAGGATTCTCAAAGGTGAAATCAGCCTTCCCATCTTCATCCTGGTCAATAGAGAAAATATCATCACTGATGCTGATCTGCTGCTCCGAATAAAGCTGAATACGCTCATCTAATTTTTCAGCACTTGCCTCTTTTACATAATTAAAATCCTCATAAATACCTCTTGATATGAACGGCTGTCCATAATATTGCAATGTCAGATTTGGGTTGATGTTGTAATTAACCCTTAAAGAGGTCGACCATGTCACCTGATCAATAGCGGCCAAAATATAAAAATCTTTATTAAGGAAATTTCCTTGAGTTACATACTGGGTCTTACTTGGGGCATTTCGATAGGAAGTTTCTAACGATAGTCTCAAGGCATTAGCAGGCTGATATCCCATTGAGATAGAATAGCGGGTAAATGAAAAATTATTTTCCTCTGCTTGACTTTTCCCTATCCTTACATTCACATTATATTTTTTCCTTCGATCACTTCCTGCTGACAGGAATATTCCATTTTCTTCAGAAAAGCGCCATCGTGGTCCCCCCCGCAAATAGGTATTAATATTGATCAAAGGCTTATGAATCATATAAACACGCGCTTCCCAATTGTTTTTGAAATTAACGTCGCCTTTAAAATTAAACTGTAAGCGATTAAAGTTTCCTTCAAAATCATATGTGGTATATTGACCTAAATTGATTGAGGTACTTCTGTACCAGTCTGTCGGTGTTTGAAATTGTCCTGTCAAATTTAAGTATTGACGAATTTCATCTGCCTGGCGCAAAAATCCAATATCATTGAGTTCTAGTTCTGGAGAGCGCCAAATGAATCCCCCATCGTACAACCAAATGCCTGTCGCCCTACCTATTCCCAATTTACCTCCTGTACCTGTAAGCATAGTACGACTCGTATCTAACGCTACATGTGAAGCATCTGAGCGGTTAAAAAGATGGGTAATATCAGATTGAGTAGCAGAAATGGCTTCTTTGGATCCCCGAACATTGCTAGCTACAAAATTTCCTGTGATATAATATTTTCTATCCTGCCAATTGTGCTTAAAATCTACGCCTCCTGAATAGGCTGTCTCTCGTAAATATTGAAAATTGGCTCCCACATCCCGATGGGTGGCCGTGATCATGGCACCAATATAAGACATCCTACTATTAAAATCTTTTTGTGCGCGACCCACCAAGTAATTGGTCATGGGTTCAACCCGTTGTTTAGATTCCTCGCCATTATCAATAATTTTGGCAAACATGTTATCCGTGACCGTCTCTAACAATCCCAAAGACCATCCGTTTTTGGTTTTTCCAGAAAGCCTTGCCGCTCCTAAAATAACCGTATTGTTCGGTTGATCTACATAGGCATCCGCAGTCCCTGATGCGGATCCCTGAGGACTTCTTCCTATACGCCTACTGTAAAACAAATTGTCGGAACCATTGGCAAATTGGAAATCAAAAATATTTTTATTTTCTATAAAAAAAGGGCGTCTTTCGTTGAAAAATATTTGGAACCCATCCAAGGCAATAGCTCCGGGATCCGCTTCCACCTGACCAAAATCTGGATTTACAGTCAAATCGAGAGTCAAATCGTTGGTTACTCCTATTTTAGCATCGATACCCCCATTAAATCCTAGGTCTTTTCCATCCCTAAATGGGTTACCTGACTCACTTGCATAGGTGTCATATTGAGTAACTACAAAAGGTTGTATTTCCAACTGATGCTGAGCCTTAATATTCTTAAGTCCTTGAAGGGTACCGGACTCACTGATCCAACCTGCGCTGTTTTGTGGGATTCGATCCCAAACTGACATCTCTTGTTCTCTGAACAAATTTCTTGCCACTTGCAATCCCCATAATTGCTCCGCTGATTTTCCAAATTTCAATTGGCTAAACGGGATTTTCATTTCTGCATTCCACCCTTGAGAATGAATGGTTGTGGTTGCATACCAAATAGGATTCCAACTATCATCATCATTATTCCCATTTTCAGTAACAAAGGCATCACCTTTTACACCCGAAGCACTGACTCTAAAGACAAAAGCCGTTCTTTTGTCAAAATAACTATCGAAACCTATAGCGACCCAATCCCCCTGTATATTATCTCGTCTAGATAACCGTTTTACGATCTTATCGGGTATAGAATCTAAACACTGTATAGCGACATACAAAAAATTATCATCATAAACCAACTTAAATTGAGTAGGTTGGGCTGGAGCTGTATTCTCATCAGGCCCTGCCTCGACAAAATCCCCTTCCCAAGCAATATGACTCCAAAGGACTTCATCAAATCGACCGTCAATTTCTGGAACTTCTGTTCCCATTATGGCATGGGTGACATAGCTTCTTTTATCCTGAACGACAACTTGTGCAGCAACAGTAAATATTGGAAAAAATATACTGAATAATATTGCGTTTTGAATCTTCGTCATATTCAATCACCTCAATAGCTGTATGACTAAACGAAATGCAATAAAAAAGGTTACCTAAAGTTTAACAATTTAAAATGACCATAAACGATTTATTTCTAATAAAATAAAAAGGCATCCCATTTCATATAATTTTATGTGATTGTATTAAACCCTATCCTTAACATTTATCACATCTCCCAACCCGATCGATAAACCCTACCGACGAATTGATTGGCCTCCTCTAGGTTGGTAATTCGTGTGTTTTCTCCATCCCAAATCAATTTTTTTCTTGCATAGAATGACATCTTACCCTTGGCGTTTTTTCGCTGAAGCATGTAACTTCGGATGGCCAAATTTCCCATTAATACAGTCTCCGTCATGGGGCCAGCATAATCAAAGGAGGAAGTCAGGGCTTGGTGCTCGCTACTTTGATAACCTGCCTTACAAGCATCTATCCATTTGCGCTGATGCCCGTATTCCGGCTCATCGCTCGGTGCTAATTCTGGACCAGATTTCGAAGTCCCATCGTTTAAATAAAGTTTGGGCATCAATGGTGAGCTGTCATTAATATTAGTAGAGATAATGCCTTTTTCTCCAATCATCAAAACCCCATTTGCGCTTCCAGGGCCCCCAATATCATCATTGGCAGGAATGATTTCTGGATGTGAGGGCCTGATACCCCCATCACTCCAAGTCATTTCAATCGGTGATTTACTCCTCTCTGTTGCATTAAAATGCAACGTAGTAAAAGATGAAGGTGGACATCCTTCAGGAAAGTAATCAGGTGTCCACATGCGAGAATAGACCGTTCCCACGCTGCATTCGGCATCCTTAGGATATTTCAAACCTAGCGTTCTATAAGGAATATCTATTAAATGACATCCCACATCTCCCAAAGCTCCAGTTCCGTAATCCCACCAACCCCTCCAATTGAATGGATGCATATTGGGAGTATAAGGTTTGTCCTGTGCAGGACCGAGCCATAGATCCCAATTCAAATCTGCAGGCTTAGCAGAGGGATCTGCAGCAGGCATTTTTATGCCTTGTGGCCATACTGGACGATTGCTCCAAATTTGGACCTTTGAAATCTTACCAATGATTTCCGAATTTACCCAGCCCTGAACGGTCTGCAACAATGGGTTAGATCCGCCTTGATTACCCATTTGAGTAACTACTTTTTGCTTCCTGGCCATTTCGGTCAGTATCCTGGCTTCTCTTATATTATGAGTAATTGGTTTTTGAACATATACATGTTTGCCGCGCTCCATAGCATGAACAGCAGCCACACCATGGACATGATCAGGAGTAGAAATCGTAACGGCATCCAGATCTTTTTCCTTATCCAACATCTCTCTAAAGTCAGCATAGCACTTGGCTTCTGGAAATTTTTTGGCCGTTGCTGCTGCGCTTCCAGAAAAATCTACATCACATAAGGCACCTACCCGAGCACTGCCATTACGAGCCGCATTTGAAATGTCACTTGCCCCCTTACCGCCCGATCCAATCGCAGCAATATTGAGTTGATCACTGGGTGCTATGAAACCCTTACCTCCCAAAACATGACGTGGGAGAATCGTAATGGCGGATAAGGCCAGACCACTTTTAACAAAAGATCTTCTGGATTTCAACTTGACGTTCTTTTTTTTCATAATATTTTTTTTCTCAATTTCAAGATAAGAAATAAATTAGTTGTAAAAAAACAATAACAATCGTATGAATTAAAAGTTCATTATTTGACGGCAAACCCTTTTAAAAAATTAACTTTTCATTTTCCATTTTGGATAGGTTCGGTATCGGGCATCATTTTATTCAATACGAAATAAACAGGACAGAATTTGGTAAAAGGACTTACGATTTGCAGTCCAGCCACCGCTATAGCGATCCAACCAAAACTTAAATTAATTTAATTGGACAATAAAACACTGCTGAGATAGAGAATCCCAACTATTCCGTCATGTAACCTCCTTTTTGATCTATTTTTATTCATAATTATTATTGATTAATATTAATTATTTAAAACAATAATAATTAACATTTTTGTATAAATTTTGCATCATATATTACGTAGCGGTCATTAAATTAAAATAATTTTACCTCTTCCAAGGATAATCATTTTTTCTTGTTCCATTTTTTTCAAAACTCTCGAAATTACTACTCTTGTCGAACCAAATTCATTTGCAAGGACTTGATGGGTAATGTATATTTCATTGGTATTTAAGAGCCTGCACTTATTTTTAAAAAAGGCTTTCAAACGACCTTCAATTTTAGTTAAACTAGCTTCTTTTAATTTATCCAAAAGAATTTCATAGTTATGAATATATGTTTTCACTAAAAACTTCTGCCAAGAGGGGTATTTAAATTGCCAACTATTCATGATTTCTCGGGGGATCAGTAGCAGTATTGAATCTAATTCTGCCACGGCAAAAACCCTACTTTTATGATCTGAAAAAATAGTGAAATACGAGAACATGCAAGCCTCTTTTTCCTTGATGTAGTACAAGGTCATTTCTCGATTTTTTTCATAATCCTTATGAAAAACCCTAATAGATCCTTTCATCAGGAAGGGAATCAAATCCATGAAATCCCCCTCCTTTACGATAGAAGTCCCCTTGGAAACGCTTACCTCTTGAGCATGGGCTACTATCTCTTCCAGGAGTGATTGCTCTAAAGGTAAGTCAATTGAATTTTTCATTTACTTGTTTTTTTGTTGTGAAAAAAATTAAATGGCTATTTTGAATGAATCAAAACCCTCATTTAAAAAATCTATAAAACAAACATCGCTGGCCCATTGGGGAAATTAAAAAAAAGCCTGAATTTTGGTCAAATTAACAACTTTATTACTAATTCGAAAATAATAATAATAATAACCCCATCTCAGATATTTAAATCTTAGAGCAAATCTCTTCACATTGAGCGTCATTATACCTCCTTTGTTTTTTCAAAACTCATCGAGGATATAAATGATCATTCTCTCATTCATTAATTTCACTAGCTTTGATAGGTTAAATGATAAAGTAGTTATCTTGTTTGATAATGCGGGTTTTAAATTATACGATCGTATTTTTCATTTGTATCCATCAGTTATTTTCTCAAAAAAATTTAGATTTTAGTGAGCAAATATTATTTGAAAATGGTCAGGAGGATTATGCATGTTATCGAATACCTGCCATCCTTCAATTAAAAAATGGGAAAATTCTTTCCTTCCCCGAAGGACGTGTCAATGAATGTGATGATTTTGGAGATGTAGATATTGTGATGAAGTACAGTGATGATGGTGGATTGAACTGGCCCAAGCAAAAAGTACTCATCAACAATCAATCGTTGCAAGTAGGTAATCCTCCCCTATCGTAGACCATCACGATCCACTCTTTCCCTTAGGGAAAATTTTTTTATTTTTTAATCTCGGTACCCAATCAGAGCAAGAGATTAGAAATGGAAATGGAGAAGGAGAGGTTTGGTTTATCACCTCTCAAAATTTGGGTACAAATTGGTCCCATCCAGAAGAAATTACACGGGAGGTTAATTTTAATAAACATTCAACCCAACCCGAGAAAGATTGGCGCACCCATGCCAATACCCCAGGACATGCGATTCAGTTTAATGAAGGTGTATTTGAGGGTCGAATTTATGTGCCGGCCAATCACTCGACAGGAAATCCACAACCTGGATTTAATGAGTATAACGCTTATGGCTATTTCAGCGATGATCACGGAAAAAGTTGGCAAGTAAGCGAAAATGTCCCTATTGCCTTATCAAATGAAGCAATAGGTACAGTACTTCCAAATGGCGAGTTAATACTCAATATTCGTCCAAAAAATGGAATCACTACAAAAGAAAACTGATTGCAAGAAGTAATGATGGGGGTCAAAGCTGGGACAGCGTCTATTTTGATCCTGAATTAATCACTCCAGTTTGCCAATCAAGTCTGTTCTTATTTAAAAATACAGCACATAACCTACTCCTCTATAGTGGGCCAAATAGTATGGAAGAAAGGATTCACACGACCGTAAAGGCGAGTGAGGACAATGGGATTAACTGGTTATAAAAAAAGAAATTTATCCTGGAATCTCAGCCTATTCTGACCTCACTCAAATTAATGAATCACAGGTCGGACTTCTTTTCGAAAAAGAAAATAAAATGATCAATTTTGTAATTTTTTCAATAGATTGGCTTTTGAATTAGAAGTATGTGCAAAGTAAATAGACCCTGATCTCAAGATTAAAATAATGAATAATGATCCTCTTCTCTTGAGAAAAGATTGGCTATTTTTTTAACCCTTTCTATAAAATATCATCCATAATTATTTAAAATAATGACGCAACCTCATCTGACAGCATCTAAAGCCTCTCGTGTTTCTGGGGCAGAAATTTCTTGGTTTGCCCCGATTTGCGATGGTGATGATGATTTTTTAGGCACTCGAAATGACCGATATAAAAGCAACTGGGAAAATACCGCAGCTATTGTTCGACAAGCAGATGTCTTAGGATATCGTAACATTTTATGCCCCTCCTCCTATCAGGTAGGTCAAGATACTTTGAGTTTTGCAGCAGCCATCGCCCCGCAAACCAAACAAATCATTTTATTGACTGCCATCAGGTGTGGTGAAGTTCATCCCCCGATGCTCGCCCGGGCCATTGCTACCCTTGATCATATGCTACAAGGTCGTTTGACCTTAAATATCATTTCCTCTAATCTTCCTGGGACTGAGCTAGAATCAGAAGCACGTTATCAGCGCTCAAGAGAAGTCATCACCATCTTAAAACAATCCTGGAACGAAGATTTTATTGATTTTCATGGTGATTTTTATGACTTACACCTTCCTACTGCCCCCGTCAAGCCTTATCAGCAAAATGGTGGACCTATGCTTTATTTTGGTGGCTATTCTCCTGCAGGCATAGATCTTTGTGCCCAGCACTGTGACGTCTATCTCATGTGGCCTGAGGCAAGGGAAAAACTTAAAGCACAAATGGAAACCCTCTCAGCCAAAGCAGCTGCCTATCATCGGACATTGGATTTCGGACTTCGAGTCCATGTTATCGTACGAGAAACGGAAGAAGAGGCACGGGAATACGCTGATCTATTGATTTCCAAACTCGATATCACAAAAGGAACTGAAATTAGGGAAAGGGCGCAAGACGCAAACTCTTTGGGCGTATCCAAACAAAGCGAAATGCGGGCCACAGCTGGGACAGATCATTTCGTTGAACCTCATTTGTGGACTGGAGTTGGACTTGCAAGATCAGGTTGTGGGGCCGCCCTAGTGGGAAATCCCCAACAAGTTCTTGATAAAATTAATGACTACATGAGTATGGGCATACGCTCCTTCATCTTTTCTGGTTACCCGCATCATCAAGAAGCCCAATATTTCGCAAAATGGGTGCTGCCTCATTTAAAAACCATCTCTCTTCCCAAGTTATATGGAAAAATTCCCCGAGATCCTCCAAACACACCTTTAGGTAAAGGACCCAGATTCTAATATTATGTTGGATTTTATTATTGTATTATGCTATTTCGCTTTGATCTTGATAATTGCTTTAAGCGGTTCAAAAAATAAAACAGTAGATGCCAATGCTTATTTTTTAAGTTCTAGAAATTTAAGATGGCCCTCTATTGCCATTTCTACCATCGCAACCAATGTCCAAGGTTATCAATTTTTAGGCATGATGGGCTCGGCTTATCTCTATGGTTTAGCTCAGGCCAATTTGGAAATCAACGCCATTCAAGGTCTTTTGATTGCCGCATTCGTCTTTATTCCGATGTTTTTAAGACACAGAATCACCACCGTTACTGAATTCATCACTATCCACCTTGGTAACCGTGCTGGATTGTTTTATTCGATAGCTAACCTAAGTTTATTTTCTACCATTACTTTGGGTGCTGCCTTGTTTTGGGGTGCTTATGC
>CAJXAT010000068.1 GCA_913050055.1 uncultured Flammeovirgaceae bacterium | reverse complement strand
ACTATGAAAATCATATAACTCTAAGGCACTCCACCTCACGTTATCTCCATCCGTCATCTTGGCTGCATCAAATTTGTAGAAGCCTTCTAGATTTGAATCCCCCGTGTACATGGGATTATTGGCATCCATCAGTGATAATGCAGTTTCTTGATCACCTTCAGTAATGGCTACTTGAAGTTTATTTTGCATTTCAATCAAAGTGCTAACGATTTCCTCTTTATTGTTGTAATGCCAGTACTTCTGTGCACCTACCCAATAAGGTGAACCTCCGCCTTGAGCAAAATCTACCGCCTTGAGCTGATTGTCTAGCGCGTTTTTATAGTTACCTAAATCAAACTCTATCTCAGCCATGGTATCATAAATGTTGGGCCCATCGTGTAGGGCAATCGATTTTTGTCCGCTCTCCATAGCTTTTGCATAGTCAGGTGCTACATCTTCGCCACGACCATAACCATAGACAATTGAATTGAGGGCTGCTGAAGCATGATCAGGAAATTTTTCTGCAAAAGCTATACTGGCATTTACATCTTCTCCTACTGAAAAGTAATTGAACATCGGACTGTTGGGATAGGCAGCCAACGCTGCGTTAAACTTTTCTGTTACTTGACCCTCACTGGCCGTCAGAATATCATACCAAGCTTTTTCCTCATCGGATAAACTCGCACGATCTATGCTGGCTAATTTTTTTTTTCTAGATCCCCAATCTTTATTAGCACTCGCAAGTCCTGCAATGATGATTTTTGCACATCCACAATCTGGGTCCAAAGTTAGGGCAGCTTTGGCTTGACCCAAAGCAATTAAAGGCTCCACATTTAATCGAGATTCGAGTGCTTGATTGGCGATTATGGCTGCCTTTTTTGAACAAGATGTTTTGGCAATCCACTGGGCATGAGAAGTCAATCCAAAAAGTAAACAAGTAATAATTAATAAATTTTTCATCCGTCTGAGAGGTTTTATGTTTGAAGTAAAAAGTGCATATTTATTGTGCTTCTATGTCTTTAAATAAGATACAATAATAGTTAAAATTATTACTTTATTGAAATTATATTAAAATACTCATTAATAGATAGTTATAAATATATTATTTTGAAACCAAATTATCTTTGGGGCTTTACTTAAAACCAGCATAACTTATTACATATCATATAATTAGATTTAAGTAGATCATCTTAAGCTAGCATTTTTCGTTGGAGTGAGTTTTTTATCCGGAACTGCTTAGCTTTGACTTCACCAAACCGATCAAAAGGTGTTAATAAAGTGACTTGTTCCTTAGGAAAATAGTTCAACTCTTACTCCCCTTCTCATATCGAAATATTCGTTTTGATTGAGTTTTTAACTATTAGATATTTTCTAAATGCCGGGTATCATTAGAGGCTACTAATGAAAAATGATTTCCATTATAATTGACTTGATATCTGCACAGGTTGGTATGTTCAAAACTTTCCATTTTATTCAAAGAATCATACAGCAACCAAGAGAGTAAAATCCGCATGGCCCGTCCATGCATGCAAATCAAAATTTCAGATTCATAACTTTGTTTCATGATATGAGCGAGGGCCTCTCGCTGACGTGCCATCACTTGATTCGGGGATTCCCCTCCCGGATACGCGCGATAGTAATCCCCTTTTTTCCAACTACACAAAACATCAGAATGTTTTTTTTTAGTTTCTGGAGTAAATGACTTCCCCTCTTGATCCCCCCAACTGATTTCATTGAGGCCTATCAATAATTCATAGGGAATTCCTTTATTTATAAAATGTATCACCGACTCTTTGGTCCTTTTTAATGTCGACACATAAATTTTATCCAATGCCAACGTTTGATAAGTTTCAAAAAAGGCGGTCCCCTGTGCCCGCCCTTGATCATTTAATGAAGCATCAATGCCTTGCCCTTGAATGCGTCCTGTTTTATTGTAAGCGGTTTCGCCGTGACGAATGATGTGTATGGTTTTTTTATTCAAACTTAGCTACCGATTTGAAAAAGCAAAAATATGATTTTTCCATCAAATTCTATAAAAAATAAATCCATCCACCCATTCATAAAAATGTTTCAAGAAGGATTAACACACATGCCACTAAAAGCAAAAAATGAGAGAATTGTTGATCAAATGAACCCAGTATAAACGTCTCGTTGTATCTTTGAGAGTAAAATTACCTATGTTTCAATCCAACTATACAGTTGATATGTTAAATGCGGCAGGTAAAGACACCTTGGTCGCACATTTGGGCATCGAGATCATGGAGATTGGCGTTGACTTCATATTGGCAAAAATGCCCGTTGATCATCGGACAGTACAACCTATGGGTCTGTTACATGGCGGCGCTTCTGTCGTCCTTTCTGAAACCCTGGGAAGCCTTGCCGCTTCTTTATTGATTGATAAATCTATTGAATTTCCAGTTGGTATAGAAATCAATGCCAATCATATTAAATCGGTAAAATCAGGCTGTGTATACGGCAAGGCTAGTCCTATTCACGTAGGAAGAAGTACGCAGGTATGGCAAACAGAGATTAGAAATGAAGCGGGAAAATTAGTTTGTACCAGTAAGCTGACCGTAGCGATAATTAAAAAGGACAATGGCTCTGCAAACCACTAAGACCCATTTAAATACCCTAACCTTTGAGACGCCCTCAGCGCTTTGGAGTGCCTTGATGGACAGTGTCTATCCAGTGGCCATTTGGCGACTTCCCAATGACCCTTATGTACATGGCATTTCAGATTTAAGACCTCAAATGCAAAAGCATCATAAGCTAGAAGATGCCGGTACGGGCTTTTATATTAATCCTTTTTTAAAGCATCATCCCAGTGAACCACAGCTTATCAAAGGTGATTTGATGATGAAATGGCATCAAAAAAAATGTGTACAAAACTCCCTTGATCCGCTACTGAATGATGGAGAAATTACCGGTTTTCAAGAATCCATGGGGAATACCCATCGAGCTCTCCATCAAAAGATAGAAAACTCCACTCACGGATTTCGTAGCGATGTCGTTGAAGCCGTTAAATGTATTAAGAAAGGTATCTTTGACAAAGTCGTTCTGTCTCGGTTTGATGATGAAACCTTGCCTACAGATTTTGAGCTCATGACAACATTTGAAATGGCTTGTGAGGCCTATCCCAATGCCTTTATCTATTTGGTATCTACCCCCAATTTTGGTTGCTGGTTGGGAGCTACTCCAGAAACCTTACTTGAAATCAAGGACCATCAATTCAAAACCGTTTCTTTAGCAAGCACCCAAAAACTGAGAGCTGATCAAATCATGAATGAGGTCGCTTGGACGCAAAAGGAAATTGAAGAACAGGCCATGGTCAGTCGATATATCATAGATTGCTTCAAAAAAATAAGACTGAGAGAATATCTAGAAAATGGACCTAAAACAGTTCAAGCAGGTCGTATGGCACATCTAAAGACCATTTATCAGGTAGACATGGAAGCTGTAAACATGCCTGAACTCGGCAGCACCATGCTGGAGCTTCTCAATCCTACGTCAGCGGTTTGTGGGATGCCCTTGCAACCTGCACTGGAGTTCATCAAGAAACATGAAAAATACGATCGTGAATTGTACGCGGGCTTTTTGGGGCCTATCAACATCTTGGGTTATACACATCTGTTTGTCAATCTCCGATGTATGAAAATCATGGGAACTACCGGTCGTTTTTATGCCGGTGCCGGCATTACAGAAAATTCTAATCCCGAAAAAGAATTTGAGGAGACCCAGTTAAAAATGCAAACCTTGAAAAGAATTGTATTTCAGTCATGAACCAAATTCATTTTGATACTTCTGAAATTTGTTATCAATTAGGCATTCGAGATGCGGTATTTTCTCCAGGGTCACGCAATGCTCCATTGAGTATTAGCTTTTCGAGGCATCCCCACCTTCGCACCCGTGTGGTGGTGGATGAAAGGTCCGCTGGATTCATTGCCTTGGGCGTCGCACAGCATACCCAAAGACCCGTCGTCCTTTGTTGTACTTCTGGGACGGCTTTGCTCAACTATGGTCCTGCGATTGCAGAAGCCTATTACAGTCGAACTCCGTTGATCATTATGAGTGGTGATCGACCTTCAGAGTGGATTGATCAATGGGATGGGCAGACCATCCAACAGCAAAATGTTTTTCAATCATTTGTTAAGGCATTTATTCAGATGCCCACCTCCCTTGATTTTGAAGATGCGCGTTGGACCTATCAAACCAAAATAGCGCAGAGTTTCCATTTGGCCACTCAGTCCAGTCGTCCTGTACACTTAAATTTTCCTTTCAGGGAGCCCTTTTATCCAGATAAAAATCAAAAACTTGCGTTCAGTCAAGACTTCAAAATCATCAAGAGCTATCTTGCTAAAAAGCAAGCCAATTGTGAGGGGTTGATACATGATTGGGCAAAGGCTACCAAAAAAATCATCGTCATTGGACAAGGGACTTTATCTGAAGATTGTAAAAATCAACTTCGCCGCTTGGCCAGTCAAGGCATTCCGATCATAGCAGACATCATTTCAAACGGACACGCATTGACGGATGTGATTCAGCACCAAGAGCTTTTTCTAAATAATAAGGCTCTCCAAGGCCATTTAACACCTGATCTGGTATTGACCTTTGGGAAGTCTATCATTTCAAAAAATCTCAAACTTTTTTTAAGAAAAAGCGCAGCCATTCAATGGCATATCGATCCCCAACCTGAGCTACAAGACCCCTATCAGCACCTTTTGGGTGTGATAGAAGGCAACCCAGAACAGGTATTGAATAAACTCATCGACCCAGTCCAGTCATCCCAAGTGTTTACTAATCACTGGCAGGTGGCCCAACGCCAAACGGCAAAACTCCTCACCCAATACCAAGCCCCCTTTAGCGAATTTTCAGCCATGCAAGAGATCTTGAAAAAAGTACCTAGAGATATCCAAATACACCTCAGCAATAGTATGCCTGTGAGATATGCCAATTTCCTGGGTATCGCACCATCTAATACTAAAGTTTGGGCGAATCGCGGCACCAGTGGTATTGATGGCAGCAATGGTACTGCAGTAGGTCATGCCCTCTCTTCAGATCAATTGTCCCTGCTGCTCACGGGGGATTTAAGTTTCCTCTATGACCGCAATGCTTTTTTTCATAATGAGGATTTGTCCCATATGAGAATCGTCGTATTTAATAATTTTGGTGGTGGCATCTTTGACTTGATCCCAGGTCCCGAAGCCTTGGATCCAGCAGAAAAAGATAAGTTTTTGACAACCCCACATCAAAAAGACCTAAGCCATAGCACCTTGGACTTAGGTTTTTACTACGAAAAATGTATAAATTCATCAGAATTAAATGCAATATTAATCCGTTTTTTTGAACCTTCTGACAAAGGAAAATTGTTGGAGATTCAGACCCACCATCCCATAAATAAACAAGTTTTTCAAGCATTAAAAAAAATCATTTATGACTACCAATTCATTTGAGTGGACCTCCATCAAGTCGTACGAAGACATCAAGTTTGATTTCTTTGATGGCATTGCTAAAATCACCATCAATCGACCCGAGGTATACAATGCCTTTAGACCCGAAACCAACATAGAGATGATGGACGCTATGGACATCGCTCGAGAACGACAAGATGTGGGCGTAGTAGTCTTTACAGGCATTGGAGATAAAGCCTTTTGTTCAGGTGGGGATCAAAATGTCAAAGGCGTCGGTGGTTATATTAGTGAAAATGGTGTCCCTCGATTAAATGTACTGGATTTACACAAAAAAATTCGTGAAATCCCCAAACCGGTCATCGCCATGGTCAATGGTTATGCCATCGGTGGGGGACATGTCTTGCACGTAATCTGCGATTTAACCATTGCAGCTGACCATGCTAAATTTGGCCAGACGGGCCCGAAAGTAGGCAGCTTTGACGGTGGGTTTGGATCCTCTTACCTAGCACGACATGTCGGTCAAAAAAAGGCACGTGAAATCTGGTTTCTCTGTGAACAATACACGGCAGCGGAAGCAGAGACTATGGGCATGGTCAATAAAGTAGTGCCATTGGAAGAGTTAGAGGGCATCACTGTACAGTGGTGCCAAATTATCATGAAACGCAGCCCCATGGCCATTCGGATGATCAAACGTGGACTCAATGCCGAGCTCGATGGTCAAAGGGGGTTAATGGAATTTGCTGGTGATGCAACTCTGATGTATTATATGATGGAAGAGGCGCAAGAAGGAAAAAATGCTTTTTTAGAAAAGCGAGCTCCTGATTTCAAGAAATTTCCTAAGTTTCCCTGATCCTTATAGACAAGACCCTACAAACGTAATGGTTTGATCCACTATCTGATAATCAAAACCAAATACCTCGGCAATCGCCGAAGCAATTTCTTTGGGAGTCTGCCCGTCATAACTGCGACTTAGGCGGCATTGTGAGGCTGTTTTGTCTATAAATTTGACTTGATAACCATAGACCCGCTTCATCACTGAAGCCACTTCACTGAGTGGAGTATTTTGAAAGAATAAGATTTGATTGGCCCATGCTAGAAAGTTAGGATCCTTGTTGACCGTTTTTATAACCCCGCGCATATTGGCTTTTATACGGCCAATTTGGCCCGGTTTAATGTTCAAAGAAGTACGGTTTCCTTTGTAATTATCTCTATTTTGTGTGATTTTCACCAAGCCCTCAGCTACCGTTACATTGGTCTCCTTCGCATTACTTTCAAGGGTGAAAATAGCATTTATAGCTGTTATTTCTGCTAAATCAGTCACCACCACCAGTGGCTTATTTTCTGTTTCTCGGGCTTCAAAATAGACCAATCCCTCCATCTTATACGTCTGCTGATTCGGTAAAACTTGTTGAAGAGTCAACTGTGATGATTTATACAATTTCGTCGTTGTCTTGGGCGTTAAGGTCACGGGTGTCGTTAAACCGGTTTCAGTTCCTGATAATCCATTCCGATAAATTAAGACAAGTATCATGACCAAAAAAAAGGCCATTAATACATAAGTTATTTTGGTTATTTTTTTTAATTGCGTCAACATTTTTTTATTGTAATATCTAAGGCCTGATGGCTTCCGAATCCCATATTTTACGTTCCATTCAATGGGAATGCAAAGATGTGAATACTTTTTTTTAAAACCCAATTCTATATCAGAGAAGCTTATGAATCATAAGTTGGCGAATCACTAACAAGAAATGATAATTAGCTAAATTTATGGCGCAATACTTATCAAATATAATCAAAAAAATTGCGCATTCTCTTTAAACGCCTTTCTTTAATACTACATAAAAATGATTTTAAATCATTTTTAACTAGCAGTAATTTTCATACCTCCTTGACCTCAGAAGAGCTATGGATCCTAAAGATGGCTACTGATTTACAAGAAGGTCGAACTAATTTTTCATTTCAAACCTCAGGATCAACCGGGACACCCAAGAAAATAACCTTAAGCAAAGATCAATTGATACAGAGCGCCGAAACCACCTTGTCCTATTTTTCCATAAAACCCGACGCTCGCTTCCTGCTATGTATTAATCCACGACTCATAGGTGGGGCCATGCAGATCGTACGAGCTTATGTCAACCAAGGCCAGCTGGATATCTTGGCTCCTGAAAGGATATTAGATTTAGATCATACAAAATATGATCTTGTCTCTATGGTGCCCTTACAGCTAAATAAGCTCTATAAGAATTTAAAAAGTTATCTTAATGATTTTAATCACCTCTTAATCGGCGGCGCAATACTGGATCCCCAACTAGAGGAAAAAATTGTAGCAGACCCTTTAATTATTGCTCACATATACGCCACCTACGGCATGACCGAGACAGCTTCGCACATCGCAGTGAAGCCCTTGGGCTCCCCTTTTTTTAAAAGAACAGGGCATTCAAAGATTTCTAAAAATGATTCCTCTTGTCTTAAAATTAAAGGCTTAATCACCAAAAATCAATGGCTACAAACCCAAGATATCATCGAATTAATTGATGAAAATACATTTAAATGGTTGGGTCGTCAAGATTTTGTGATCAATTCAGGTGGGTTTAAAGTTCATCCTGAGAAAATAGAACATCACCTAAACAAGCAGACCGATCAACCCTTAATCATTACCTCCTTACCCGATAAAGTATTGGGTCAAGAGGTAGTACTTCTATTAGAGGGGGCATTGATGCCCACCTTCGATTATTCCTCACTACATCCTTACGAGAAGCCAAAAAAAAAGTTGAATATAAAAAAATTCATATATACCAAAAACGGAAAAATAGATAGAAAAGCTACGCAGAAACTCATTGAAAAATTAAAACCATTTTAAGTTTTCAACTAACGATAAATTCTTTCTTTGCTAGCTCTTTTTTACTTATACCGGTATCAAATTACTCTCGTACCCGTACCTCCAAGGTTTAATCAACGCTCCAAAAAACTCCCTATTGAAAATGGTCACCTCTATCGAAAAAAAGATCTGAAAATTTCAGAGTTAAGCTCAAAAAGTAACCTCATTGCAGATAAGATTAGAATCGTTTTGAATGAAAATAGATTCGACAATTTCAAAGATTTTTGTAATCATTATCGATTACTAGATGCTGAAAGGTGATTAGACTGAGATGATCTAAATAAATATACCATGCAAATGATTTACGAAAAATCCGAATTCAATTCTCATCAAACATTTATCTAATCTTTTCGCAAAAAACATGATATGACCACCATAGAATACCATGAAAAAGGACGTTAGCCTCTACATCTAGTTAATGAATCTATCGTTCAGAAATCAATATCGAACGAGGTGAAATGGACAATGCGATAATAGTATTAAACCACTCGTAAATCGTAATCCTGACGGACTCAATGGGGTATGAATGGAAATGGATTATTGATCTATCCAAAGATCTTTTATTCTTGACTAAAAAAACTAAAACTATATCTATCCCTAGGCTAAATGTCCGTACTTTTTAATGCTGTAAGCAGATGTTACCCCAACCAAAGCCCCAAATAAATGGGATTCCCAACTGACCGCTTGATTGAAATCAAAAACAGTATAAACCAAACTACCATAAACAGCCAGAACCGTGATAGAAACAATCAGTGCTCTAAATTTACCCTCAAAAAAACCGATTGAAATTAAAAAAAAAGCTAATGCATAAATCAAACCACTTGCGCCAATATGAAGAAAGGTTCTTCCAAAAAACCAAACTAAGATGTTGGTAAAAAAATAACACTGGAGAAATATTCTATTAGCAATATTGGGATAAAAAAAATAAAGAATCGTCCCCAAAAATAATACAGGTACCGAGTTGGAGGATATATGATTCAAATTTCCATGAACCAATGGACTCGTAAATATTCCAATGATACCAAAATAACTCCTAGGTAAAATACCCAAAAAACCGAAGTCAATATTAAAAAAGAAACTTACCGAAAAAAAAAGCCACATCAGCAGGAGAAACCTGAAGGGCCTAAGAACGGAAGATCTAGCTGCAGGGTGCATATAGTTTAATCACATTAAGCATAAACCTTCTAAGTTTGATATGAAAAAAAATGATCCTATTTTATTGGGGAGAACGAATCATTTTAAGGGTTAATAATTTAGCTTCCTCATACGTTACTGACATATAACCCAAAATACCTCCAGAGGCCTCTGCGATCCGCTTGGCCCAATCTTCGATACTATCATAAAATTTCATCGCAAAATGCTTATCCAGTTTGGGTAAAATCAAATTTAATTTTCTCAATTCTTGGATGATATCACTATTCCTTATTTCTAAATCATCTGATGTTTTTGCAATACAAGTAAGTAATTTTTCTTCGAAATTTTGTCCGACTAGTTGATAATAGCCAGCTAACTGCTTGGTCACATGGTGCTGCTTCGCATATGCCAACAAAATAGCCTCTTTTTTCTCTTTATGATCAATGTTACCATCTGCACCGGCAATCAGAACAGAGACGAGAATAGGAACACTCAACATCAAATCAATTTCATCCTCACGTAATTCTTCAAATTCCTTTAACATGTTATTGTTTATCCTTTTTTATCCTTGCGAAAATACATCAAAAAATAACCCATCAATAATTTTAAATTAAAAACTTATTTTTTCTTGATTCATTTTTCAGATAGGACTCAATTTACCCATAATTTCAGGTTTTTTGTTCCATACATAAAGATCTAAAACTGCCAAAACACGTGCGATCAGTTCTCGAACCCTCACTTTTGTAGGTACCGATACCCTAGCCGATTTTGGTGAAAATCCATAGACCTTTAATTCATAATAATTAGCTATAAACAGCGCCCGATACAAATGAAATTCTTGGGTAATGATAATGAAGTTGGATTGGCCAAATATCTGTGCGCAACGCACTACCGAATCTAAAGTTCGCAATCCAGCATAATCTAAAGTAACTGCTGATTCAGGAATACCCCTTTCTTTCAACGCGTTAAGCATGTCAAGAGGCTCGTTGTAGTATATACTCCTGTTATCACCGCTGACCAGGATATGACCTATAATTCCTAGCTCAAAAAGCTTGGCCGCAGCATTCATCCGCTCTTCAAAGAATTCATTTTTGGTCCCCTTGGTAGAAAATCGAGAAGTACCAAGTACTAAGCCCACCCTTTGAGCAGGTGGCCAAACCTCCTCTATGAATATTTGTTCTGAGGTACTAACTAATATCCAAATATTGAGAGATAATATGAATAAAAATCCAAATCCCAAAAAAATAAACATCCGTTTAAACCATTTTTTCACAACCGGTTAATGTCTTTGTTATTTCTCAACAAAGCTAAAGTATTTATAATTAGGTACCTCTTTACTGATCGTTTTAATCAAATAGCCCTATTTGATTATCTTCACGCTCTACCTCTTCTTGAATAAAAGATTTTAATAATTCAATGTCTTCCTTTTCAGGTTTTTCAAGCTCAACCTCATTGACAACGACTTCAATTTTGACTAAATTTTGTAAGGGGAATTTGTTCCCCAAGGCTTTCCAGCCTTTAACATCTATTAAAGTATCCAAATTTAAAATTTTCTGTGCCTTTTTGTTTTTCTCTTTATACGTCACAGATGCTTCTACGTTTACCGCATCACTGACAAAATACAATTTTGAATATTTGGTCTCAGAGATGAAGAAAAAAGGTTTTTGTGTTTTAACAGTATCGATTTTAAACCTTTTGATAAAAAAAGCTTTGGTACTACCTTCCTGGTAGATCCCTGTAATGATAGCCTCAGGTATAAATTTAGTCAAATGGCATATGTTTTTGGATTCATAACGATTACTCATTTCAAATGTGGTTAACTCATAATGACCGTCATAATAAAAAACAATGATCAAATCTTCTGCTTTGAAATTACCTAAATGCAGACCCCGCTCCTCCGTATTTAAACGACCAATCACTTCATCATACCAAATATCTAGTCCACCCAAAGTAGACGCTCCTGCCGTTTTCAGCTGCACCTTTCTGACAGGATACTTAGTCACCATATTTCCAGATGCCAAGCGACCTTTGATTTCATAATCTGCAAAATCAATATCAAAAACTTTCTTTCTCGCCGTACTCGCTGCAGTCAAATTCACGGTAACTATCTCTGCCTCTCCATTGGAATTGGCTGTAAAATACAATACCTTAGATCCTTCGGCTTCTTTAGCCAAACGATACTCCTTGTCGCGGGTCACACTCAATATATTGAATCTCTTAATCATAGATCTTCCTGAAGATCCGTTTTTATAAATCATATTGTAAACCATGCGTTCGTCCCCTTTCTTATAAACAGCGACATGGATGATTTCTTTGCCCACAAAAACTTTATCCTGAATTCGGCTAACCACACAGATCCCGTCTTTTCTAAAAACAATGACTTCATCAATGTCTGAACATTCAGAGATGAATTCGTCTTTCTTAAGACCCATTCCTATAAAACCCTCCTGCCTGTTTACATAAAGTTTGGCATTATTAGCTGCTACAAAAGCGGCTTTAATGGTATCAAAATTTGCAATTTCAGTCTTTCGTTCTTTTCCCTTACCATATTTCTCGAGTAACCGCTGATAATATGAGATTGTAAATTCAGTCAAATGATCTAGATTGTAGAGCGTCTGCTTGAGTTCCTCTTGGAGCTTATTCATCATCTCATCTGCCTTAAAAGCATCAAACTTTGATATTCTCTTAATTTTAATATCCGTCAGACGAACCAAATCTTCCTCAGTGATCTGGCGATAAAATTCCAATTTAAAGGGGGTTAAACCTTGGTCAATTGCTTGAAGTACGGCTTCCCATGTTTCAGCGTCTTCAATATCCCTGTAGATCTTATTTTCAATAAATATTTTTTCAAGAGAAGAAAATAAAATCTTTTCAAGGAGCTCATTTTTACGTATTTCTAACTCCTGTTTCAAAAGATCTCCCGTTTGATCCACACTGTGCTTAAGGATTTCTTTGATCCCAACAAAATGGGGCTTATCTGCGATAATGATACAGGCATTGGGTGAGATAGATACCTCGCAATCAGTAAAGGCATATAAAGCATCAATCGTGATATTGGGAGACACACCACTGGCCAATACAATTTTAATTTCTATTTCAGCTGCGGTATTATCAATGACTTGTTTAATTTTTATTTTTCCTTTGTCATTGGCCTTCACGATGGAGTCAATCAGCGACGAAGTCGTCGTACCATAGGGGATTTCTTTGATCAATAAGGTCTTACTGTCATCCTCTTCAATGACCGCCCTCACACGGACCTTGCCTCCTCTGTGCCCATCATTATAATCCGTTACGTCTATTTTACCTCCTGTTTGGAAATCAGGGAATAACTTTAAAGATCTTCCTTTTAAAATGTTGATACAGCCATTGAGCAACTCTGTAAAATTGTGGGGTAACATTTTGGTTGACAGTCCCACGGCAATACCCTCTACTCCTTGAGAAAGTAACAAAGGAAACTTGACAGGGAAAGTAACTGGTTCTTTTTTACGTCCATCATAGGACAATTGCCAACTGGTGGTTTGCCAGTTAAAAATAACATCTAAGGCAAACTTTGACAAGCGTGCCTCAATGTACCTAGAGGCTGCAGCACCATCGCCAGTACGCACATCACCCCAGTTGCCTTGCATTTCAATCAATAAATCCTTTTGACCAAGGTTTACAATCGCATCTGCGATGGAGGCATCTCCGTGAGGATGGAATTGCATAGTCGTTCCGATAATGTTAGCCACCTTATTGAAGCGACCATCATCTAATTCTTTCATAGCATGCAAAATCCTTCTTTGCACAGGTTTTAAGCCATCCTCTATGGCAGGAACGGCTCTTTCAAGAATTACATAAGAAGCATAATCAAGAAACCAATTTTCATACATCCCTGTAACGGGAAGTACTTCATGAATCTCATCTTCTTTTAAATCATCATTCATAATTCTTAAGCATTCTATTCACATCATTGCTCACTTATTTCCCTCAAGTTTCATAATTGCATTCATAAAGCTTTCTAAATACGGGACAAAACCCGTGTAATGATCCGAGCATTCAAAAGTAGTCAATATGATGATCTCAGGTGGGGATCCAAGAATCAAGAAAGCATTATAAGTATCAACTGTATTTTGATAAGGGATAGTTATATCAGCATCTCCATGACACAAGTACATGGGAATCTCTGGTGTCCAATCTAACAAACTGTTTTGCTCAAAAAGTTGAGAAATTTCTGAGAATTTTTGATTTTCAGGATTTGACCAAAAATTGACTGAAATTAATACTGCTACCGTATCATTTAACTGACTATTTATCTGCGCCCCATCAGAAATACCATCAAAAATATTTATAACTCGCTGTGCATAGGGCTCATTAAAAATTTGTAGTGCCAAGGCCATATCAATGTCGTAATACATTCGTTAAGATTCTGCAATATAAGCCATGAAATTAGGGGATTCATATATTTCTTGGTCAAAGAAAACATCACGTACACCCTTCATATAATAGCCTCCTGCTGCTGGAAAAGATGCTTTCAAATCAAAATACTCAAGATCATACTCTTCTATGTATTTTTGTGTACCCATAGTCACATACCCACCCCCAGAGTAACCGCGTAAATATAACTCTCCATCCGAGCTAATTTCTTCTTGTTTTAGCAATTCTCTAACGGCTCTGAATCCATCAACAACTACCAGAGCAGAGGTTTCCTCAACGTAATAAGGGTGCAAGATCTCCTTAGAACTACCAAATCCTATGAGATCGGGTACCACTGTGATCAGACCTGTTGAAGCCATCGCTGCGTATAATAATGTTTGAATATTCACCATTTACAATTCACTTGGAGCCTGATTATTTGCTGCAATAGTAGCATGTGCAAATGTTAAGTAACTAAATTTCTCTCTATCTTCAAGAGGTATATATACTATGCCAGAAGCAACTATTTTAGATCTTTTATATAGTGTCTCATAAGTTATTTCACATATTTGAACATCATATTTCATCTCAGATAGCGGAAAGTCCAAACCACTAGAGGGGATTAAACTACTAATATTAGTTTTCGATGGTTTACTCATTTTATTGACTGAAATCAAGCGAACTAATGTTTGATTTTCTTCCTGCAGTCCAATCAATGCCTCGTCGTTGCCAAATGAGATCAAAAATAAACCTGTAGACAGTAACAAATTCCAAAAAACAATAGTTGTTAACTTTTTACGTAAACTCATGTTTTTCTAATTTGATTGCCTCTTCTTCATGAATCAGATCTTTTTCCACTCTAAGTTTATGAATAATGAACTGCTGACGATCTAGAGTATTTTTCCCCATGTAAAAAGACAATAAATCTTTGATTTTAGTTTCCTTTCTCAAAATAACTGGTTCAAGACGTATGTCTTCTCCGATAAAAGCTGCAAATTCATTGGATGAAATTTCACCTAAACCTTTAAATCGAGTGATTTCTGCATTTTTTCCCAATTTTTCAATCGCTGTTTGACGCTCCAGCTCATCATAACAGTAAAATGTTTCTTTTTTATTTCTAATGCGAAAAAGAGGGGTATCTAAAATAAATACGTGACCGTTTCTGACCAGTTCAGGAAAAAATTGCAAAAAATAAGTCAACAAAAGCAAGCGAATGTGCATCCCATCTACATCCGCATCGGTAGCAATAATGATTTTCTTATACCGTAATCCTTCCAGACCATCT
>CAJXAT010000067.1 GCA_913050055.1 uncultured Flammeovirgaceae bacterium | reverse complement strand
CGGGATCAATATGTTCGAACATATAAAGCTCATCTATGGGTCATTAATATCCAACATAAAGGTAAAAAAATTATATTTAGTTTTATTGATTCAGGTAATGACATCAGTTTAACAGACCATTTTTGTTGTCAAAAAGTTGAGCATGAGAGCCGTTATCATATTTAAGAATTACGGTTAACTTTATTAAACAATAAATTTACTTTATTTTAAGATTTAGAAAAAAAGTTCTATTTCGAATATTATGAGACATACAACTAACTAACTACAAAATGAAAAAATTAATTCTTGCCACTTTAGCTGGATTTGTGGCCCTTATTTTTGTAATAAATGTCTGTGTCAAGGCCGCAACAGTTATAACTCCTCGGTTTGATCAGTCAAAATCAGATCAAGTGACCACCTTAAAAATAACGACTTTATCTACTATGTTGGCCGATAAAGGAATCGGAGAATGGGGTTATGCAGCACTCATTGAAGTCGATGGATATAAAATATTGTTCGATACCGGAAACAAACCCAAAACTGTCCTTGAAAATGCCCTTGATTTAAATATAGATTTATCGGATGTGGAAGATGTTTTCTTGAGTCATAATCACAGTGATCATACGGGGGGTCTGTTGATGTTAAGACATCATTTGAAACAAAAAAATTCGAAAGCCCTCTCTAGAATTCATGTCGCTGAAGGTATTTTTAGCAAAAGAGTCAATACTGAAAATGATATGCTCATATTGAAAGATAGCTTAGAATCAGATGGGGTAATTTTCATCATACACAAACAACAGGAAGCATTGTTCCCAGGTGTGTGGGTGACGGGCCCTATCCCTCGACTGCACGATGAGCGAAATTGGTCAGGAAATAGTCAAATTGAAACCCCAAATGGGCCCATAGAAGACAGGATTCCAGAAGATCAATCTATGGCCATAAACACAGCCAAGGGTATGGTTTTGATTTCTGGATGTGGGCATGCCGGCATCATCAATACTCTTGAATACATATAAGCACATATTAATGAAGCCAAGTTATATGCCGCCATCGGGGGATTTCATTTAGTGACAGCCAATGATGCACATTTGACATGGACCGGAGAAAAATTGAGAGCCTTCGGTTTAAAAAAAATAATCGGTGCCCATTGTACTGGAATTAATGCGCTTTATGCCCTAAGAACCCAATTAAACTTGGGTAGATCAGATGCGGTAGTAGGCGCTGTAGGAGATTATTTTGATTTATCTTCAGGTATACATCCGGGTTTTATAGCCAGATAACATTAAATTATAGTCTTATTTAAAGGTTGGACGCTCTCATCTTTTAGGCAGGCATTAACTTTGATGGTTGGTCCCTGATATTTTTTATCCAATGAAATCGCTTAAATATGAACCATCTTTTTAACCTACTCATGAAATTTTCATTTCAACTGCAGCTGATTTGCCCCAAAGGTTTGACCTACATAATCCTAGCTATTGGTACTTTACTCATCGCCAATATTCCTATTCAAGCACAATATAGTTCGATTCCTTCACCAGAATCTATCTTAGGTTTTAAAGTAGGTGCCGATTTTAAATTGGCGAGTTATGAAGAGTCCCTTGATTATTTTCAAAAACTTGAAGCCTCTTCTGATCTTATTGAACTGCAATACGCTGGAAAAACTTCAGAAGATCGCTCTTGGTATTATGCCGTGATTTCTTCAAAAGAAAACCTAGCCAATATCAAAAGGTATAAGGAAATCTCACAATTATTAGCCCACCCTGAAAAATTGTCAGTAGCCAAAGCCAAAGCTTTGGCTCAAGAAGGCAAACCTATTGTTCATATCGATGGAGGTCTTCATGCTACCGAAGTCGCAGGTGCCCAGCACACCCTCTCTCTGGCACATTATTTATTAACACATACTGAAGATGAAAAAGTGAACGATATCTTGAATAATGTCATCCTGTTACTTTGGCCTTCACTCAATCCTGATGGCCAAGACATCGTCGTCAACTGGTATAAGGAACATGTGGGTACGCCTTATGAAGCCGCTCCCATACCTTGGCTTTACCAAAAATACATAGGTCATGACAACAATAGGGATGCTTACATGGTCAATATGATTGAATCCCGCAACATTACGCGGATTTGGCGCGAATGGGAACCCAATATCATTCATGTTCATCATCAATCTTCTCCTTTTCCTACACGTATATGGCTTCCCCCCTTCGCAGAACCCGTTGCCTCACGAAGCCCTCCTTTAGTCGCCAGAGAAGTAAATATGATAGGCATGGCCATCGCGCAAGAATTAGAAACACAGGGCTTAACAGGTGCCGTACACATGGGCAAAGGTTTTGATGCTTGGTACCCTGGTTATATTGATTATTTACCCGTCTTACAAAACATTCCAGCCTATTGGACCGAAACGGCACTTTACCGATATGCCACCCCTTATTTTTATACCCTAAAAGATTTTCCCACCGATCGAAAAGGATTTCGTTTGGAGTCCCTTTATTCAAGTCCTTGGAAAGGGGGCTGGTGGCGTTTGTCTGATGCCATTAATTATATGCAAACGGCATCCCTAGCGGTATTAGATTATGCTGCTAAATATTCAGAAGTACTTTTATTCAATAAGTTTCAAGCAGGTAAACAAACCATTGAAAAATATAAAAAAGAACCCCCCTACGCCTATTTTATCCCACAAAAGCAAACTGACCCTGCAAGACCCGTCGAACTCCTCAAAAGATTAGCCTTTAATGGGATTCGTATTAAGCAACTCAAGGCACAAGTTACTTTCAATACTATAAGCTACCCAAAAGGTACTTGGGTTATTCCGATGGATCAAGAATTTGGTGAATTGGCCAGACAAATTTTAGAAATACAAAGTTATCCTGATCTTCGAGAGTATCCCGGTGGACCCCCTGAGCAACCCTATGATGCCGCTGGATGGACCTTACCCTTTCAATTTGAACTCAATGTCATAGCCGCAGCAAGCCCGTTAACCAAAGAGGTGAGATCCGCCTTTGTAGATGTCCAGGGCGAAGCGGTAGATTGGCGGATGACGAATAAGGAAGATGTAAGCAAAGTTGACTTTGCCCCAGGCGCAGGATTTAATACCCATAATGTCGCTGCAGGTATTCATCCCTTACCCGGTACACTCAAAGGAAGCGGTCCTCATTTACTATTAGATCCGAAAGAAAACAATATATTCAGGATCATGAATGAAGCATGGGAGCAACAACTCAACGTTAAATATGCTAAAAATAAATTCCTTATCTCAGGAGCTTCCAAAACTCAAATCAATCAATGGATCAATGATTATGCTGTGAGTGGTTTAATGACCACTTCAAGTGCGGGTGTATCCCTCAAGCCAAAAATTGGCTTATACAGACCTTGGCGAGCAAGTATGGATATGGGATGGACCCGTTGGATTTTAGACCAATTTGGAACAAATTATACCAGCCTTCGAAATGAAGATTTCATTAACGGCCAACTTCTAGATCGCTTTGATGTCATTCTCATGGCTTCAGAACGACCCCATACTATCGAAAATGGATACCCAAAGGGAAAGGTACCCCCTAGGTACGAAGGTGGATTGGGTGCACAAGGCATAAGAAATTTAGACCAATTCGTATCTCAAGGAGGCACCCTAGTTTGCATGAATCAAAGCAGTAACTTTGCCATTGATAATCTTTTCCTCCCCGTTGAAAATAAAGTAGCTCAATTGAAGCGCAAGGATTTTTTTACAGGAGGATCTCTAATGCACGTTTCCATTAATAATGCACATCCTATCATGACTGGCATGCCAAAAAACGCACATGTTTTTGTCTCTAACAGCCCTGTATTTAATACCTTAAAGGGATTTGAAGGCGTAGCATTGGCCAAATACCAACCCAACGGATCTCCCCTAGCATCAGGTTATTTACTCGGAAGCGAATATATGAATGATTATGCTGCTGCTCTGGATGTGCACCATGGTGCAGGCCATGTGATCCTTTTAGGATTTCAGCCACAATGGCGCGGTCAACCCATGGGGACTTTCCGAATCCTGTTTAACGCATTGTTATTCAATCAGAATGTGGCAAAGGCACATCCCACCAATACCTCATTTTGGTCCAGCCCTGAGTCCGTAGTATCCGAAAAAGAGTAATACATAAATCAAAAATATGATTTATGCGTTGAAAGTAACTCAACGTACTTCTGTTCAAATTCTTTTATCTCTTGCACTATTTACCACTGAATCATTATCAAACAAAAACTGAATGACATGTTCATTAAACACATTTCTACCATCAATATTGCAAATATGCCCCACGGCAGGAATGACAATAAAAGTTGATTTAGGTTGATTACTTGCATACTTACGAGCACCACTTAGAAATACATAATCTTGTCCTCCCATGATGATCAGGTTCTCAAAAGAACTTTTAGCCTTAAAAAAGCGCTTCAATAATTTTATAAAATATTTAGAAAGGGAAACCCAGCGCATATAAGCCTCTCTGGTCAACTTCTGTCCTTCACGTTGATATATTTTTCTTGAAATTTGGTTTCTTTTGCCCGGCATGAGTATATAGGAGCACAAACGATACATCATAGCATAGGGTAAGATCTTATTTAATGTCTTTGCAGCTTGAATGAAACATTTTAAAATGATATTAGCATTGAAAACTCCTCCCGCCATCACTACTTTCCCTATATAAGTAGGATAACGCATTGATAAATCCTGAATCAATACACTCCCCAAAGAAAGCGTAATGAAATGGGCCTTTGCTATCTCTAAATGATCCATTACTTCTTTAATATCATTAGATATTAATTCAAAATTATATTGAATCGGAGAAGGGTTAATAGTCTCGGATGCCCCATGATCCCGTAAATCCAATAGTAATAATTTAGCATGGCGCTGCAAAGCTTCCACTTGACGTTCCCAAGTTCGGATACTCCCTCCCGCCCCATGTATGAAGACGATCCAAATATTGGATTCAGGATTAGGAATGACATTGAAATTAATCATAAAAGAAAAGTCTTGGAAATAGGTAACTCACTAACGATTATAAAAAAAAGTTAGTTCTATAATCTTGACCCTCCAAATTTACCACTTATGAAAAGCAACTACACTTAATAAATATTTTATAACAACTTATTTGACCAAAAATGAAGATTGGACCTAATCCCCACTCTCAATCTAAATTATTACTTTTTTAGTATTAATGAATCCTCTTGGAAGCCATTAGATTTGATATTGAGTGATTTTTAAGTTATCTTGATGAGGTTTTTAGTTTAGATTTTTAATATTTTAAAATAGCCTAATCTCAAGTCCAAAAATCTCAAAACGTGAAAAATAAGATCCAAAATATATTTCGTTACTTACTTTCCGAGACCACTAAAAAAAGAAGTGAGAACATTATCCTGAGCATCGCCATCGCAAGCTTTGTCATACATCTCATATTGATTTTATTAGTTCAACTCAACTTAATTCGCTTAGAATCTAGCCTTTTTGATAGTCCCATCGCAGCCATCTATACCCCTTTTTCATTTATTTTGTTATATGAGGTCTACCTGGTCATCTACTATTTACCAAGATCTATAACTACTTATATTGGCAAACAATATGAGATCATCACACTCATCGTTATCAGGCGACTGTTCAAAGACCTATCAGAATTAAAACTCTCCACCCAGTGGTTTGAAATTAAAAATGACCTTCAATTTACTTTCGATATTATTGCCTCGGTAGTCATGTTCTACCTACTCTACCTTTTTTATAAGCAAAGTAGGCCTAAGCACTCGGAAACTCAAAAAGTAATTACCAGCGATATAGATGGTTTCATAACATTGAAGAAAGTCATCGCTGCCAGCCTAGTTCCCATACTCATCATCATTGCCACTTACAGTCTTTCAAATTGGACCTTTACTCTTTTTAATCTTGATGCGATATTTAAAACTTCATTTAAAGATATTAATAAAATATTTTTTAATGAGTTTTTCACGCTATTGATCGTAGTAGACGTAATTTTATTACTGGCCTCATTTTACTATACTGATAAATTCCACAAGGTCATCCGTAATTCTGGCTTTATCATTTCTACCATCTTGATTCGATTATCCTTCTCAGTAACTGGATTGCTAAACATAGGGCTGATTGTAGGCGCAATCGTATTTGGCCTACTCATCCTAATAATTCATAATAAATTTGAGGAGGAGTTGAAATAAAAATTAATTGGTCTATCAACACTGCGTAGACATTATTAATTAAAAAAATTTCTGATCGGTTGATCCCAACAGAAATTTATTCTTTGGTCTGATGGATTGTATTTTTAGATACATAGAGCTCATCAAAGAGCAAGGCATGAGGCAAGGTCAACAAAGAAATGAACACGAAGAAATAAGTAAAAAACACCGACCAATCAGCAGGATCTAAATAATAAATCAAACCGGACATACCCACAATAGTCAGTAAGGTAAAAGGACTCAAATCTTTTAAAAAAATAAGGAAGGTATAATCAGCAGAGCGATCCTTCATCCAAAAAAATTGGTGTCGCATTGCATTGATTGAATGGAACAAGACAAAATAGAGTGCAAAAGCTACAATGAAAGGTAGTAGCAGATAGCTCAGTAATAAATAAATAGAAAAAAGAATCAAGCGAATAACCGCAGCCTTGAAAAGCACTTTTTTAACAAAAAGATAAATCACATAAGCATAGCCCAGTAAATGAATGACTAAGACTGTAATTAATTGAAGATCTCTGGGTATCCTTGATATCGGTTGCGAACCAATGAAATTTAGGGTAGGTAATAGTTCATTGAATTTCAAAATGGTTGGACTTACTAATACGATCAACCCCCAGCTTAAGTTAAGAATGGGGTCTTTTGGAGTTTCTGCATTATCTTCAATCAGCTCTTGGCCAAAATGATAGGCCGACAAAATAATAAAGATTAACAACGCTTTCAAGGGCATCAGTACCCACCATAACAAAAAACCTAAACCCACTAAGACGTATATCAAAATGAATTTTTTCACATTGCTTTTTTTTGAAAACTTGAGATGAATCTTGTGGTCAATAGCCCCATGAGGCACCCCAAAAAACAAAATAGCAGCTAGTGCAATTATATTGGCCACATCATCGTCAGGGATAAGCACTAAATAAAGTGATCCCAAAATCAAAGCTAATCCGTATTGTAAATATTTAGTCATAAAAAAAGAGGACATATAAATGCCCTCTTTATAAAAAATTTAAAAGTATTAAGCTTCTGCTTTTTTACCACTGCTGATGGCCAATGAATAAATCACTAGTCCAAAACCAATTTTATTTATTGCATCTCCGATATTATAAATAATATCAAGAGACTCTAAAGGTAGTACTCCACTTAACAATCCATCAGTAGGTATAGCCATATAGCCTATTGGATAAATAGCCCAGCCAACCAATATAAACCAGGCAAGCGTGTTAAATGCTTTCTGCAAATGGGGATCATTTGAACCTTGAGATAGCTTTTTGGCAGATCCAAACCATACTTCGTAGAAAATACCTACATAACCTAAGGTAGAAATAGCACCCCAAATCGCACTAGAATCTCTATATACCGTCTCTCCTAAATATCCGAAAATAAGCATCCATAGCGAATATGCAATCATTTTCCACAAAAGGTCCATCTTGGCTCCAAAGGCCTTTAAAATAAGATAAAACTCAACACACATTAAGGGTACCGTCAATATCCAATCAATGTATCTAAATTCTGTAGGAGAAGTACCTGTCTCTGCCCAAAAATCTCTCATGTAAAAGTAATGCACTGCAGCAATGAAGGTAATCAATCCGGAAATTAACATAGACGTTCTCCATTTACCTTGGACATTACCCATCTCGAGAAAGAAGAAAACTGTAGCGGCAAGCATGGCCATGCTACCTATAAAGAAGGTAAACCCAACATAGTCTCCAGACTGCAAAATAGCATTAAGTGTAAAATTCATAGTTTTTGTTTTATGTTAAAAATTTTTAATAATAAACTAATTTAACTAAAAAAATTTAAATTGGTTTCTCTTCTTGAATTAAAAATTGAAAATTATTCGATATTTATAATTTTTTGAAATATTTTAACTGCAAATTGAATAATATTCATTTAAATGAGTTTATTACAAGAAAAATAACTGCTCGATTGACGCATAAAAAATGAATCCAATTGTTAGAAAGGGTCTGGGTATACTTTTAGGCTTGATCGCAGCCGGGCTAGCCAGCATCAGGTTCTTGGCTGGCCTTAGAGAAGGGGAAGCCAATTGGGCTTTTCCTATTTTAATTGCAGGGATTCTGCTCCTTATTTTCTATTCACTTTGGGAGGGCATCAATAACAACCCAAATTAACCTACATTTACTTTACTACGGGTCATAATACTCCTTCCTAAAGTAACTTCATCGGCGTATTCTAGTTCACCCCCTACAGGAATTCCTCGCGTAATTGAAGTCACTTCGACGGACAACTCCTCTAATTGTTTGGTTACATAAAAAGCAGTTGTATCACCCTCCAAAGTACCGCTAAGTGCCAGAATAACTTCCTTTATTTCTCCTTCACTTACTTTGATTCGATTGACTAAACTTGTAATCATCAAGTCATCTGGCCCAATACCGTCAATAGGGGAAATTCGACCACCTAATACATGAAACATACCATTGTATTGGCCTGTATTACGAATCGCCAGTACATCAGGCGTTTCTTCAACAACGCAAATCAGTGCAGGATCTACGGACATTGTTTTGCACGTACAATCTTCGATATCGCTTATAATATGGCATATCTGACAATATTTGATGTGCTCACGCAATTCTTTTAATTTTTCGGTCAGCAGTCGGGTCTGATCCTCTGGCTGTTTTAAAAGATGCAAAGCCAGTCTTAAGGCTGTTTTCTTTCCAATACCTGGTAACTTAGAAATTTCCTCAACGGCTTGCTCGACTAGTTTTGAAGAAAATTCCATTTATTCAATAACAGCTTTAATTCCAGCCTCGGATAGGGCTTCTCTCATGGGCTTCAATATTTCGTAACTTCCCTTTTTTACAATACATTTTCCTTTATAATGAATGATGTAAGTACATTGTTCAGCCTGAATAGGGCAATGTTTACATACTTTTATCAGTGTTGAGGTTACATGCTCAAAAGTATTATAGTCATCATTATACACTATGAGACTTCTTTCCTTCTCTTGATCAATATCCAATACTACCTCAACCAGTTCTTCAACTTCCGGCTCGAAATTCATGTTCATTGATAATAATTTGATACAAAGTTATCAATAACTATTATTTTGCAACTATCTCAACTTATTAAAAGAATGAACCCTTTATTCGTATCGCTCATTATTGGTATCTATTTTGTTTTATTAATGGCTATTTCTTGGTTCACCTCCAAAAATAGTACGGCTCATTGCTTCTACAATGGCAATCGACAATCTCCTTGGTATCTAGTCGCTTTCGGGATGATTGGAGCCTCTCTTTCGGGGGTTACCTTTATTTCGGTACCTGGTGAGGTTGGTAATAGTAATTTTTATTATTTTCAAATGGTTCTCGGGTACTTCGTTGGATACGCCATCATTGCCCAAATATTATTGCCTCTCTACTACAAGCATAACCTTATTTCAATATATACCTATCTTGACCAACGTTTAGGCTTTTGGTCTTATAAGTCTGGCGCTTTTTTCTTTTTATTAAGCCGAGTCATTGGCGCTTCTTTTAGACTTTTCTTGGTGGCCAGTGTACTTCAACTTACTATTTTCGATAGTTATGAATTACCTTTTTGGGTTGCCGTGGTCGCCGCCGTTCTGTTAATTTGGTTATATACCTTTAAAGGAGGTATTAAAACAATTGTTTGGACAGATACTTTGCAAACTACCTTTATGCTTATTTCAGTTCTGGTGAGTATCTATTTCATTAAAGAAGATTTCAACTGGTCTTGGTCTACCCTGACTTCCCACGTTTATCATGACAGTAAAAGCACAATTTTTAATTGGGACTGGCAACATAATCGAAATTTTTTCAAACAATTTTTTTCTGGTGCCTTTATTGCCGTGGTCATGACTGGACTTGATCAAGACATGATGCAAAAAAACTTGACCTGTAGAAATTTAAAAGAATCTCAAAAAAATATATATTGGATGAGTCTCAGTCTGATTCCCGTCAATTTACTTTTTATGGTACTTGGCGTCTTATTGTATCAGTTTGTAGAAATTAAGAGCATCTTAATACCTCCAGGAACCGATAACCTATTTCCTTACTTAGCCATAGAACATTTTTCCTCAATTGCTGGCATTGCCTTTCTCCTCGGTATTACTGCAGCGGCTTACTCCAGTGCTGATTCTGCACTGACTGCATTGACCACTTCTTTTTGTATAGATTTTTTGAATTTAAAGCCTGACAATTTTGAATCTAAAAAGCAAACTAAATTGGTGGTTCACATCGGTTTTTCTCTACTATTGATCGGGGTAATTCTCTTTTTCAAGGCAATCAATGATCAAAGTGTGATCAATTCAATTTTTTCAGTCGCAGGTTATACTTATGGGCCTTTATTGGGCTTATTTTCCTTTGGTATTTTTACTCGGCGCGTTGTTAAGGATCAATGGGTTCCCCTCATTTGTATACTCGCCCCTATTTTTTGCTACTTGCTGAGCAAGTATTCAAGCGAATGGCTCAATGGCTATCAATTTGGTTTTGAGTTGCTCATGCTCAACGGCGCCTTTACTTTCTTCGGACTTTGGCTGATCAGTAAGAAATCAAGGTAGCTCTTTTACTGGGTCCCAAAAAAAATCTTCAAAGCATTTAATTTGATCATTGGCAACCTTTATTTGCTCTGCTTCTAATAATTCTTGCATGCGACTGGGCGTTTCAAAAAAATGCTTTCCCGTCAGAACGCCCACTCGATTCACCACTCGATGTGCTGGCACTTTGGGCAAAGTATGCGACGCATTCATGGCCCATCCCACCATTCTTGCACTTGATGGCATACCCAAATATTTTCCTATCGCTCCATAAGAAGTTACTCTGCCCTCTGGAATTAACATGACGACTTCATAAACATCTTGAAAAAATGACGATCTTTGACTCATAATTCATTGTGCAATCTAAATAATTTAACTTTGAAAAACTTGCTCATCACCGGTGCCTTAGGTGGCTTAGGAAATCCTCTGACGGATTACTTTTCATCAACAGGATATCAAGTATTCGGAACCACTTCCCCAAGTAAGACTGCAGTAAACCGCAATAAAACTAAATATTATCCGCTAAATTTGACGGATGAAAATGCGGCAAAGGAGCTTATTGATCAGCTTCAAAGCGAAAAAATCAAGCTCAAAGCAGCTATTCTAACAGTGGGAGGATTTGCTATGAACAACTTGTCCAATGCAAAAATGAGTGATTATGAGCATATGATTAAATTGAATTTTTTCACAGCCATCAATGTCATCAAACCCGTTCATAAATGGATGTGTGAAGTAGGTGGTGGTGATATTTTCATGATTGGATCGCGTCCTTTGTTTGAAGGCTCTAGCACGGAAATCCTGCCTTATACGCTCTCAAAAAGTCTCTTATTACAATTGACCCATTCATTGAATGAATCAAGCGCTGAAGATAAGGTTTTCACGTCTCTTATCGTACCTGGCACCATAGATACCCCTATCAATCGTCAACAAATGCCCGGAGCAGATTTCACCCAGTGGACACAACCTCTCGATATTGCCCATGAAATTCATCAATTGATGGAGCAAAAAGACATTACCCTCAAAAAGTCTGTAGTGAAGTTGTATTAAAAGTAAAAGTTAATTGAAAACATAAACCGAACCAAAATAAACCCTAATCGTAAAATAACTCAGTTGCTCATTTAATCATCTTATTACTAAAAAGTAAAATGTCTGAAATAATTAAAACTACGGAAATTGCCAAAAAATACATCATGGATAGCGAGACCATTCATGCACTCAAAACCGTTTCCATTACCATCAATAAGGGAGAATATGTCGCCTTTATGGGTCCTTCAGGATCAGGGAAGTCGACTCTCATGAATCTCATAGGTTGTCTCGATACGCCCTCATCAGGTCAATACGTGCTCAACGATCAAGATGTTAGTGATCTTAACGAGAACGAATTGGCAGAAATTAGAAATAAGGAAATTGGCTTTGTTTTTCAGACCTTCAATCTCTTACCCAGAGCCTCCTCACTTGAAAATGTAGCCCTGCCCTTGGTCTATGCAGGGTATTCGAAGTCGGACCGTGAAGCACAAGCTTACGCGGTGTTGGAAGGTGTAGGATTGGGAGATCGGGCTTATCATAAACCCAATGAACTCTCCGGCGGGCAACGTCAAAGAGTAGCCATCGCTAGGGCTTTGGTAAATAATCCAAGCATTATCCTTGCCGATGAGCCTACAGGTAATTTAGATTCTAAAACTTCCTATTCAATTATGGGCCTTTTTGAGAAACTGCATGCTGAGGGAAATACCATTGTTATGGTTACCCATGAGGACGACATCTCGAGGTATGCACATCGGATTGTAAGGCTCCATGATGGTATTGTAGAATCTGACGAAAAAAATAAAGAAATCGTTACTGCTGAATTTATTTAATCTATAATCATGACTCTAAAAATTTATACAAAAACTGGTGATCATGGAAAAACCTCCTTATTAGGTGGTGAAAAAGTAGCCAAATCTGATCTGCAAATTGAAGCCTATGGGAATGTGGATGAATTGAATGCTTTTGTTGGTTTGCTGCGAGATAAATCTGGAATAAATAGTTCGAAAAAGAGCCAACTCATCTGGATCCAAGAAAATCTTTTTTCTTTAGGTTCAATACTTGCCTGTGCAACCGACTTTAAAGGCATGAAGTTACCCGAAATATCAATAACTCATATTCGACAGCTTGAAACATGGATTGACAAATATGAAGAAGATTTACCAGAACTTACTTCCTTCATATTACCTGGAGGTCACGCAACCGTTTCTGCCTGTCATGTGTGCCGTACAGTATGCCGAAGAGCAGAACGAACCATCGTCAAATGGGCTATTCATAAAGAAATAGATAAAAATATCACTTCATTTATCAATCGCCTTTCCGATTATTTCTTTATCCTTGCCAGAACAATATCCAATGATCTAAATCTGGGCGAAACCCCTTGGATAGGAAATAAAGAATAAAACAGACATGTCCATCCATCTAAAAGTTTCTATTACCCAAACGACTCAATCTAAATTAGCAACTACTGATTTAATCAGTCCTGTATTTGGAAAGGTATATGCTGATCATATGTTCTGTTGCGACTTTAAAAAAGGTGCCTGGCAAGATATGAAAATTATCCCTTATGGAGACATCAGTATCAGTCCAGCAAATACCACCTTACACTACGCGTCTACGATTTTTGAGGGCTTAAAGGCCTATAGAAATATACACAAGGAAATTGTCGTATTTAGACCTCAAGATAATGTAAAACGCATGGTGTTGAGTGCGGCCCGCATGTGCATGCCCGGTATTATTGAATCTATCTTTATGACCGGTATTACTGAGTTACTCAGACTTGATGAAGGTTGGGTAACGAATCACCCTGGAACCTCGCTCTACATTAGACCGTTTCAAATCGCCATGGATCCCTATGTGGGCATACGGCCTTCAGACGATTATACCTTCATGATCATTACAGGCCCTGTTGGAGCTTATTATTCTCAACCCCTAAAAGTAAAAATTGAAACCAAGTACACCCGTGCTGTCGTAGGTGGAACGGGATTTGCGAAAACGGGTGGTAATTATGCGGCAGCTCTCAGACCTGCACTTGAAGCTCAAAAAGAAGGGTATGATCAGTTGATTTGGACTGATGGTGTCTCGCATCAGTATATTGAAGAATCGGGTACGATGAACCTAATGTTCGTAATTAATGACACGCTCATTACAGCCCCTATTGGAGATACTATTTTAAATGGTATCACTCGAGACAGCATCTTGACCATCGCCAAAGATCAAGGCATGAAAGTAGAAGAGCGTCCCATTACGGTAGCTGAAATTATTCAGTCAATCGAGCAAGGCCGATTGCAAGAAGCATTTGGTACAGGTACTGCAGCCACTGTTGCACCCATCAAAACCTTAGGATATAATGGTATTAATTATGAATTAACTGATGTCAAATCCAGGAAATATTCTCTTGGATTTTTAGATACCTTGGATAAAATAAAATCTGGTGTCATTGAAGATAAGTTTGGATGGATTTATAAAGTCTAAATTAAAAACGATAAGATGCCTTCAGTGATGAATCAACTTTTGGTAAAAATTATTACCCTTTTTGGTTTTGTATTGAGTACCTTTTTGGCTTTTAATGTTCTTCAACTCAGTAGTTGTAGTTTAGATGACAATGGAATGGAATTTGTTCCCTCTCTTGATATCGGGGATACAGATTCTATGTCCGTAGATTCCTTAATCGTAGAGACAGAAGATTCAACGTCCCTATCTGTTGATAGTTTACTAACTCAGCTCGGACATTCGCTTCCTGTCGTTAAAATAACCATCGACGAAAAATATCTCTGGTCAGAAGATTCTGGCTTATTTGTGGTTGGGGATAATGGAGCCGAATATGCAGGTCAAATTGCTAATTATTACCAAGATTGGGAATTCCCAAGTTATTTGTCGTATTGGGAAAATGGAGAGAAAATTTTTATTGATACGGTCGGATTTCGAATTAAAGGAAAAGGAAGTAGAGCTAAACCTAATAAATCTTTAGGCCTTTATTGGCGTGATAAATATGGAAAAGGGAAACTGAAAGAACAGATTTTTGATAATTATCCATTAGAAGAATTCGATAGATTGAGACTCAGAACTGGTGGTAGCGACGGTGAACTCACGTTAATTAAAGATGCGTTTATTACCCGAATTATGGAAGGCAAGACCTTATTTGAAACCGCTTCTTCAAAAATTTGTGTCCTATATATCAATGAGCAGTACTGGGGACTTTATATTATTCGGGAAATGTTAAATACCCATCATTTCAGAAATAAATATGAATTAGATAGAGATTTTATTGATATTTTGCAGGGATTCCCCGATTGTCCGGGTATAGATGATGGCACTGCTGATCAATTTATAAATGAAGTCCTGCCTTTGTTCCTTTACGAAGATCTGTCACTCGACCAAAATTATGTAAAGGTAAATGAGTTGATGGATCTAGATAACATGATTGATTACTTCATTGCTCAAACCTATATCGCTAATGTTGACTGGCCCGGTAGTAATATGAAATGGTGGCGCTCCCAAAATAATACAGAATTTAATAAATGGAAATGGATCTTTTTTGATGTCGATTTTGGTTTTGTTTTGGATCATAAAGAAATTTTATGGCTT
>CAJXAT010000066.1 GCA_913050055.1 uncultured Flammeovirgaceae bacterium | reverse complement strand
CTCCGACCATTCCCATTTTGAGCTTTCTATCTGTTTTCATAAATAATTATTTTAGCTGACCTTTACCCATACTTGCCCTTGGCTACTTGACGACAATACCGCTTCTATAAACGACATTCCCCTTACACCATCATGGACCGTAGGGAAAGCACCCGAACTATGGGGTCTGCCCTGAATAGCCGCCGCTACGCCGTTATAAATATTGCCCATCGCATCAAATAAGCCTTCAGGATGACCAGGAGCAATTTTAGTGCTCTCCAAGGCAAACTCACTATTGTATGGATTGCCCGGTTTATAAATTTGACTGGGAGCACCTTCAATCAAATGCTTCAAATACATGGGATGTTCTTGCTCCCATTTCAGCCCACCTTGATCTCCATAAACCGCTATGGAAAGATTGTTTTCTTCTCCCGTGGCAATTTGACTGGCTGTGATGACGCCTCGTGATCCATTGTTCATTCTCAGAAGCGTGGTACCATCTACATCTAATTCATTTTCGGGATAAAGGGTATGCAAATCAGCCAATACTTTATCGATCTCTAATCCCGTGGTATACTCAATCAAATTAAACGCATGAACCCCAATATCGCCCATACAACAGCTCATGCCAGACATCTTTGGATTCAATCGCCAGACCTTTTTTCTTTCCTCTTCTTGGTGAATAGAAGGGTTGATCCAACCTTGGTAATATTGTGCATCTACTTTCTGGATCCTTCCAATCTTGTTTTGAGCAATCATTGACTTCATTTGACGAATCATCGGATAACCCGTATAGGTATGGGAAAGACCAAAAACTACTCCTTTTTCTTGCACCAATTTTTCTAATGACCGTGCTTCATCTGCCGAGACGGTAATGGGCTTTTCGCAGATCACATTAAAACCAGCACTCACCAACTTCCTTGCCATCTCAAAATGTAGAAAATTGGGAGTTAAGATAGATACTACTTGAATACGCTCGTCTTCGGCAAGGGCCAACTCTTTCTCAATAAATACCTCTAATGACGGATAGGATCTCGCAGCGTCCAAATCAAGTTGCACTGCAAATTGATTTCCTTTATCAAAATCAATATCAAATACACCTCCGGTCAAAACATAATTTTCACCCATATAAGCTGCCACCCGGTGTACAATCCCAATAAATGAACTCAAACCTCCTCCTATGAGGCCCAATTTTATTTTATTACCCATGTTTAATTTCTTGTAGTGAATTCTGCTGATTTGATAAATTTTTCAAGATTCTGTCGTAGTTAAAGGAGTTTATTTTAAATAATAAAAAATGCAAGTATCCTTTTTTGGATGCCGTTTAAAAAAGTACTCAAAAAAATTTTAATACTTGAATATCAAATAAAAATATTAATGGGGTATTTGCCTAACTTTATAAAGGAAAAAAATTAAAATCTTTTGAAAAAATAGCGTTTCTGCAGGATCTGCCTTCAAATTATTAAAAAAACGCTGCGTACTATTAGAATTATAGGGATTGAGCTAAGGTTATTTATTTAAAGTAATTACCACTCAAAAAATTAAGATTGACTAATTTGTCTGAATAATTCAAATTACAATATGAAAAAAATAATGATTGCTTTCCTACTCGTCGCCCCCTATTTGATTTCAGCTCAAGAAAAATCAGATAAGACCATGATTGCCGCAATTTATGATGAGGTCTTGTCCAATAGCCCCATATACGAAAACTTGCGGGTACTTTGCAAAGATATTGGGCATCGGCTTAGTGGATCAACAGGTGCCGCGGCAGCCGTCGAATATACCCGCCAATTAATGACCGCGTATGACTTTGATACGGTATACTTGCAGCCTGTAATGGTGCCGAAATGGAAGCGAGGTCCTGCAGAAATTCTAAAAATAACGAATTCAAAAAAAAGAGGAGTTATAGATTTAAATGCCTTAGCTCTTGGTAATTCTGTTGGGACTGGACCTCAAGGAATTTTAGCTGAAATCATTGAACTGAAAGGTCTCTCAGAAATCCAAGAACGCAAAAATGAACTAGCAGGTAAAATTGTCTTTTTTAACGGACCCATGGATCCAACCCTATTAGAAACTTTTTCCGCCTATGGGGCGGCTGTTTCTCAAAGGTCTTCAGGTGCTGCTGAGTCTGCACCTTACGGGGCCAAAGCCATCATTGTTCGCTCGATGACCCAAAGTTTAGATGACGTACCTCACACAGGTTCGTTGCGTTATCAAAAAGATATAAAAGCCATTCCAGCAATGGCCATAAGTACAAAAGATGCTAATTTATTGAGTCAATTATTCAAAGACCAAGCCGACCTAAACATTTATATGGAAAATTATGCAGAAATGCTTCCTGAAACTCAATCTTACAACGTTATTGGTCAGCTAACAGGTGCTTTATTTCCCGACGAGTACATAGCTGTTGGCGGACATTTAGATTCATGGGATGTAGGTGAAGGAGCTCATGACGATGGCAGTGGATGCATGCAAGGTATCGAAGTACTCAGGATTTTCAAATCATTAAATATCAAACCCAAAAGAACCTTACGAGCGGTTATGTGGATGAATGAAGAAAATGGAAGCAAAGGAGGAAAAGCTTATGCCAACTTGAGCGAAAATCGAAAGGAACATCATATTGCTGCCATAGAATCTGACCGCGGAGGATTTGTCCCTAGAGGTTTCACCAGTACAGGAAGTGCGAAGCAGAAACAACAACTTTTAAAATGGAAGATCTTATTTGAGCCATATGGATTATATGATTTTGATCGGACAGGCGGCGGCGCTGATATCAGACCCTTGTCAAAGCAAGGAACTTTTTTAATAGGATTACTCCCTGATGGGCAACGTTATTTTCGTTACCATCACACTGAAAAAGATGTCTTTGAAGCCGTGGATCGTCGAGAGTTAGAATTAGGCGCAGCCTCCATGGCCAGTCTCGTTTATTTAATGGATCAATACGGCGTAGAGCAATAAAGGGGATTCATTGGATATTATCCCATTTACTCGAAAACAATTAAAGGTTGCGTCACTATCAACACGAAAAGACTAAATATCTTTTATTTTTTTATATAAGCTATGAGACATATTCCATCATATACTAAAAAAAGTAGCTTTTCTTTGAGTTCAAAAATCACAAATCATTGAAATTAAAATATGTATTCTTTATTGTGACTACTCACCTTTTGAGTTTAATTGGCTGCAAAAAAAATGAAACGGATAACATCGAGATAATGGCGTCAGCTACCTTACAAATAGTGACTCTCAATGAAGACTTATCTTACCAAGCGAATGGTACAGAGATAGGTGCGCTGCGCTTTATTCAAAAAAAAGATATCGTCTCCATAGACCTAGAAATTACTCATTTTCCCGAAGGTCAATTGTCTTATTATCATGCCATACATATACACAACGGAACTTGTGAATCACCCTTATCACCTTGGAATTTAGGTAAAGATTTAGATTACAATTTTTGTAACGTGCTCAGCATGAACGAAGTATGGGCCAAACCCAAGGCGGGTGACCTAGGTAATGTTTTTATAAATGATGCAGGAGTGGGAGATTTTAGTTTACAGACAGATTTGTATACCATAGGATCAAATGACGCTTCAGATATCGTTGGAAAAATTATTTATATTCATGAAGTCGCCGAAAATTTTAAACAAGAATGTTTCGAAGGTCACAACCATGAACACAATAACAAAAAAATAGCTTGTGGTACGATTGAACTCAAAAACTAAGATGAAAAAATTATTTAAGTATACCTTCACTTTATTTACATTAGCGGCCTTGCTTTTTTTCTTCTTAGTGGGAAAAATCACAGATAAATCTATGAATAAGGTTGAGGTTTTGGACAATTATGAGCCTTCTCAGCATGCCAAACAATTACATAGCGACTTAATCATTGCAGATCTCCATGCAGACAATTTATTGTGGGACAGAGACCTAACCTCAGCGACTGCGCACGGCATGGTCGACCTTCCTAAATTAGTCTCAGGAAATTACACCCTTCAAGTATTCGATGCAGTCATAAAATCTCCCAGAAACCTTAATTATCTTTCTAATTCGGCCGATACTGATAACCTTACCTTATTAGCAGCTGCCAATAGATGGCCGTTCAAAACTTGGTTCAGCCTCTATGCTCGTGCCTTGCATCAAAGTGAATTACTTAAAACAGCAGTTAAAAACTCATCGCAGCTAGAATTTATTCAGACACAAGATGATTTAAACTATTTCTTAAGGCTTCGGAAAAATAATAGTTATAAAATCGGAACCATTTTGTCAATAGAAGGCTTACATGCTCTCGAAGGGGATTTTCAAAATTTAGATGGACTTTATGATGCGGGTTTTAGGATCATGGGACTCGTTCATTTTTTTGATAATGAAATAGGTGGTTCTTCAGTCGGTGAATCAAAAAAAGGGCTGACAGATTTTGGAAAACGCATCATTCATGAAATGGAAAAAAAAGAAATCATCATCGATCTCGCTCATGCCTCACCCAAATTAATAGAAGAGGTCCTTCAGATCGTAAAAAGACCCGTGATTGTCTCTCATACCGGGGTCAATGGCACCTTTGATAGTCCTCGGAATCTCTCCGATGCCACTTTGCAGGCCATCGCCAAAAATGGGGGTCTGATAGGTATTGGATTCTGGGAAGAGGCCGTTGGATCTATCCACCCCGCTTCCATCGCTGCAGCCATAAGATATACAAGTGATTTAATCGGTATTAATCATGTCGCGTTGGGCTCTGATTTTGATGGTGCGGTTACCACCAGTTTTGATGCCTCAAATATTGTTTTACTTACTGAAGCCCTCATTCAAGAAGATTTTTCCGATCTAGAAATTAAAAAGATTATGGGAGGTAATCAAATTAAATTTTTAAGACATAATTTACCAAAAAGATAAGAGTATATGAAAAAAATCAGTATAGTTCTATTCTTGATAGTTAGTTTTTTTAGCTGCAACAAGCCTAAAGTCACTGTTCCTCAAGAAATTAAGGGTGCTATTGGAGAAAAAGCCATGGTGGCCACTACCCATCCCCTAGCCACTAAGGTTGGATTAGAAATTATGAAAAAAGGTGGCAATGCCATAGACGCTGTCATTGCCATTCAATTCGCGTTGAGCGTAGTCTATCCACAAGCTGGAAACATTGGAGGAGGCGGATTTGCAGTAATTAGATTGGCAGACGGGGAAGTATCCACCTTAGATTTTCGAGAAAAGGCTCCTAAATTGGCCGAAAAAAATATGTACCTCAGCCCGGAAGGTGAAGTGGTTCAAACAAAAATCAGATTCGGTCATCTCGCTTCGGGCGTTCCAGGATCAGTAGCCGGAATGTGGGAATTACATCTAAAGTATGGTCACCTCTCTTGGTCTGAATTGATCAATCCAGCTGTCAATTTAGCGCATAGTGGCCATTTATTAACAGAAGGAATAGCTAAGAGTCTTAATAAAAAACAAAATGATTTTCGAGAAACGAATCGATATCAGCCCTGGGTAATCAATGAGAAAGGCTGGAATAAAGGGGATACTGCTATTCAAAAGCAATTGGCTTCTACCCTTTCTTTTATCCAAAAACAGGGTCGCGATGGTTTTTATAAGGGTATTGTAGCGGATCAGTTAGTAAAAGAAATGATGCTTGGCGGAGGAATTATTTCTGCCCAAGATCTGATTGATTATCAACCGGTCTGGCGAGATCCCATCAAGGGATCTTATAAAGGACACACCATCTATTCAATGGCGCCCCCATCCAGTGGCGGGATCGCATTGATTCAATTACTGAAGGGCTCAGAGCACTTTGGTTTTGAAAAAATGGAGTTCAACAGTGCTGAAATGTTACATTATAAAACAGAATTAGAACGGAGGGTTTATGCCGATCGGGCTGTTCATTTGGGTGATCCGGATTACTATGATGTACCCACAGCTGCGCTCATTGATGATGATTATAATAAAACAAGGTTTTCATTCATAAAGAAGAATAAAAAAACAGCCAGTTCAGAAATGAAGGAAGGAGATGTCGCCCCTTATGAGAGCACAGAAACAACCCATTTCTCCGTCGTTGATCCTGCAGGTAATGCAGTTGCCTTAACCACTACCCTTAATGGAAGTTATGGTTCAGCCGTCATGGTGAAAGGTGCGGGTTTTTTCCTAAACAACGAAATGGATGATTTTAGTGCAAAGCCAGGGGTTCCCAACATATACGGTCTCATTGGTTCTGAAGCTAATGCAATTGCTCCGGGAAAACGAATGCTCAGCAGTATGACGCCAACTATCGTGGAAAAGGAAGGTGCCTTATTTTTAGTTACCGGTTCGCCCGGTGGAGCTACCATCATTACTACGGTTTTTCAAAGTATTGTCAATGTCATTGATTTTGATATGGGGCTCCAAGAGGCCATTAATGCCAAAAAGACTCACAGCCAGTGGCTGCCTGACACCCTTTTTATAGAAAATGGGGGCATCTCCAAAGAAGTTCAATTAGATTTAGAAAAAAGGGGGCATGCGATTCGTTTTAAAGGAAGCCCAAGTAAAATTAACGCGATACTGGTCCTCGAAGATGGTAGCCTGGAGGGAGGGGCTGATTACTTACGAAGTGATAGCTATGCCGAAGGATTTTAATTCTCTATTACCAAGAATTCTACTCTACGATTGAGGCTTCGATAGACTTCTGATGATTCTTTGGTAAGGGGCTCGCTACCACCCAACCCCTTACCGCGCAAGCGATTGGGTAAAATTCCAGCTTGGAGGAGATATTTTTTAACGACCGCTACTCTGTCTTCTGACAAAATCTGATTGAGTGCCGGATTGCCTACATTATCAGTATGACCTCTTAATTCAATTTTCAGTGATGGGTTTGATTTGAGTACATTGACCAAAAGATCTATAGAACGTGTGCTCCCCTCAATCATCTTATTGGTTCCCTTATAAAACAAAACTTCTTTAAGATTGATCTTGTTGCCTATGTTGAGCGGTTCTGCAAAAACTTTGATGGTATCCTTTTCACTCCACTCAGTTAAAGGTAATAAGAGCGAAGCATTCATAAAACCCTCTATGTTTATGGATAACTCCAAATCCGAAAATCTCGCTGCTTTCCAAATGTATGGATTTTCAACTCTTAAGCTCACCGAATCTGTTTTAATATCAAATACACCTGCCACCATTTTGTCATTTTCAGCGTCAAGCACCAGAACAATCTTTTGATTTAATGAGCTCACGGGAAGTTGAGGACGTATCAAGGTATCTTTCACATATTTTAAGTCTGAATCAATACGTATACTCCTAATATCCCCATATCCATCACTTTTAGTATTAGAAGTATAGTAGGCCACGGTAGCTACATCCGAAAAGCTAAATGACTTTTCAGCACCCGACGTATTGATTTTTGGTCCTAAATTGACCGGATCAGACCATTTTTGCCAAGTATCATCTAAGCGTTTGGCATAATAAATATCAAAACTTCCCCATCCTTCTCTACCATTGGTTGCAAAAAACAAGGTTTGGTTGTCCTGGGCTAAAAAAGGAGTCATTTCTTGTGCTCGCGTATTGATACCATAACCCAAACTCATTGGGGGACTCCAATTTCCGTTTTCCTGAAGATGAGAAATATAGAGATCTTCAACTCCCATTGTTACATTGGCCTCCATGGACATCACCATATGTTTCCCATCTCTAGAAAAAGCCGCACTGAAATAAGCAGATTTATTATTGAAATATTTAATCTCAAAATTCTTAGAATTATCTAGATCACCGTCTTGCCAATCCGCTATCATTAGTTGAGTTTCGTAACCAGCACCCTGTTTTGTCAAAGAAGCATAGACAAAAGATTGATTTTGATTTAAAAATCCAACGGCGCTATGAATGGATTCTGAATCAAGATCCAATCTCTTATTTGAGCCCTCTTCAGATAGCCAAATATCTGTCGGCATAAAGCTTAAACTAGATTTTGCTCTATTGTGCGTTCTTGAATAAATGAGTAAATACGGATTTTGAGATAATAGAAGGGCGCTTTCATCGAAAGCCGAATTGAGCTCAGGTATCGGTTCAGAATCACCATTAAATACAATCGTCTGATCTTGTGCTATCAAAAATGGTATCTTTATAAAACTAAATAAGAAAATGACTAAATTTAAATGAGCATATAAAAATCCTTTCATAATGCTCAATAACCCTTTGTTCTATCAACCAAAATTTCAGGCATTTCTCCTATTATTACACGCTTATGGGACGCAATAATTTGGGGCACAGCCTCATTGATTTTTGTAACTACAGCAATGTGAGGGGTTATCATTATTTTAGGATGGTCCCAAAGAGAGCTTTGTTTTGGAAGGGGTTCCTTTGGGAAGACATCTAAAAATGCCCCCGACAATTGCCCATTTTCGAGGGCATCTATAATATCACCATTCACTTGATGATGTCCTCTTGCCACATTAATCAAATAAGTCCCTTTATTAAGTTTATCAAATAGTTTTTTAGAAAGTATCGCCCGAGTGGATTCCGTTGCGGGTAACATGACGACCAAAATATTGATTTTACTAAGAAATAGATCCAGTTCGGCATTGAGGTAACTTACCACATCAGCAATTTTTTTTCTTGATTGACTCAAGCTGAAAACATTGAATCCCAAATAATTAAGCTTTTCAGCTAGGTCAGCGCCTAAAGCACCAAGCCCCATGATTCCTACATTCATTTCTCGCTCAGGATTAGGCTCTTGATCCCAAGTCTTCGTAGATTTGTCTATCAAATATTTATCAAATTGACGTTGATGATGTAAAATAGCCCCAATACAAAAATTCGACATTGGACCACTCAAACCTTCACCGATGATTCGGGTGATAGATACCTGTGGGGGAATGTCAGGGTCATTCATGATGTGATCGACCCCCGCACCTAAAGAAGCAATCAATTTTAAATTGGGGAGTTGCTTAAAAAGTCCTGGTCTATGATTCCAAACTACAGCAGTAGTGATTTTCTCAAGCGCCAACGCATCATCGTAACAATAGACCTCCACTTGATCATCATAAGATTTAAATGCCTTTAACCATGAATTTAAGTTTTTTGAAACCGAATCAATTAAAATTGCCATTCTATAGATGTTTCTACTTAAATAATTTCAAATATAATTCATGATTCGAGGATATGGCGAGCGATATGATATTAATGTTTATAATTTATTCTGGTAACAATAATTAAGTGAGATCGAAAATTACCAACCGCTTAAATAAATCAAGCTCAAAATAAGAAATTAAGCGTTAATATTTAATTAATTCTATTAATTTTAAACTCGTTAGAAAATCATATTAAAATATTCAACAAATAAAATTACCATGTATAGATTTATAACCTATAGCTTGATGATACTCCTCATATTCACTGTGCAAGCGCAAATCAATCTACCTGCTGGGAGCTCTGCAGCCTCAGTCACGACTACGGTAGGACTTACTGAAGTATCCATATCGTATTTTAGACCTAAAATGAAAGGAAGAAAAATATTTGGTATTGATGGAAGTGCTTTGCTCGAATATGGGGCTATGTGGCGGACAGGTGCCAATTCTGGAACCACCCTTACCTTAAGTACTCTAGCCAAAATTGGCGGGACTGAAGTACCTGCAGGCACTTACCTCATTATAACGACTCCGGGAGATGACCAGTTTAACTTCATGCTCTATGGGGATCCAAGCATTGGTTCAAACTTTTCTAAAATGAAATCAGATCAAATCTTAGTCGATGTGAAAGTAGATAATCTTAAATCCTCAACCATGATTGAGACCCTCACTTTTCAAATATCTGATCTATCAGCAGATAATACCCAGGCTAATATTCATTTTCAATGGGCCGACGCCGCATGGAAAGTTCCTATAGAAGTCAATTTTGATGAAATCGTTATGGCAGATATTGCTGCTAAAACACAGATTGATTTATCAAACTATATGGCAGCAGCCTCCTATTATCTTGAGACAGGAAAAGATCTCAATCAGGCCTTGTTATGGGCACAAAGTTTTCTTGCCGTTGAAAGTAATCGCAGATACTACTATCTCAATACATTAGCTAAAATTCAAGCAGGTTTAGGAATGAAAAAAGAAGCGATTAAAACGACAAAAGAATCTCTTGAAAAATCGAAATCAGAGGGTGACAATGCTTACATTAAAAGTAATGAAGCCTTTATGAAAAAATTGAAAAAGAAGTAAGTCAAACTTTAGTATTAAAAAGACAGATTCCGTGCATTCAAGCTTCAAACCTGCCTTTTTTTGAGTTTTGCCTCTCATTTGTCGCCCGTGGTTTTTCTTGCATAAAGCTAAATAGCCAAGCGAATACAACCGTCAGAAGAACCCCAATGGCATTATACCATAAATAGCCAATCGAAAAGTAACCGTTCACGTTTAGAAAATGACATGACATCACCACAGATTCTGCCACTATTGCAGCGGTAAAGACTGCATTTCCTTGGACACGTTTGATGAAAAATGCCACTAGAAAAATACCTAAAATGGTTCCATAGAAAACAGAGCCAATAATGTTTACGGTCTCTATTAGGTTTTCAGAATCATTCGCAACAAAGGCAAATATGATCGCCAAAATACCCCATATAAAAGTGATCCATTTGGATGCCACCAAATAGCTTTTATCCGTATCTTCCCTTTTAATAATTCTTTGATAAAGGTCAACCGTACTCGTACTGGCTAAGGAATTGAGCTCAGAAGAGGTAGAAGACATAGAAGCAGAGAGAATAACCGCAATCAATAAGCCAATAAATCCATGCGGTAAATAATTAAGAATAAAGGTTAAAAAGACATAATCTGAATCTTTAGTAGCTAATTCGGGGTCTACTTCATTAATTAAATTTTTTACCTCATTACGCATGACTTCTTGCTGCGCATCAATGCTGATCAAGTTGTCCTTAAATTTGAGCTTTTTTGTGGCATTTTCCTCTTCAGTATAGGATAACGTGAGATTCTTGCGCTCAAAAATCAAATCATTGTAGGAATTTTCAATAGTAATCAGTTGATCGTTTGCCGAACTTTCTCTGAGGACCTCCAACGATTGATCATTAAAATGTATGGGTGGCGTGAAGAAAATATAAAAAACATAAACCATCACACCTATAAAAAGGATAAAGAGCTGCATAGGAATTTTCAAGATGGCATTAAACATCAATCCCATACGACTTTCCTTTACATTTTTTCCTCCTAAATACCGCTGAACCTGACTTTGATCTGTACCAAAATACGACAATTGCAAAACCAAACCTGCCATCAATCCAGACCAAATAGTATACCTTTTCTGAAAATTAAAATCAAAGTCAATGGCATCTGTTTTATCAAGAATTCCAGCAACATCTACAGCATCCCTTAAGCTGATAAAATCAGTTATGTAATAAAGGATATATCCAAAAGCAACGAACATCCCTACCATGATGACACCCATCTGCTGCTTTTGAGTAATACTCACTGCTTGTGTTCCTCCAGAAACCGTATAGATGATTACCAACATACCCGTACCCAAAATAGTAAAGGAAAGATCCCATCCCAATATCGTGGACAAAATAATAGAGGGAGCATAAATCGTAATACCAGCAGCTAAACCTCTTTGAATCAGAAACAATAAGGCACCTAATAATCTCGTTTTAAGATCAAATCTTCGTTCAAGGTATTCATAGGCCGTATAGACCTTCAGTTTATAATAAATGGGAATGAAAAATACAGATACAATGATCAGTGCTAATGGCAGTCCAAAATAATTTTGAACAAAACCCATACCACTTGCATAGGCCTGTCCTGGTGTTGAAATAAAGGTAATTGCACTAGCCTGGGTAGCCATCACCGATAATCCAATCGTCCCCCATTTCATCTTATGATCTCCCAGCAAATAGCTCGCTATATTCTGTTGCCCTCTTGTTTTCCAGACACCAAAAGTCACAATGGAAAGCAGGGTAAGCGTCAATACTAAGAAATCAATTTGATTCATTTAATAATTAGTGTTTGAAATGAAGCATGATGAGATTTTAGGTAGCATCTGAAAAGTTTTTTTTTGATATTCACTTATCATAAAAAATATATCATTCTTGACCCATAGAAATTAAATTAGTAAACATTCGATAAGCCCCTTCTACACCTGCAGGAAGTTCTCTGAACCATGAATAACCACTGTAAATATAATATCCTTCACCGTGACTTGCCACAAGTAAACCACCCTCTTTAGGAGATTCTCCGGGATCATTTGAACTTAAAATAGGCGTAAATTTTTCATCCCAATCAGAGCAAAAATACAAACCTCTCTCTTGTACCCAGCCATCAAAATCATGCATCGTAATTTTATTGGGGAAATTCATAGACCTATGTCTTGGCTCAAGAATCCTTACAGGAGCTGTCTCTACCGAAACACGATCCCTTGACAGTAGTAATGGATACGGAGCGATCTCTTGGGTTACTAAATTTCTATTGGTATTATACTGAACGATTACGGTTCCACCATTAAAGCTATAATCAAAAAGTTCTTGATTTTTGTAAGCTAGCCAATCAACGGTGTTAAAGGCACGAACCCCCAATATAATCGCATCAAACTGCATCAGATTATCAACGGTTACATCGTCTTTGTCCAACAAGCTCACCTGATATCCAATTTGTCTCAGTAAATCTGGAATTACATCTCCCGCACCTTCAATGTAGCCAATAGATTGACTTACCTTAGCCATATTTAATTTAATCAAATCAATTTTAGCGTGCTTAAGTACAGTTTGAACAGGAATGTGATCGTATGCAATAATTTGAACTTGCTGATTGGAGATATTCCCATCATCAGAAACAAAATAAGCTGTTAAATCACCTGAATTGGCCTTTGATTCTGGCTTAATATTGATACTTATCAAGCGTTCTTCATTTTTCAATGAAATAGATAGAGCTGAATCTTTGATATCCGTTTGCCAACCTATTGGAACGACTATATGAAGCTTACCGGAAACATTATTCTTCCCTGCTACCAATCGTAGATCTATAAGTTTATCATTATCATTAGAAAATACTACATTGTCAACCGATAGATTGATGGCTACATCAGGTGCAATCGCGATAGGTCGATAAACTTCACCATCGACGGGATCTGTAAATTTGTGATGAATAGGTTGTGTTAATTCTAAATATTGGTCTCCTATTGCTAAAGTAAATCTTGCCTTTAATACCGGCTCATTGATCGCACTGCCGATTTGATCTTTATTAGCTACATGGTACATCCCCAACGTACTCTTTTCGTTTAACCAATAAGGTGTGGTCATGGCAATAGAATCAGGAATGCTTAATGAATAATCATTAACTATTTTCTGATTGTAAAGCATCATTTGATTCAACTCAACATTATAACCCCATGGTTCGATGGTCAATTCTATTAATTTTATAGGAAAGTCTATCCTGTTAATGGCTTCTACACTCAGCTTTACTGTCTCACCTCTTGCATAGCTATAATCATCTGCAATAACTTCTAAATAAGTGCCCGTAATTGCCATAATGGTCTGAGTGATTTCATTCAATTTGACTTCCTTCCAATATTGATCGGACATTTTAAGCAACTCTTGTCTTGCCTTTAATAGATAGCCCAAAGTTGGTTTTGGATTCTCCACTTTATAAACTTCTTGGGCTTCTAATAAGAATTGCGCTATTTTTTGACTTTTTTCAACCCTTTTCCAGGAAGTATCAATACCCCCAAAAACATCAGTACCAGAACTATCTCCTCGCCATAGTTCTAAATATTCAAGCTCATCACCTCTTGAACCTGTCGATCCAAATCCTTGACTTTTATGCATGCTGCGGCTTTGAGCAGCCATCTCGGTATATGAAATTCCTAAATTAGAATTGTAAGTACCTACATTGATTGAATATAACCCTTCTGGGTTAAACTTAACCTTATTCCTTGCATAAAACCAGGAGCTAGTGTTCCAAAAAAGCTTTTTAGGTTGCCATACCTCAAGCGTTTTCAGCTGATCTGGATAAATGCTGGAATCACCCGCCAAGTCAAATGCCTCTAAAGCCAACAAGGTGGAAGTAGTATGATGACCATGGGTAGTACCTGATAAGGTATTAAATCTTGTGATGATGACATCCGGTTTAACGGTCCTGATCACGCGAACAAAATCTTCTAAGACTTTTTCCTTATCCCAAATGGACAAAGTTTCCATTGGAGTTTTGGAGTAACCAAAATCATTGGCTCTGGAAAAAAATTGAACGCCTCGGTCTATTCGCCTAGCCTCGAGTAATTCTTGTGTCCTGATCAATCCCAAGTTTTCACGTATTTCAGGACCAATCAGATTCTGTCCCCCATCCCCACGAGTCGCTGATAAATAAGCGGTATTGAATAACTTTTCATTGGCATAATAGGCTATAAGTCTTGTATTTTCGTCATCTGGATGAGCTGCTACATACAAAACTGAACCCAATATATTTAACTTCTTTAGTAATTGTTTGACTTCGCCTGAAGGAATTCTCTGGACGGATTGTGCTGTAAGTAAGTGGGCCAGTAACCAATAACTTAAAGTGAGTATACTACGTGAAAACTGCATATCAAAAATTACTAAATATCCTCATATCAAAATCAAAGATTTTTTTACTTAGAAAAACAATCTCATATAAGTAAAGATAAGCAGCCCAATGAACAATAGAAATGATAAATCCTTTTAAAGGATAATTAGTTAATGTCGAAATCAGTAGAGAGGTCTGGAATCAACAAAAACAATCATAATGATTATATAATTATAATAAGTACTCGACTCCTCTTGAACTTAATTAGTTCATAAATGACTGAAGACTTACTGAACCATTTGATAACGCCAAAAATAGCAATACTATGAATGAAGATCTCTTTAAATAAAAATAAACGATACATTAAAAATGATAAGTTGAAATACTTAATCAAAAAGATCATTTATAAATGCTCCTAATTGACTTTTTCTTCCATATCATCAACAGTGAAATAGCTTCAGAGACACTTCAAGAGATCATGGAAAAGACGACACTAAAAAATTGGATAGTATAGTAGTTACAAAAAAATAAAATTCTCTAATAAACTCATCTTATGAGGTTTGAAACTACTAAATATTTATTCAATCAAATCCATAAGTTCTAATTGCCTACTGATAAATAAGGTAGGCTCCCAAGTCATTAAGAAAATGATTCCTTAGCTTTAGCGTTACCACTGAAATAATAAATTTGGTGTGATAATTGTTAAGTTTGAAGTTCATCAAACTTTAAGTTAATGAATAATATCAGACTTAATCACTATATTTTAGGTATTATAGTACTCATTACAATTGCCGCATTTAATCAGAGAAATGAAATTCCTCAGCGATTTGAATTTACTTCTTTCACAGTTATAGAGTCAATCATTCCTAATGGAATAGGTAGATCAAGAATTATCAATTCATTAGAGCTGCGTGATCACAAAGAATACACCAGTATCAAATCGCCAGGGTTAA
>CAJXAT010000065.1 GCA_913050055.1 uncultured Flammeovirgaceae bacterium | reverse complement strand
GTTTTTTTATTTTGTAGAAAATTATTCACTTAATACTTATAGTTTGTTATCATTATGCACAATAACAAATATAATACATAGAAATGGATAATTTAAATCAACCGACTCCAAGTCCTCGGCAGGAGCTTCCTTTTTTTCTCTCTGGCTACACCGTACTAAAAAAAGAAAGAAAATCATCCAGAAAATAAATTTCACGTAAATCTGCTGTTTATAAAGTTTTGATTAATTATTGCTAGACTTAAACTTGTCAAACCTGGATTCCTGATCCACATTGGGATACTGGTTATTTCCTGTATCTACATCGGCGGTTTCTTTATTGGGATCAATGACTATTCCTACGACTTCTTTGGCCTTCACAAAGACTTTGGTCACTTCCTTTTCATTTTTTCGCCAAATTTCAGCAGGTAATTTTTCGCGCTCCGTACTTCCATCGGCATAACTCCATTCAATAATAACCGGCATGACCAAGCCCCCTTTATTTGCCAACTTAACTTCATAAAAGTTTTGGTCTGAAAACCCTTCTTTAATCTCTATTTCATTGAACTTATTCGCAAACTCTCGATATTCCTTAGCTTCGGTATTTTTAAATACGAAGGTATTTACTTCTTCGGTAAACCTTTTTTGTTCGGTATTCAAGTTTTCGTCTCCTCCTGTGATATGGCGTTTTTCTAACCCCTGCTCCTCGATCTGCATTCGGTAATGCTTCACTTCTTCCACACCAATGTCTACATAATCTGTCGTGTAAAACCAACCCCTCCAAAACCAGTCCAAATCTATCGCAGAAGCATCTTCCATAGTTCTGAAAAAATCTGCAGGGGAAGGACTTTTAAAGGCCCATCTCTCTGCATATTTTTTAAAGGCATAATCGAACAGCTCAGGTCCCATAACCGTTTCTCTTAAGATAGACAACGCGGTTGCAGGTTTTGCATAAGCATTGTTTCCAAATTGAAGAATTTGCTCAGAGTTGGTCATGATAGGTCTCAACAACCCCTGCTGGCCACTCATATAAGGGATGATCTGCTCGGGGGCACCCCGGCCCACAGGAAAATCAGAATCATATTCTTTGGTTGCAATAGACTGAACAAAACTATCCAACCCCTCGTCCATCCAAGTCCACTGCCGCTCATCGGAATTAATAATCATAGGGAAGAAATTATGTCCTACTTCATGAATTATGACCGAAATCATCCTCCACTTAGTTTCATTTGTATAGGTTCCGTCAGCTTCTGGTCGTCCAAAATTAAAACAAATCATAGGATATTCCATACCTACGCTGGCCGCATGCACTGAAATCGCCACAGGGTAAGGGTAGTCAATGGTATGCCGAGAATAAGTGATCAATGTTTGGCGTACCGCTCGGGTGGAATGGGATTCCCAAAGGGGATTTCCCTCCTTGGGATAATAAGACATCGCCAATGATTTTTTACCATTCAAATCTACTGCCATGGCATCCCAAATATATTTTCTAGATGCCGCAAAAGCAAAATCCCTTACGCTGTCCGCTTTAAACGTCCAAGTCGCCTTCCCTCGTCTTTTATGGGCTTCCTTTTGAATCACTTCCTCCTGCGTCACAATGATCACAGGATCTTCAAAAGACTGCTTGGCCTTCTCGAATCGCAGTTGCTCTTTTGCCGTCAAAACGTCTTTGGGATTTTGTAAGGTCCCTGTGGCGCCCACTATAAAATCCTCCGGAACCGTCAGTGCAACTTCAAAATTTCCAAAACTCAAAGCAAACTCTCCTCGCCCAAGAAACTGCTTATTTTGCCAACCCTCCACGTCATCGTAAACTGCCATTCTAGGATAAAACTGAGCAATCGTATAAGAATAATTATCATCTTTTGGAAAATATTCGTAACCCGAACGCCCTCCCAAACTCATACGGTCATTAATTTTATAGTGCCAATCAACCTGAAAGGCCATCTGAGCTCCCGGTAACAAAGTCTGCTCCAAATTGATCCTCATCATGGTTTTATTTATGAAATAAGCAAGGGGTTGACCGGCATCATCTAAAACTTTATCTATCCGAAACCCCCCATCAAAATTATTTTGAATATTGAACAACTCTTTTGAGCTTACGGAATCCTTCATGAAATACTCCGTCACTAAAGGGGTTTCGGAGTCTTGGGCACGAAAATTTTGATCTAGCTGTAGCCATAAATAATCCAATGGATCGGGGGACTGATTAAAATAAGTGATGGTCTCTTTGCCCTCTATTTCCTGTTTTACATCGTCCAGTGTCAATTCAATTTTATAATCGGCGCGTTGCTGCCAATAATCCTTTCCTGGAGCTCCTGACGCGGTTCTATACGTGTTAGGCGTAGGCAAGGAAGTTCCTAATTGCTCAAATTTTTGGCCCCATTGTATGGGCGTTTGGCCCCATACTCCCAGAATGGCCATCATTAAACTACTTAAAAAAAACACTCGTTTTCTCATCTTCTTTTTTATTTAAACATATAATCTGTCCCCAAAATTAAGGTTGCGGAAATACCAAGAATAATGTAAGAGATAATCATTTTCCAATCCCGACGGTCAACACCAAAAAAATCAACAAATACAGTACTTAAGATTAAAAAAAGGATCATAATGACCATTTGTCCAATTTCAAGACCAATATTGAATGCAAGTAATGGCTTTATAATGTTTTGTTCGGCGCCGAGCAAAACTTTTAAATAACTAGAAAACCCCAAGCCATGAATAGTACCAAAAAATCCTACAAAAAAATAATTAATATAACCTATTCGTTGAGTGGCTTCAAATCGCCGTGGGTCTCTGGTAAACAAATTAGCCAGGGCCGTAATGAAAATGGTCAGGGGAATTAAAAATTCTATCAACTCCAAATCATACGTAATCACCTCTAGGGTCGACAAAGCCAAGGTAATGCTGTGACCGATGGTAAAGGCAGTAACCAAAACCAAAACTTTTCGCCAATCGTTGATCAAGTAAATAGTTGCAATGGCCATTACAAAGAGCATGTGATCGTATCCCGCAAAATCTAATATGTGGAAGACCCCTAAATCAAGATATAATCTAAATTCTGACATTATCTTTGCTGTAAAATTAATTGTATGCCGATATTCCTTTGGATTGTTCTTACGAAATTATACCTTTTTCATCCTTTTCATGTTAGCATTTGTGATGTAACCTATGATTCCAATGATAAACACCTTAAAATCAGTGTTCGCCTGTTTGCGGATGACTTGGAAATGGGACTTTCTGACTATGCCGAAACACCTGATATAGACCTTCTCGGGTTAGATTCTGCCAAGCTCAATGCATTATTACAACGATATCTTTTAGAAAACCTGAGTTTCACAAGCAATAAAAAAGTACTCTCTCTTCATTTTTTGGGTAGCCAAAAAGAAGAGGATGGCATATGGTGTTTTTTGGAATACGAAAACTTATCCCCTTTTGATGAAATCGTTGTTTTCAACAGTTTGTTGGTCAGTACCTTCGAGGATCAAGAAAACTTGGTTCATTTCCGAAAAAACAAAATAGTCAAAAGCCTCAGATTAAATCATAAAAATAAAACAGGCAACGTCAATTGGTATCCATAAATGGAAAAGTTCCATTCTCCTGCCAATGGTCTGATTGGTATTTAAGCAGGCTAATGCCACTTACAGAAAAAGTCCTTTCATATTTTTGTTCTTTAAAAGTTTCCCAAGCCTCATAAAAGTTCACTTTTCTCAAATCCCTAAAAGCAATGGTTACGTGGGGTTGAAATCCTACCTTTTTATAATCTCCATTATAAATATTCCTTTTTCTCATTTCTAATAATACCTTGCTCCTTAAATCCCTGAGGTCTTTATTTTCAGCGACGTCTATAAAAATCACCAGCGGTTCAAAAACACCAAAGTCTTGAAGGGCTACCTCAAAGGGGCTTAGGCCCGCAGCCATTTGAGCCAGGGTTTGATCAAGTTCGCCTCTTTTTGAGCTTCTCCATTTAAACGGCATGTGAAGCGTAATATGAGCCGGTGACGTAAAGGCATGACAAGCGTGATGTTGTTCTGCCATGATTTTTTTAAAATTATATACCTCTTCCCGAATATCCTGAGGTAAAACCACTGCAATAAAATAACGGTCTTTCACAATTGATTCTGAATATCTTTACTTGTTATATTGGTTAAAGAAACCTTTTATTAATTAAAATAAAAAGATTATGAAAAATATTTGGGTCGCGGTACTATTGATGGGAATACTTCTAAACGTCAGTGCACAAAGAAAAAAAGCGAATAAAGGAACAATAACCCCTACTTCAAAAGAAATTTCTATTTCCGTTTTTACCAAAAAAATGCGGCGCACGGAAGGTTACTTTCCTTCTTTCTATGATTCTTCTAAAGACAAGCTATATATTTCTGTAGACCTGAATGCACCAGAATTTTTATACGTCAATACCTTGTCGGCAGGCGTGGGTTCCAATGACCTCGGTCTGGATAGAGGGAAGCTTGGCGGACGAAAAGTTGTTCAATTTAAAAAATATGGACAAAAATTGATGCTGGTCCAGCCCAATCAAAAGTACCGTGCCATCAGTAATAATCCGGATGAAGTAACCTCGGTCAAAGAAGCTTTCGCCTCATCCATTTTATGGGGGTTTCCCATCATAGCACACACGGGGACACTTTATCTCATTGAATTAAATGATTTTCTATTACAAGATAGTCAAGGAATTGCTCAGAGACTATCCAGAGCCAAAGAAGGCCAGTTCAAAATCGATAACTCTCGTTCTGCTTTGTATTTACCTAATATCCTCAATTTTCCCAAAAACTCTGAGTATGAAGTAATTCAGACCTATACCGGACAGGCTACAGGCAATTGGGTCCGGTCTGTGGTTCCTTCTCCAAATGCCATCACTGTACAAACTCATCATTCTTTTATTGAGCTGCCAGATGACAATTATCAACCTAGAACTTATGATCCCCGCAGTGGGTTTTACGCAACCTCCTATCAAGACTATGCAACCCCTGTGGCTTCCTCTCTGGTAAAGCGCTTTATTAACAGGCATCGCCTTCAGAAAAAAAATCCTGAATTACCCAAATCTGAAGCCATAAAACCTATCATATACTATTTGGATCGAGGTGCCCCTGAACCCGTTCGATCTGCCTTAATGGACGGAGCCAAATGGTGGAATCAGGCCTTTGAGGCTGCTGGGTTCATCAATGCTTTTCAAATCAAATTGCTCCCTGAAGGTGCCCATCCTTGGGACATTCGATACAACATGATACAATGGGTGCATCGATCTACCCGTGGATGGTCCTACGGATCCTCTATCATTGACCCCAGAACCGGAGAAATTATTAAAGGACAAGTAAGCTTAGGTTCCCTGCGAGTTAGACAAGACTTTTTAATTGCCCAAGGACTCTTAAACGAATATGATGAAGGAGTAGGCCCCCACATGACCCTTGCCGTAGCGCGCCTCCGACAATTGGCAGCACACGAAGTGGGCCATACCCTCGGGTTGGTACATAATTATGCCGCCAGTAGTGATGATCGCGCCTCTGTGATGGACTACCCGCATCCTTTGGTCAAATTAGATCGCAACGGGGAAATTGATTTATCTGACGCCTATGATGTCAATATTGGCGAATGGGACATCGCTACCATCAAATATGGTTACACCCAGTATGATGACAGCACAGATGCCCAAGCCGCACTCAACATGTTGCTTGAGGAAACGCATAAGAGGGGCCTTCGCTTTATCTCAGACCGAGACGCAAGAGCAGACGATGGTGCGCATCCTATTGCACATCTATGGGATGAAGGTGCTGGGGCTGCCAATGAATTGAGTCGCATGATGGTGGTTAGAGAAAAAGTGCTCAGTAATTTATCTGAAAAAAGTCTTCCCATGGGCTCCCCATACTCTTCATTGGAAGAGATCTTAGTTCCGATGTATCTTTTTCACCGGTATCAAATAGAAGCCGCAGCTAAGATTGTCGGAGGCTTAGACTATAGCTATTCCATAAAAGGAGATCTTCAACTAAAAACGGCCATGATTGCTCCCAACGCACAGTGGGAAGCTCTCGGGGCCCTCATTCAAACCGTGCAGCCAAAGTCTTTAATGCTTTCTAAAACATTATTGACCAAAATTCCTCCCAAAGCACAAGGATATGATAGAAGTAGAGAATCTTTTGGAAGTAAAATGGGGCCTGTTTTCGATTATTATACTGCTGTTGAAACAGCAAGTGAAATGTCATTATCTTTTTTATTACATCCACACCGTGCCAATCGCTTGGTCATGTATCACGACCTAGATGCCCAGCAGCCTGGACTGGCTCCGGTCATCCACCGACTCCTTGAAAGTACGTGGTACAACCCACATTCCAATCCTGAAGAGCGCGCCATTCAACGCATCGTTGAGCGAAAAATTCTAGATAAAATCATGTTACTTAACATGCACGAAGGATCACAAACCGATGTTAAATCCATCAGTTATGCGTTGATTCTTGAACTCTTGGACTACTGCAGCGGCAGAAAAACTGAGGTTTTCGAGGATGCCGCGCATTATAAAAGCATGGCTGCCCTCATTGCCCTTTGGCTAGAAGATCCCGAAGAGGTTAAGGAAACCGAGACACTTAAGGCGCCTAATGGCTCTCCCATTGGTCATGATGCTAGGTTTTTTGAGTATTGTAGTTTTGGTAATTAAAAATTCTTAAAGGGGTGTCGCTCATCCTTTTATGTTTTTTTCTATAAACTAGCCTTTGTCAAGGATCCGCAAGGCCAAGGGTGAATTTACGCTCACGCAGTAGCCCCCTTTAGGGATAAACGCGCATCCTGAAGCTTCGAAAAGAGGACCCCTCCTCTTGCTCATTCATAATAACGCTCGATTCTTTGGCCAGAACGCATAAATGCATTCTTTCCCCCGATTAAGTAAAAATAAAACTAGAAGGCCCTTGAATACGGTTGCCGAAAAAACCACGCTCCTTTAAAACGAGGGTTATCTGGACTGATGTAAGAAATACTTGGCCTGAATATTAAGTGATAAATTATATTCATTATTAGCCAAAATATAATATCGATTCATATAAAAACTATTAATCATTTTAGCGCCTAAGGCTCCTTTTAGGAAGCGTCTTTGATATTTAAGTCCTAAACTGAACTCATTTTGATGTCGGTTATAGAGCTCTTTTTGGCCACTGCCATTATCCATTTCTAAGAAATAATCATCATCGAACCTAATGGCTTGAAAATCGATTCCTAAAAGACTTTTTTGATCATAGAGGCTTAACCCTAGAAATTGACTCATTGAACCCCCACCAATCCCCGCTCCCAATACTTGCCCTTGATGGGTATAGCCCTGATCGACTAATATATGTTGGTAATAAGGCGGATTGGCTCGGTACAGCCAGCTTTGATTTCTGACCAAATTGCTGTGTTCCATCATGAAATACAAAACCTTTTCTTTGTGCAGATCAAACGCCTTTTCAAGACCTAAGGTATAGGCTCGGCTGTGTTCTGGCTCCGTAATAATTCGAATAAAATCTCCACTAAAGTCATTCTTTGCCCATTCCAAATAGATCCTCAAATCAGCCTCCTCAAACTTCCAATCTACAAAAAATGAAGCCATTTGATCAAAAGAATCTTTAGTTAACACTGAATCAATCATGATTCCTTGATCGAAAATCCAAAATAACGCAGCTAAGTCCGAAGGTGTATAATACTTGCTTTGCTTGTACAATACTTTATTAAAACCCAATACTAAATTTGGCAAAAAAGGAGGAATATAGCCTACCGTCATTCCTGTAAAGAATCGCTTATTATTTTCCGGAAAAGCATCAAAATATCTAGATTCGGACAGTTGCCCAAAAATTATCTTGGTTTCGAAATTCCCCAAATTTCTTTTGTTAAAATGAAATTGAAGCGGTTGGGCCGTCCCTAAGTCTACACTAGGAAACCCCCCTGCATTACGGCTTAAAATGATTGGATTAATGTTCGCTGGTCCTAATTTTAAATTTTGAGTTCCCACACCCACGGTAAAAATACTATCTTGATATCTGAGCTCCGACTGACCTAAATGAACATTCACAAACGCCTTATCCCCATAACGTTGAACCCAATCGGTTCGATAAGAAACGGAAGCCTTGTTCGCAAATTGATAAGAAAAAGGGCTCACATCTTTTTTGATCTGAGGCGCAAGCTCAAAAGAAGCATTTTGAGAATAAAAAATATTGGGTAAAAATACGAACGAAAACTTGGCCTTTTTCAAGCGCATCCCCACGTTGACTTCCTGAGTGAGCCCTCGCCCCTTCCAAGAGGGGCCGTCGTTGTAACCTCGAGGATAAGCTGTATTGAGATGTATTTTAACTCCTAAGTCTAATAGGGTCAACCCCTCTTTAACATCCATCCTTGATGAAAAACGATCCCATAAAGACCACTCCAAAGAATCAACAAATGGGTCAATTGTCAGCCCATAACCCAAATGATTAATCTGCTGATTTTTAAGTGCTAATAATTGAAAATATTCGTTATCCAAGTCCCCAGGTATATCAATCTGAGCCTTGATTAAGTCAATACTAATCAATAAAAATATTAAAACAAGAACGCTTTTTTGCATAAATCTCCGGTTCACTCACGAAAATATTATCTATCTATATTTGACCTAGCCCTATAAGGAACCCATTATAATTATATATTTTTTAAGGACCTTTTACTAAATGGTAAATTTAACATTTTAAATAGGAGTGGAAATAAAAACTTTAATGGAAACTCCCCTTTTCATACCATTCCATGATTAATTTTACTTTTTAGTGAATCCTTTGTGGGCGTTCTAGACGATCTAGCTTTTAAATTTTCCAATATATGGTTACTGTTTTGCTGATAAACTATAAACGTCGAGAGAATCTTAATAAGATCATCTTGGCTTTAAAATCACAAACCATTCCCTGTGAAATCTTTGTTTGGAATAATGGTCCCGAACCTTTTGTTCATGCTGATGTTGATTGGGTTTTAAACTCCTCAGATAACTCCGGCTGTTGGCCTCGGTGGTTTATGGGCACATTTGCTAAAAACAATTATATCATGTCGCATGACGACGACTTATTGATTACAAAAGAAGATGCTTTAGAGCTTCTAGTAAAAGAATACGAAGAAAAGGGTCATAAAGGGATGGCCATCGGCCCTTATGGAGTAATTCTTGGAAAAGATAATCTCTACTTTCCTAAAAATGTCCTCGCCAAAGGGCTACAAAAACTAGGGTCAACCGGTATCCCTACACATATCAGTTTTCCTCAAAAATGTGTGAAAGTGGATATTATTAAGGGGCGCATGATTTTTTTTAAAAAGGACGAGTTAAATAACATTCCCATCCTTCCTGAGGGTCCAGGTTCCTTTATCCTTTGTGATGACATTGTCATCAATGCTCATCTAGCCCATGGGGTCTTAGGTCATCATCTTGTCACCAATAAACTGAATGGAAAAATTCAAGATATTGAAGATAAAGGAAACGATACAGGATTATGGAAAAGTCATCCTAATTGGAAAGAATTGCGCAATGAAACTGCAAAATATCATTTTAAAGAAAAAAATAAAAAAATTCATCTTCCTTAACTGGTTGCCCTATAATAATTTCAAGAGCCCACTCCGATGACTCCTTAATCTTGCGGTGGCCCATTCAACGATTGTTACCGTCGTCTTTTGTAAAACTAGTTTCTTCATGTTTTCGCTTCGGCTTTCATCATCCGTTTGCGTAATATGAAAAGCAAATTTCCCATGTCCGATGAAGCGATAAAACCAATGATATTTAGCACAATACCTCCTTGGGATAAGTTGTTGGTTATTATAAAATTTAGGCATCACATATTTCCAATATATGCGTTGATTCCTAGGATGTTTATCTGCTAGGTCACTCCCGTCACCCCTTGACGCGTTTATCCAGTCATTTACGATCTTTATTCCCTCCTCAGATCTCCTGACCATAATAAAGCCTGCATTAGGCTTTCTCCATTTAAAAAAATGCGTGTCTCCTGGCATGAGTATATGAATGTTCGAAGGTAGCTTTTCAATAAAAAAATCTAAGGAAATCTCATTATTCATCAAGATAAGGTCTGCATCAAAAAGTACAACCCATTCGGATGCGCTCGATAATAAGGCCTGCCTGATCATTTCGATTTTAGTCCAGTTCACATGCATATCTTCAACCAATTGTGAGCGCTGAACTGAATAGCTGTATCCGTGATATTGGGCATATCCATAAACAGACGCCATCGCAAATTGAGCATAATCGTCAATGTTTGGCGTAATCAATTGATATAAATCGAATTTTGATTTCATTTTTCTTCTTGTTGAATCGTCTGTTTCCTATACTTCTTTTTAAGACAAGGCATAACAAAATTAAACTTATCTTATCATGCAGTAACAAGTAAGAATTAGCTTTTTTCAAAAGGCTCCATTACTCCCTCTTTATTCATAAATAGAATTCCTTCTCGTAGACCATAGCTGCCGTTATTCGCACTCAATTTTTGTTGTTTAATATTCTTCTTAGAACGCGCTTTATTCCAACGCTCCATTCTTCGAAACGACATATCTGCCGGTTTGTATTTTTCATGCTTGATAGCCTTATTGTAGGGTTTGTCGTTACACTCTATCCTTTTGACGCCCATTTTCAAAGCCCTTAACATAAGATCATTGTCTTGGAAGCCCATCTCCATTAACCCTTCATCATAGCCTCCAAGATCCTCAAAAGCCTGCTGATAAAACGACATCCTCCCGTAAGACCCATCTCTCCTCACCCTACTGAATTGCCAAAGCATTAGATTACTGTCCTCTTTGTAGTATTGTTCCAATACAAATCTTCCTCCTTCCCGGCCAGTAAAATTATCGCAATCTAAATTGGTTAATATTATACCGCCCGCAACATAATGGGCCGTGTTTTTTGCCAATGGCGCCGACCAGCCTTGCATCTTAGCCCTAAAATATTTCAAGTAGCCTTGTCCAATCTCTTGAGGAAAGATTTCCTTTATCCAATGCATCACCTCATCAGATTCATCAAAATCCATTAATATAAACTCAATATCTATCCGATCTTCTTCGTTGTCTTTTAAATTTTGAAATAAGGTTTTTTGAAGATGTTCGAATCTGTTTTTATGGGTAATACAAAAACTCAGTTTTAGGCTTTGATCAGCTGCAATTTCAATAGGGGCCTTCAAAAACGGGCCTTTACCTGGTCTTGTTGGTATCCCAAACCAATGATGCAAAAACGTTCTCAAATGATCATTTGTTTATGGTTGTCGAGGACACCTTTCCTTCAGAAAATTCAATAATTCGATCTGCCAAATCGTAATAATTGCTGTCATGGCTGATGATAATAATCGTTTTCCCTATTTTCAACAACTCAGGGATGATTTTTCGGTAATATTTTTTCTTAAAATAAGGGTCTTGATTTGCCGCCCACTCATCGAACAGCATAACCGGCTTATCTTCTAAAATGGTTCTGAGTAGATTCAACCTTCCTCTTTGGCCAAAAGATAAATTAACATCCGATAATATCATCTGATCTAACGAAATTTTATCCTCCAATTCTAGCATTTGAATGAGCTCTTTGGCATACATCCACATCGTTGAATCTTTCAAGTAAGTGAGATCATCAAATACATAAGAATCTGCAAAGATAGCGGAATGTACATTTCGATAACTGGAAACTAAAGCAGAGGTTATGGGCTGGCTTCCAAAAATTATCTGCCCTTTTTCCGGTGTGTACAACCCCGTAAGTAATTTTGAAAACGTTGTTTTTCCGCTCCCATTCCCGCCAGTAACAAATAAAACTTCATTCTTAAAGATTTTTAAACTGATCGGTCCAATCGTAAAACCACGCTTGTTAGACTGATAGGTATAGGCGACTTTTTCTAATTCAATTAGACATGCCTTTTTGTGAATCCTTCCGCCACTCTCCTCACTCAAACTCAAAAATTCAGCCTTTTCTTCATTGTAGTCCGTTTTTTTTCCTAATTCAAGCCCTAAATCATTAATTTTTTCAACCGCTACTTTCATTCTTTTTACCCCACTAAAAAAACTGATTAAAACAATCATCGAGGGTAGGAGAAAAAGCATCAAAGTAAAAAATTTAATAAACTCCTCCTCTGAAAACCAAGAAATATTTTCTGCAAACATAACCAGGCCTGCAATGGCCATAATGGCAATCCATTCAGGTGATTTTATTAAAAAAAGATTGATGTTATTAAGTATAATGTTTTGCCGTGCGTAGCCATTACTTTTGGGAGCAATGGCCCTCTCAATATAACTATCGTGATGTTTTTTGTTAAGTACCAATTCTTTTATCCCTGTAACCATCCCTTGTATAGTGGCATAAATACCGAGATTAAATTCCTTCGCCTTTCTTTCTTCTCTATGAACCCTTCCCAAAACACTAAAATTAATGGCCAAAATGATCCCTAAGAGCAACACAATAAATAAAGATATTTGCCAAGAAAGCCATAACATGTACATGAGAATCCCAAAAATTTTCAAGCTCGAAATGATGGCCTCCGGTAGCAACTTAACGAAACCGGTCAGAGTATTAACTTCAGCCGTTAAAATAGGCGATATTTTTATCGCCTTTCTTTCTATTGTTTCAAATGAGGCCCTCATGACTTTTCGACTCAAATCAATTCTTAAAGCATCGATTTTTTCTTCAAAAAGCCGATTCATTTGCTGCCCTGAAAAAACTGAAAGACCGACTGAAACGGTGATCAATAGAACCACAGAAATTATGTTTTCCACATTATTCTCTGTAGTCAGTGTATCATGCACCACTTTAATGCCATACGCATATAATATGGCTGAGACCCCTCCCGCAAGTAATAGCCAAGCGAATCGCCTCCACCTATCCCCTATAAGTACATGAATAACTTCCATTCTGTCTTTCCAAATGCGAAGTTAATGGAATATGACCTGCTTTTGTTGATCTCCCTGTTAACTCTTTTATTCTTCTCTTTTTGAGATCTACCATGTACTTATTTTCTTGCGGCTTTCCCATCCTCTCCATTGTCTCTTATTAATTGCAAGAATGATCTTGTCCAATATCAATAATGGTCCTTCTCAGTTCATTATTGATGCGCAGGTTTCAATAAGTCGTTAATTGTTTTTACTGGATTGAACGTGCTCAAAGGAACTTCCACAAAAACCGTATGCCAATACGCCATGGCACCATTCCATAATCCAGGTAATTCCTGTGCTTTAAGATCCCTCCCTCCTTGAGACTTTTGAGTGATGATTCCTGCACTTAAATCGCGAAACTCCAATAAATTAAATTTTTCATTCTTGTAATTTTTTACACCACAAACAATATCAACGGGATTAAAATGAGTTGCTCTCTCAAAAATCTGCTTTTGTTCCATTATATTAAAATTCACCTGTGCCCCCTCCACAATTTGTAGAGATCTTCCTTGATTTGTAGCTATCCAAAAAGGACCTCCCCCTGGTTCTCCCTCATTTTTCACCATCCCACAAACTCTGATCGGGCGGTTCAAATGGTCCCATAAAGCCCCTCTATTGAGATCAACCGATGAATCAAAGCCCAATTCATTACTCACCCATTGATTAATCTCGATCAACCTTTGTTCAGAGCAGGTTGTCTCTAATTCTTTTAAGAGAGAAAACACTTTAGCTTGGACCTCTATCAATTTTCCTCCCAACATTTTTTTATGTTCAATGGTAGCTGATGGATATCGGTCAATAGAAATGTTATCTATGTTCTTTATAAAAATAAGATCGGCGTCGATTTCATTGAGGTTATCGAGCAACGCCCCATGGCCAGCTGGACGAAAAAGTAGAGACCCGTCGTCTTTTCTAAAAGGGTCATTTTTCAAATCTACCGCTATTATATCGGTTGCTATTTTTTGCTCACTCAGGCTGATTTCAATGATTTTTCCATACGCCTTTTCATAATCCTTGCGCACTTCATTTAAGAGCCTATCAAAAGTATCGCGATGATGGGCACTAATGGTAAAATGGATGTGGACGCGTCCTTGATCGTCAGCGGCATACAAACATCCCTCAACAAGATGCTCTTCGACTGCCGTCCGCACTCCATCTGGATAGACATGAAACTTGATCAGTCCTTTAGGCAACTGCCCATAATTTAAGCCTTTTTCTTGCAATAATTCCTTTATTACCTCCACGGGCGCTTCCTCAAAGATCCCTTTTTCGAGGAGCCCTGCTTTCAGCGTTTCATAAAAAGGAAATTGTGACAAATGGTTCAAGAAATGCGCTACTTGGCTTTTAGGCGGGGGCATCTCATTCTCTTTTCCTTCGTACTGATTTCCTGCTGACAAATATTCGAAAAGCCCCTTAAACATTCGGGTTGCCGCACCTGAGGCTGGGGTAAACTTTACTTTTTTTTTGGTTTTTCCACGCTGTTCATAAAGGGCTTGTAATTTTTTTTTTTGTTTTACATTCAAACTTATGATGCCCTCCGAAACCTTGGCGGGTTTTATCAATTTTGCAAAGGGAAATCCCTTTTGAAAACGCTTTATTTGCTCTGCTACTTCTAAGGCATTTACGCCTTGGGTCAATAGTTGTTCTTTGTCTAAATGAACCATCTTCTCTCTTCTTTCTACCACAATAATATAAGATTCTCCTTGTTTTTACTTGGTTTCAAAGGCCTATTTGATTTTTTCCTTCCCACTAAAAATTTCTTTGGTGTTTTTACTTCCTTTTTTGATAACGTAAAATTTTTTTGGAAAGGGAAAGTTTTAGCTTTGTCGTCGAATTATAAAATTCAGAAATGAAAGTAAAAGAAGTCGTCTCACTTTTTGAAAATGACCCCGCGCTTAATCTTCTTTTGGCAAAGATTAGCGAACCCCAAACAAACATCAAACTGAAAGGATTGGTGGGCAGTTCTGATGCTCTGAATTTATTGGTTGCCTCAGAAAAAATTGAGCAGCCCCTGCTTGTGATCATGCACGACAAAGAAGATGCGGATTTGCTCATGAATGACTTGGTTCATTTAGAAGAATCGAAAGTCCCGTCTTTTTTTCCTACTTCATACAAGAAACCTTATCAGCCTGAATCCATAGACAACGCCAATATTCTTCACCGTTCTGAAACTTTGACACTGGTGATTAATGAAGAAACCAAAATCATCGTAACCTATCCAGAGGCTCTTGTAGAAAAAGTCCTCAACAAACGTTCGCTGATTCAAAACGTCTTTAAGGCAAATGTAGGAGAACTCGTTGACATACCTTTTTTGTCCGAATTGTTTTCAAATTTAGTACGTAACGGCAAGCCGACTCAATTCAAATTACTAATTGAGACCCGTTTAAATTCATTGTTTATCGTGGCAAACCGGGATACAACAGGAGAGATTATTGAATTAATTGAAAAAGTTGATGTTCCGGTTGAAGGTGCAAAAACAACCATTCATGAATTAAAATATTCTGATGCAGCCAAGCTTGTTCCCCTAATTACTACTGTATTTCCCAAAACAACTTCAATCAAGATAGTACCCTTTGCGCCTTTTAATGCTCTTATAATCATTGCTAATCCGGTAACAAGTCGGCAAATTATTGATCTCGTAGATCAACTTGATATTCCACGTGGGAACCGTCAAATAATGATGCATAAATTGCAATATTCATCAGCCAAAACACTGGAACCTTTGCTT
>CAJXAT010000064.1 GCA_913050055.1 uncultured Flammeovirgaceae bacterium | reverse complement strand
TGGCTTGAGCATTAACGATTACGCGACAATTTAATTCTTGACTTAGCAGTAAGGTTGGTATAAAGAAAAAAATTAAAGTATGTAACTTAAGCATAACTTTCAATAATTTTCACAATGTCTTGGGCAACCTCTTTTTTATGTTTTAATTCAAAAGAAATCTCTTTATCAAAGGGATCAAAAATAGTAATTTTATTCGTATCTCCACCGAAATTGACCCCTGGATCTTTCAACGAATTTAAAACAATAAGATCAAAATTTTTACGTTTTATTTTCAACTTTGCCGAGACTTCTCCATCATTTGTTTCTAAAGCAAATCCAATGTGAAGTTGCTTTTCAGTTTTTAATTTACCTATTTCCCGCGCAATATCAGGATTTTCTATCAAGGTTATATTTAAGGGAGTTCCATCTTTTTTATGCTTTTTATCAAAGGTTTTGCTGGGCTTGTAATCGGCAACTGCAGCAGCAAAAACAGCAAAGTCAATATCTACATATTGATTTTTGCATACCTCCATCATTTCATCAGCTGAGGTAACTTTTATGACTTTGATGTTCGGATGAATGGGATAATTTTTTACAGGACCAGAGATGAATACAACTTGAGCCCCTTTTTTAGCAAATAATAACGCCAAGGCATATCCCATTTTACCAGAAGAATGATTTCCAATAAATCTAACCGAGTCAAGAGCCTCATAGGTGGGGCCGGAGGTAATCAATACTTTTTTATTATAAAAGGCCCCTATTTTAAAATGTGCTTCCAGAATCTTAATGATAGTTTCTGGCGCAGCCATTCTTCCTTTTCCGTTCAGACCGCTGGCAAGGTCGCCTACATCGGAGGCAATGAGATGGTTTCCACGCGATACCAGTAGATTAATATTTTTTTGAGTTGCTGGATGCGCCAACATGTCTAAATCCATTGCAGGAGCAAAATATACAGGACATCTTGCCGAAAGAAAGACAGACAACAGAAAATTATCACAAATACCTTGCGCCATTTTCGAAAGGGTATGGGCCGAGGCCGGTGCAATGATCAGTACATCTGCCCAAATGCCGAGAGCAACATGATTGTGCCACTCTTCTGAATCATTCTTATAAAAGGAGGTATAGACGGGTTGTTTCGATAGGGTGGATAGGGTGGTAGGGGTAACAAATTTTTTGGCATTCTCGGTCATAATGACCCGTACCTCAGCTTGTCCTTTCATTAAAATCCGAACAATTAATGCTGCTTTATAAGCTGCAATAGACCCACTAACGGCTAAGAGAATTTTTTTTCCTGCCAGCATAGGCTTGGGCAAGTTACAGTTTTATTCCCTCTGCGTCATCTTCATGCCGTCTTCTGAATATTACCTCATCGTTGAGGAACTCCTCAGTGGCTGTGGTAGTTGGCTTTGGCATCCGCTCATAAAATTTAGAAATTTCAATTTGTTCTCTATTTTCAAAAATTTCTTCTAGATTGTCGACGGTAGAGGCAAATTCAGCCAATTTCCCATTCAATTCTTCTTTTTGAATGCTTGAGATTTGTCGGGCACGTTTGCCTATGATTACCAAAGATTCAAATATATTTTCTGTAGGTTCTGATATTACAGAACCTTCTCTTGTTTTGAGTGATGCGTCCGTAGCCATAATATTTAATTATTTCAAAGATCAAATTTAGATAAAAAATCTGTACAATTCACATAATATTCTTCTGCTTCTTTCAAAAAGTTACTGTTAGGATATTTATCAACGAAAGTTTGATACCTATCTACACAGGATTTAAAACGTTTATTTTGAACCGAACGAATGCTGGCTTGCGCATAGTCATGTGTTGTCTTAATGGTCAAGAAGAAAGCCTCTTCTTGAAAAGAAGAACCTGGGAATTCCTTGATGAAATTTTCTAAAGTGACGATAGCCGCCTCATATTTCCGCAGGTTAAGATATAATTTGGCATTTTCAAATTCTTTTTTTTCTAGTTTAAGTTCTAGTTCGTTAACAATTCCTCCCGCATTTTTTGCAAATTCTGAAGTGGGGTATTGATTGATGAAGTTCTGCATCACATTGATGGCTTCATAGCTCTGTGTTTGATCTAAGTCATATTTTGGCGATTGCATATAGAGTGAATAGCCAAACATATAATTGGCCTCCAGTGCTAAATCACTTCTAGAATAAACTTCCAAGAAGGTTTCAAAATAATGGGCGCTCAGAATAAATAAATCTTGGTAGAAGTGCGCGTAGGCGTAATAAAAATTGGCTGATTCGGCTTCCTTGGTACCTCGAATAATAGGGAGTATATCTTCGAAAAGGCCAATAGCCCGGGTAAAATCCTTTTTTTCATAATATTTCATGGCCGCCTCGTATTTCGGCTGCCAATCAATAGTTTTACGTAATTTCTGGTATTCGGTACAACTCGAAATGAAAAGGCATGAAAGGCCCACGAGAGATATTTTAATATAAATTTTGATCATTTTCTAAAAAATATTGCTGCAAAAGTAATGCACCATAATTACAAACGTATTAATTAAGTACACCTTGTGTTTTCTTGCCTTTTTTTTCTTCTTGAAGTTTCTTTGTATTTTCCTTTCTTTCTTGTTCATCAGGTTTAACTTTTTCTTCAAGATTATTTGAGGGCACCAAAACGTTTTCAAAAATAGGTTTCACAAAAATATCTTGAAGAGAAGGTCTTCGATCAATCATCCAGTTGAAGTCATCCAGTGTTCTGTCTGCTTCTGTAATCATGTGTGGAGGTAAAAATCGACCCTCGGGAGATTTATATAATGTGAAGTTATTAATTTGATTGTTGAGAAAACGAATGGTCATATTGCTTGTTAGCATTTTATTGATTCCTAATAACACCGTATCTGTTTCATCCATTGAATGAAATAGACTTTCACAATTACCATTAATATCAATGTATTTTAATCGTTTTTTAAAGAAATAGATGTTCATCAGTCTTCCTTTTATTTGATTGAAATTACTGACTGAATCTTGGGTGATCAGAAATGCATTTCGTTTTAAGTCCATTTTTTCTATGCTGCTGTCGTTAAGGTGGATGGCAATTGTATCTGACAGGACTTGATTTTGCCCTGTCCATAAAATAGGATTTTGATACAGCATTATGATAGAATCAGCCAAAAAATAAGCGGAAGAATCTGAAATGCCTTGGACATTCATTTTAAATATCCTGATGTCTGGGTAGGCCAATATTCTCCTAACAGAGTCATATTCACTTTCGATGGCCATCATCGTATCTGCAGCTATGTAAAAGGTGTCTAATTTCATAATCTTTTTCATGATAGCATTACCATAAATTTTGCTGTAGCCATTGACCTTATCATGATAGCCTTCATCGCCGAGGAGGATAAGATTATTTTCTTTTGAAGTAAGTTTTACGTTACCCTCACCTAAATAATACTGGTTAAAATCATCAAAAAATAATTTATCACCATCTAGTATATATTCGGAGGTTTCAATATTCCCAGATGATATTTCTGTTTGACTGATTTGCGTTCGGAATTCACCTCCGTCAGCATATATTATCGTACCCTCTTTATTGATGATCTCAGTAGGACCAAAGCTGTAAGCTATTTTGGTAAGTGTATTGTATCTTAGGGTATCAGTTTTTAAGGTAAACTCTGCAGACTGCAAAACTACTGACTGATAAAATCGTGCGACATTTTCCTTAGCATAAAAATAGCCTAATGTACTTGAAAGGATATTAGTGGTATCAATCAATTGTCCTCCATTATAGTAATAGGCGACTTCGGTGTCTAAGCTGTAATCCAAATGGTCAGTATAGAGTTCCTGATATCCCCGCTTGTAAATCACGTCTTCTCGAAGTTGAGCGATGCGATCTTCTCCTTGATATAGGAGCCGATCGGAAGTGACGACGGTTGAATCATTGATAATTTTCACATGGTCAAAAGCCCTCATTTGATTTTCGGCTTTTATGTAAATGGCACTGTCGCAGTAAACAGTAGTCTCTTTCTGAATAAATACCACACTGTCAATAAGATATCTTATCGATTGACCCTCTTTTCGTACAACTTCCTGCTTACCTTTGGCGGTATATTTAATTCTCTTCTGAGCCATAGATGCCAAAGAGAGTAGAAGTAACATAAATAATATAAGATAATTTCGCATCTCAACTTATAATGGTCTGCAAAAGTAATATATATAATGACAGTAAAATAGCGTTAATTTTATGTTGGCAAAATTAAGAGCTCATATTGAATCTCATCATTTATTTAGTACCCAAGACCGGCTGCTTTTAGGGGTAAGCGCTGGGGTTGATTCTATCGTGCTTGCGCATTTGTTAAAAGAGCTATCTTTCGACTTTTTTATTGCCCACATGAATTTTGGCCTTCGAGGTCAGGAATCAGATTTGGATGCTGATTTTGTTGAGCAATGGGGTCGAAGTCATGGTATTATTACTCACATTTTGAAGGTGGATACAAAGGCCCATGCAAAAAAAAATCAGGCATCGATTCAAATGGCTGCCCGATCATTGCGTTATGATTGGTTTTCTGAGCTCGCTTCTTTGCATAAATGTTCGGCTATATTAACAGCGCATCATGCTGATGATAACTTAGAGACAGTATTATTTAATTTAACCAAAGGAACGGGTATTCGAGGTTTAAGAGGCATGAAAATACAACAGGGACTTTTGGTACGTCCTTTATTGATTTTTGACAAGCAAGAAATAATAAATTATGCAGAGAATCGGCGTATTTCTTGGCGTGAAGATGTGTCTAACGCGAGCAATAAGTATGTGCGCAATAAGATTCGTAGTAAAGTATTGCCTGTTTTAAAAGAGCTCAATCCTTCAGTATTACAAACTTTTGGGGACACGCAAGCTCGTGTCATCGGTACTGAAATGTTACTCGACCAAAAGGTTTCAGACCTGAAGGCACAATATTTCAAATCAGGCAGAATAGATTGTTTGGACGTGTCTTGGGTTCGAGATCATCCATTGGATAGTTTGTTGCTTTTTGAATTGCTTGAATGTTATCAGTTGGGCTATGCGCAATTCAAGCAAATATTTAGATCAGTGGTTCAGAATCATTCGGCCGTGTTTTATTGGGATTCATACCAATTAAACGTAGACAGGCACAAAGTTTGGATTGGGACAACAGATCAAATCATTGATCCAGCAGCACGAAGAACCATTGCTAATGTAGTGGAGGCAGTTGCATTTTATGATCATCAGTTTACCTTCAATCTTATTTCATCGACTACTGAACCGGTTGATAAAAGTTTGAACATTGCTTATTTGGATATGGAGAAATTGACCTTTCCACTTACCCTAAGAAAATGGAAAAAGGGAGATTATTTTTATCCCTTGGGTATGACTCAAAAGAAAAAAGTCAGTGACTTTTTGATAGATCAAAAAATTCCTATAATTAGGAAGGAAAGTCTTTTAATCTTGACCTCTAAACAACAAATTTGCTGGCTTGTTGGTCTTCGCATTGACGATCGATTCAGATTGAAAAATTCAACCAAAGACATTTTAAGGATCGAGATGAAAGATTTTAAGGGAAATGATGGATAGTAAAACATAAATGCGTAGTGCTTTCTGATTTTTTGTTGGCATTTAAATTTGTGATATCAGCAGCATTACTTTTCTATTAATTCCATGACGTGTAACTTTGCGCAGCCAAATGGATCGGCTCAATTGTTAAACTAAAAAAAAATAGATGAAGGTTACCGTTGTTGGAGCAGGAGCTGTTGGAGCTACTTGTGCAGAAAATATTACCCGCAAAGAATTGTGCGAAGAAGTGGTTCTCTTGGATATTAAGGAAGGCCTTGCAGAAGGTAAAGCCATGGATATGAATCAATGTGCTACTTTAAATGGGTTCAATACAAAGGTAATTGGATCTACTAATGATTATGCTGCCACCGCAGATTCTGCGGTAGTAGTCATCACCTCTGGTATCCCAAGAAAACCGGGAATGACGCGTGAGGAATTAATTGGTACCAATGCCGGTATCGTTCAAATGGTAACAGAAAATATCCTAAAGCATTCACCAAATACCATTATCGTCGTCATTTCAAATCCCATGGACACCATGACTTACCTGAGTGTGAAGTCCAGTGGTTTACCTAAAGAGCGAGTCATCGGTATGGGGGGATTGTTGGACAGCAGCAGATTTAAGTATCGTTTGAGTGAAGCCATCGGTTGTTCGCCATTGGATTTGCAAGCAGTGGTCATTGGGGGGCATGGTGACACCACAATGATTCCTTTAATCAAGCATGCTACCTACAACAGTACGCCCGTCACCCATTTTTTAACGGAAGATGAGCAGGTAAAAGTAGTTAAAGAAACCATGCTAGGAGGTGCGACTTTGACCAAACTAATAGGAACTTCTGCTTGGTATGCACCGGGTGCTGCTGGAGCGTTTTTAGTGGAGAGTATCGTACGTGACCAGAAAAAATTATTTTCCTCATGTGTATTTCTTAATGGTGAATATGGACAATCTGATATTTGTATTGGTGTGCCAACAATCATTGGTAAAAATGGATTAGAAAAGATCATCGATTATCATTTAGATTCAGCTGAAAAGGTCAATTTTGACGCCAGTGCCTTTGCGGTACGCAATATGAATGCTGCCCTAAATGACCTTAACTTAATATAAAATACGATAAGCTTAGAAAGTCGATAAAAAATATCTCATCGGGTTTTATCGACTTTAAGTAGCGGAGAACAAAAAAATGGTTAGGGCAATTCGACTCCGGTAGAGGCATTGTATATTTCGTACCATTGTTCCATTGATAACTCGAGTTCGAGTCCATCCAATGCTGTTTGAATACGCTCAATTTTCCCACTACCGACGACGGGCATGATTTGACTAGGGTGTTTTACGATCCAAGCGTAGACCACTTGATCTATACTTTTTGCCCCAATTCCCTCAGTTATTTTTTCAAGAACTTTCAGGATTCTGATACCTTTTGTGGAGGTCGGGTGAAAGAGTTCACCTCCAGATAAGGGTGACCATGACATGGGCCTTATTTGTTCCTTCAAACAGAAATCTAAATTACCATTTTCAAAATGCTCCAGACAACCGGGTGAAATTTCGATTTGATTGGTCAATAGTTTTTGATGCCAATGCTTTTGTAGCATTTCAAACTGCCTGGGTGTAAAATTAGAAACACCAAAATAACGCACCTTACCCGCTTGATATAATGCGTCAAAGGCTCGGATGACCTCCTCGGGGTCAAAGAAGGGAGCGGGTCGATGCAAAAGGAGTAAATCGATGGTATCAATACCTAAATTTTGTAGGGATTGTTCAGCCGATTGTAGGATGTGTTGATAGCTGTAATCGTAGATTTGCAACTTTCTCTCGGGATATTTATTAGAGCGCAGCTTAATTCCACATTTTGTGATGATTTGCATATCCTTTCTAAGGGAGGGTTGCAGGCGGAGGGCGTCTCCAAAAATCTTTTCACAACTATAATCTCCATAAATATCCGCATGGTCAAAGCTGGTAATACCCATCTCCATGATTTCTTCCAAAAAAGCAACTAAATCTTTTTTGTCAAGATTCCAATCCTCGAGTCTCCAAAGACCATGAATGATACGAGATAGTGAGAAATCAGTTGTAAGTTTTATTTTATTTAGGGACATCTTGTAATGGAGGTTAAATATTAATACTTTGAATTTATAGATGGATTCAATTATATATTCATTGACAATCTAAATTAAAAAACTAAAAATGGAATGATATGCTTTTTATTTGTTACATTAACAGGCAGATTTTCTATCAAAAGTTACAAAAAATATGACATCACGCAGAAAGTTTATTTATAAATCAATTGCTACTGCAATTGGAAGTATTACTTTGCCTTCATTCATTCGATCCCGTGGTATACATGAAGATTTAGGGGTGCAACTTTATACCTTTAGAGATGCAATGATGAAAGATCCCAAAGAGACGCTCTCAAAAATTGCTAATTTAGGGATTAAGTATTTGGAAAGTGCCAGGAGTGAGAAGGGCTTGTATTATGGATTGACTCCGCTAGAAATGCGTGATACTTGCAAATCATTTGATCTTGCTTTAAAAAGTGGGCATGTTCTTTTAGATTCTGACTGGTTAAAGACAATTGAAGAGGCAGCTGAGGCTGGTCAAGAATATTTGATATGTTCCTCTTTGCCAACTAAAGGTCAATATATCGATAATTATTTCAGTGTAGCTGATGCTTTTAATAAGGCTGGGGAGGATTGTAAAAAACTAGGTTTAAAGTTTGGTTATCATAACCATGGCTATGAGTTTGAAACTGATAAGGGGCGTGTGCTCTATGATGTCCTTCTTGAAAATACAGACCCTAGTTTAGTATATATGGAATTAGATTTAGGTTGGGTAGTAATGGGAGGAAAGAATCCCATTGATTATTTTAAACAATACCCAGGTAGATTTTCTTTGTGGCATCTAAAGGATATGAGCCTCTTAAAGGAGGTTAGCACTGAATTTGGTAAAGGGGACTTAAATATTCCCGAGATGCTTCGAAATGCTGATTTATCGGGAGTCAAATATATTTTCTTAGAGCAAGAAGAATATGATAATAATCCCTTTGATAGCATTCAATATAATTTAAATTATTTGGCAAAATTAGGTGGGTGATTTGACCTATTGATTTTTTTAGTTGTGACACCTCACAACGATCTGATCGCCTATTGAGTATATGGGTGAAATTAAAATAGTCAAGATTTCGGAATACCCTTTTATTACCCATTTATTATCCATATTCCGTTCAAAAAATCTTGATTGATATCTTGACGAGTCAGCATTAAATGAGTGTTAAAAAAATATTTATGCGTACCTATTTTTATAAATCTCATTGGCTCGTATGGGCCATACTATTGGGCATGGCATCAAATTCTATGGCGCAATCTTTTGAAATTATTGTTGCTTCGGATGAAATAGAAATATCTTTAGGAGAAGTTCATCAAATTTTAGTTAAAACAGTAGATGCCCAAAATCAGGTCATTCCTGAAGTAAATTTCAATTTCTATTCGTCGGCTCCCCAAATATTTAAAGTAGATAAAAAGGGCTTAATTACACCACTAGAACCAGGTCAAGGAAATGTGATTGTCATTGGTAGGTTGGAGGGAATAGAAGACTATCAGCGATTGAACTTGTGGGTAAATGTGAAGCACTCAGAAGGTACAGACCTTAAAATCATGAATCTACCTGCGGAGGTTTTTGCAGGCCAAAGAATTGGCATACAGGTACAATTATTGGATGCACAAAATCATCAAATTCCCAATCCAAATTTGATATTTGAAAGCAGCGATACACCTGTGGCTAGTGTAGACATTTTTGGAAACATAACCGCTCATCAAAAAGGTCAGACCGTTATTAAAGTAAGCTCAGGTAAAATTTCAACAGAGACGGTCCTTGTTGTGAAAAAAAATCCGGTGTCATCAATACAGTTGTCCAGCAATGTTCAGGAGGCAGTTACAGGAGAGGTAGTTTATTTTGATGCTCAAGCAATCGACAACGAGGGAGATCTTATTGAAACGATTCCCTTTATTTTTTCTTTTACGGGAGTTTCTGAAAGCCCTTCAGAGTATGCCTCCGGTATGATCAAAAACAATGGAGACTTTGTTGCCGATGCTTCAGGTATTTATACCATTGTAGCTACTTTTGGGGGGAGGGAAGCGCGGAGGACACTTCAAGTTTCAGCACGAAATGTTATAGAAAAAGTTCAACTGAAAGGGCATGGTACTGTAAGTAATGTACATACATCCGACCTGTGGGTATGGGAAGGTATCGATGGAAGAGATTATTGCGTGATGGGTACCTGGGGAGGAAATGGGGAGGCTTATTTCTGGGATGTGACGGATCCTAGTCAGTTAATTCCGATAGACACCATTAGGGTTGATGCACGTACGGTAAATGATGTTAAGGTTTCTGAGGATGGTAAAATTTGCGTAATCTCTAGAGAAGGGGCTTCCAATAGGAAAAATGGTTTGGTGATCATCGATGTCAGCAATCCCCACGAAGCCGCCATTATCAGTACTTATGATGAAGGTTTGACGGGGGGAGTGCATAATGTTTTCATTTATAAAGATCACATATACGCTTTAAGTAATGGCGAAAGGTATGACATCATCAACATTGAAGATCCAAAATATCCGAAAAAGGTAGGCACCTTTGAATTGAATGAGCCGGGTCATTCGATACATGATGTATGGGTAGAGGATGGCATAGCGTATTCCTCTAATTGGGCCTATGGTGTTTGGATGGTGGATGTGGGTAACGGAATGGCTGGAGGATCACCCTCGAACCCAAAGCCAATAGCAAATTACGCCTACCCAAGTGGATGGAATCATGCTGCTTTTCCTTACCATGATAAAAAAACGGGCAAATTTTATGTGATTGCGGGAGATGAAGCTTTTCCAAATGGATTAAATACTGAAGATGGCCCAACCATTCCTGCAGGATTTCTTCATATCATAGATTTCACAGATTTGGAACATCCCGTTGAAGTAGCCAAGTATGAAGTACCTGGAGCGGGCTCTCATAATTTATGGGTAGAAGGAGACTTATTGTACGTGGGCAATTACAATGCAGGCTTACGTGTAGTTGATCTTTCAGGAGATTTAATGGGAGACCTTTTCAAACAAGGGAGAGAAATTGCATGGTTCTTGCCAGCTGATGCCAAAGGGAGAATACCCAATGCACCGATGACTTGGGGACCCCAACCTCATAAGGGGCATGTATTTTTCACGGATTGGAACAGTGGGTTATGGTCAGTGAAAATAGATATTAAAAAGCCAAAAAACATTAAAGTGGAAAAAAGATGATTAGAAAAAGTCAGTTGCTTTGTCTTTTCTTGTGTGTATCGTTTATTGGATTCTCCCAAACTTATTTTTTGTATGTAGCATCGGAGTCTGAGGATGAAGTAGCCGTGATAAAATTTGATGGTGCTCAGGGTTCCGTAGATGAGATCATCTCGGTAGGTTATTAGGCCACTGAGATAGAAGGGCCTCATGGACTTACATTAGATCCTTCGGGAGATTTTTGGTATGTCACCATGGCACATGGCAATCCCTTTGGGAGAGTATATAAGTATGCTACCGAATCAAACCAATTGATCGATTTCACCGAGTTGGGAATTTTTCCGGCGAGCATGCAGATCAGTCCTGCCAATGGGATGCTTTTTTGTGTGAATTTTAATCTTCATGGTAAGATGGCACCCAGTACCGTCTCTGTAGTAGACCCTTTTTCAATGGAAGAGCTCAAACAAATTCAAACAGGCGCGATGCCTCATGGGTCTAGAATCAGTCCCGATGGTCTGAATCATTTCTCCGTAGCCATGATGTCTGGAGAACTTTTTGAAATAGATGTCATGACCATGGAAATAAGCCGAAAGTTGGATTTAGATCGTTCCTTAGCTTCTTTAAATAAGGTACCTAGCGATGCTGCCGTAGATCACGCAGCTATGGGGCATACCATGAATGACGAGACGCCCCATCAGGATAGCCATCATTCACCGATCAAACCTACCTGGGTCATCCCACATCCCGATGGTCAACGTGTTTTCGTCGCCGCCAATGGTAAGGATATGATTTTAGAAATAGATCTTCTTAAATGGGAAGTAGTCCAGACCTTCCCAACTGGGAAAGGTCCTTACAATATAGAAATTACGGGTGATGGAAAAAAAATGATTGTAAGCTACAAAACCGAAGGAACCACTGCTATTTGGGACCTTGATCAGGGGAGGGAATTGGCTGTTATTAAGAACTCTAGAGGGATTACTCATGGTATTTCGGTTTCTTCTGATCATAAATATGCATTCGTCTCAGTGGAGGGGAAAGGTAATGAGCGAGGTTCAGTAGATATCATTTCATTAGAGAAACATGAATTAATTGATGTGGTAGAAGTAGGGAAGCAAGCCGGAGGAATTGTTTTTTGGAAAGTAGAAGAATAGCTCTTTGGTGTGGTATTCTTTTGAAAAACAAAATCCATAACGTAAATTATGAATCATTTACTTTTTTATGGAAAAGCGAGTATTTTTAAAAGGACTAACGGGTTTGGGATTATCAACACCTTTGACTTTTGATCACCTCAATGCATTGATTTCATCCATAAGTCACCTTTCTGATAATGCCTTAGCCACCCATGAAGATTTTTGGTTAAAAATAAGGACGGATTACCGGTTGAAATCAGATTACATCAACCTAGAAAATGGTTTTTATTGTATCATGCCAAAATACATCGAAGATCATTACATCGAACATGTGAAGGAAATTAACTTTCAAGGGTCCTATTACATGCGCACGGTGCAAATGGAAAATAAAAAAAACAGTGCTACGCGTCTGGCAAAAATGGCCGGTTGTCTTCCTGAAGAGCTAATTATTACCCGCAATACCATAGAATCGCTCAACTTAGTCATCCAAGGGCAAAAGTGGGAAAAAGGGGATGAGGCCATCATGGCAGCACAAGATTATGGGGCTATGCGCAATCAATTTAGATTGATGGAGCGTCGTTTTGGGATAGCAGCAAGGGAAGTTTCAATTCCTAATCATCCCAAAAATGATGAAGAGATCGTTAAGTTATATGAGTCCGTAATTACACGGAAGACCCGATTACTCATGATTTGTCACATGGTTAATATCACCGGACAGATCATGCCTGTTCAAAAAATTTGTGATATGGCGCATCGCTATGGCGTTCGCGTGATGGTAGATGGGGCACATGCTTTTGGTCATATCCAGTTCTCAATTCAAGACCTACATTGTGACTATTATGGGACGAGCTTACATAAGTGGTTAACTGTTCCTTTAGGTGCTGGATTCTTGTATATAAAAAAGGAGCAAATAACTGATCTATGGCCATTATTTGCTGAAGACCCGCGTGATTCTGAAGATATTTTACGCTTAAATCATGTAGGGACTTATCCTGTGCAGACAGATTTGGCCATCGTCAACGCTATAGATTACCATCATAAAATCGGTGGTAGTCGAAAAGAGGCACGGTTGCGCTACTTACAAAAATATTGGACCGATCAAGTAAGAGATTTACCTAGGGTGGTGGTCAATACCCCCGTAGAATCCAGTCGATATTGTGCGATTGGTAATGTGGGTATTGAAACTATTGATCCAGCAGATTTCGCTAAGCAATTGTTGGATGATTATCAAATTTGGACCGTAGCCATTGATCGTCCGGGCGTGCGTGGATTGAGGATTACTCCTAATTTATTTACTACTCCCAAGGAATTGGATGTATTGGTAAATGCCATTAAGGAATTGAGCACCTATTTTAATAACAATTTATGATAGCAAAACTGAATTAAAATGAGTAATAGGTCAGTTCAAAAAGGAGTGAGGAATGAGCGTATTTTGTCCTTAAAATTGAAGGTTCTCCTTCTTCAATTAGATATAAATTAGCTCAAATCAAATTTGATGTCTCAGCAAAACAGACCAAAGTTATCTCGTCAAATGGGTTTAAGGGCCCTTACAGCAACAGGGGTTTGCTCTATGCTCGGGGCATCCATAAACGTGGTACCTTTTATGATCCAGCGCAATGTACCTGGAATCGGCCCCTATGTTTTACTAGCCTTTGCTTTTGCCGCAATTCCGGCCATTTTTGCTGCGTTGGCCTATGCCATATTATCCTCGGCCATGCCCAGGGCTGGTGGAAGTTATATATATGTGAGTCGAGGGTTGAATCCTTATCTGGGATTCGTGGCTAGTTTTTCACAATGGTTTGGACTCAGTATTGTTACAGGGGTAATTGCCTATATATGCATTCCTTTTCTTAGAGACCTATCATCTGCTTTGACTTGGGAAGACCTATCTACAATGCTTGAAATACCTCTGATAAGAGTGAGTCTTGCCCTATTTTTGATCTGGTTTTTTGTTTGGATTAATATCCGAGGGGCTAAGTCCTATGAAAGTATATTACTACCTATGATGTTTTTAATGTTTGCACTCGGGGCCATTGTAATCGTCGCCGGATTTACGTTTAATAGCCAAGATTTCATGACTGCACTTAAGGCCAAAGAAAATCGAATTTTTCAACCAACTTCCGTCGCTTTTGATTGGCGCATTTTTCTCTCAGCATCGGCTTTGCTTTTTTCGAGTTTCATTGGCTTTGATTCGATATCACAAGCAGGTAGCGAAGCAAAAAATCCAACCAAGTCATTACCTAAAGCTATTTTGTTAGCGGTCTTTTCAGTAGGAGTATTTTATTTTTTATTTACTGCAGCTGTTTATCATACCATTCCATGGAGCTTTGTGGCGGCCGAAGCTGTTCAAAAAGATATCAGTGCACCTGGACTTTTGAGCTATGTACTCCCTACAGAATGGGGTGTGGCGATTTTAATGGGCGCTTCCATCGCTTTGATCAATGACCTTCCTGCTATGTTACTTTCTGTATCTAGGCTGATGTTTGCTTGGGCAGAAGACGGTATATTTCCCTCTTTCATTGCGCGGATTCATCCTCAAAAACAGACGCCTTTCATAGCTCTTGTAGTGGCTGGATTAATGGCGAGTTTAGGTGTCTTAGGGGCTCATTTTGCAGGTGATTTTTTCTTGGGGATTGATATTATGGTCACTTCAATGATGGTTAACTTTTTGTTGATTTGTATCGCATTAATAACGCTCCCAAAAATAAATCCTTTGTTGGCAGGTCAAATTTCAGTCTTTAAAAATAGGCGATTGCAATTATGGATTGGGTGGCTGGGTACTTTATTTTTGATTGGATTTCTCATGATACATACTTATAAGGATCTAACCGCCAAAGTAACCCATTGGTTTTTTCACTCAACCTTCATTTGGCTTATCGTCATGACTTTAGCGAGCTGTTTGTTTTTTATAAAATGGTCGAAATTTCGTCAAAATGGTCCAGAAGGACATGAAAGGTTTAAAGTTTTACCCGAAGAATAAAAATGGAAAATACATATCAATTAGCCCCTGGATTGAAGATTTCGCGCATGATCATTGGATTATGGCAAATAGCAGATATGGAACGAAATGGAAGTGTACTTGATCCTGTCTTAACATCTCAATCCATGGAGCCCTATGTAAGGGCAGGATTTACTACATTCGATATGGCAGATCACTATGGCTCGAGGGAGGTAATTGCTGGGGATTTTAAAAGGAATCATTTTCTTAGTGATCAGGTTCAATTATTCACCAAGTGGGTGCCAAAGCCGGGTAAAATAAATCGTGAAGTTGTGAGACAAGCCGTACACATGGCATTGGACAGAATGAAGCAATCCACTATTGAATTGATACAATTTCATGCTTGGCATTATCCTGATCCAAGTTGGTTAGATGCCTTATTCTATCTAAATGAACTAAGGGAAGAAGGTCTGATTCATCACTTAGGAGTGACCAATTTTGATGCGGCCCATTTAAGGATGGCATGTGCTTCAGGCATTCCTCTGATAAGTAATCAGGTTTGTCATTCGTTGATTGACCAAAGAGCGAGCGGTGAAATGGAAGAAGTTTGTGAAGAATATGGCGTCAAAATATTGGCTTTTGGTACCCTAGCTGGTGGTTTTTTGACACAAAAATGGATGGGTAGGGTGGAGCCTTCACAGGATGAATTGACTACAGATCGGAAGAGCACACGTCTGAACTCCAGTCACCTTGTAATCTCGTATGC
>CAJXAT010000063.1 GCA_913050055.1 uncultured Flammeovirgaceae bacterium | reverse complement strand
CTTTTGCAGATACTGAAAATGATCCACATTCTCCCAAATATGATGAATCCATTTTTAAAATGATGTGGAAAACTAAAACCATTTATTCTAAAATAGCGAGCGGTCAGGAAATACCAGAAAAGCGTTTTACAGATGGAGTGCCCAAATGGGAGTTCTTTGACAAATTTGCCAGATCTTGGCCATCAAGATTGTTTTGGGGTGCCACATACGTGGGTGTTTATTATTTGTTTGCAACAGAAATTTGGCTGTGGGCTTTATTGCCTATGCAATTTTTATTTTCCCCTATCCATGGAGCCATAATTAATTGGTTTGCACACAAATACGGGTACAGAAACTATGAAGTAAAAGATACTTCGAGAAACTTTTTGCCTTTCGATTTTTTAATGATGGGAGAAAGTTACCACAATAATCATCACAAATATGGCTCAAGGCCTAATTTTGGAGGGATACGTTGGCATGAAATTGATCCTACTTACCAAGTGATAAAGCTGCTAAATGCATTGGGGGTAATTAAGATAAAAGATCAGAAGGAAATTCAATTACCAGAAGAAATCAAGAAAAAACAGGCTGCTTGAGGAGTAAATCTATGAGTCAACTACCTTAAATTTCTTTACCATTGACTGGTGATCTCAGGATCAATGGTTAGCGATTAAAAAGCCACTGATTTCTTAAACGAGCAGAGCGTTGGCTTTTTATTTGAGCCATATTTGAACTCATATATGACCACAAACAATCTCCAGAAGATATAAAAAATCCCTACACCAAAGGAGGGTTTAAGTCAATGAAATTTTACTGAAGAAGCTTGGGTTTATTTATCTTTTCCAGCTAGACCGAAGGTACCATCTACAAGATGTCTTACTTGTGGATAGATTTGATCCGCGTTAGATCCGTCGACAAGACTCCAAAAGCTATTTCTAGCAGCGGTATTTACCGTTCCTTGTGTACTCATGGAATTGCAAAAATCTATCATGGTTTTGAAAGCACCGAAAAACTCTAGATCTGCACCTGCCCATTTATGATGTTTGGTTGCACCATCACCCATTTGTAATCCCTCCGCAACCAAAGGTCTGATTTGCCAATCTATATAGCCTTCGGCCATCTCAGAGGGCTTGTCTTTGATGTTGTAGGTTCCTACCACAAAGATAAAGAGATATCCCAATTCACATCTTCTTTTGAAACAAAGTCTTTTTCATAGTTTATGACCCGCATTTCATTCCAATGACTATTGTAAAACGACCACCATTCTGTGAAAACGGCATCCATTTCTTTCTTGTCCTCTGCCGAAAGGGCTTCCAAGTTCTTTGCGTAAATCGCTTTGAAACCATCATTAATGGCATCTTGCGCGGAATTGTATTGATCGTAAATAACAATGGCAGCGCCTGAACTATACCAATGTCTATAGACCCAGTATCCTTGAACCGTTCTAACTTCACCTTGAGAGGAGTCGGTAATCTTTTTGAGTAGTTTTATAAATCTTTGAATCTTATTCAGTTGGGCATCTACATCGATAGATTCTATGACGGCTTGAGCCGAAATAAAATAGCTACAAAAAAATGCAGCTATTATGATCAGTTTTTTTTGATTATTTGTTTGAAGATGTAAAATTCAAAGCTAAAAATTTATGGCGGCAAACAAAATAATTGTTAAAATTGCATTTTATAAGGTATCCAGCATGTTTTTCCTCAGTAATGAAATATCGTAGACTCACCCTTGAAGAACTCAAACCCTTAGAAAATGAATTTATAGATTTTTTGGTGGTGAACGGGGTGATTGCAGATAATTGGAAACTACTGTTAGCAAATGATGTCGAAAAATCTAATCAAATAATAGATGCCTTTAGCGAAGTGGTTTTTGAAGGTATTATGAGAAAAACTCAATTTTTAGAATACAGAAGTGTAGGGGAGCTCATTACTTTTAGTTGCATGGCAGACCTTATTTATATGGCAGGGATTCGATTAGACCCTCATGGAGATGAAGAAATTGATTTTAATGATGAGCACGCCGTAACACAGCTTTTAGCACAACCTATTGGTGGAGTGAAGGTTTATATGGATGAAAAAAAGTACAAAGAAAATCGCGAAAAAGAAATTTTTGAAATGGTTGAACAAGGATGCTTAATCTCTAATGGCAAGCTTTTTAAAGCCATTGCGTGTGCGGCGGCAGATTGATCCTTTATCATACCGACAACCTATTTTCCACCAAATATTGTTTTTGAAGGTAGCTCACTACTAAGTCAGCATTGATCTCAAATGTCTGAGTAGCATCAAGAATACACCCACTTTTCGGTGCTTCCAAAGCTTCGAATTGGGAATCGAGGAGCGAGGAGGGCATGAAATGATTTGTTCGTAATGCAAGTCGTTGTGCGATTGTTTTTTTATCTGTTTTCAAATAAATAAATTCTATATTCGTAGAACCTTGAATGACTTGTCTGTAAGATTTTTTTAAGGCGGAACAAGCAATAATTACACCATCATTAGTATGATCAAGCACTATTTGATGAATGTTTTGTAACCAGGGCCAGCGATCTTCATCATCTAAGGGGTTACCTCGTTTCATTTTATCGATATTGTCTTTTGAATGAAGGGCATCACCATCAAAAAAAGGGATTTCAAGTCGATTAGAAAGCACTTTTCCAAAGGCAGTTTTACCGGAACAAGTCACACCCATCAAAATCAATATTTTAGCCGCCTTCATATGCCGCTTCATCCAGGTACCAAGTTAAATGTCCATGCGTTGGTTGAATATGCGCTGCCGGAAAGTTTTCAAAATCATGTTGATCTTTTAGAATAGATTTGATTAGAGGATATTTAGCCTTACCCGTTATTAAAAAAACTATAGATCGAGCATTATTAATGATAGGGCCCGTCAATGTGACTCTTTTTTGGCCACTGACAGGATGCGTGGCCACCGCACAAACTTCACTATGGTTCATTAATTCTATTTCGTGGGGAAATATAGACGCCGTATGCCCATCTTCTCCCATTCCTAAATAAACTAAATCAAAACAGGGCAGATCATTCACTATGGGCAACAATTTGTACAGGAGGTCTCCATATCGCTCTACTTCTTGTTTGGGATCATTTTCTCCAAGCATCCTAAAAATATGCTCACTTGCAATGTTAGCGGGATTAAAAAAGAGCTTTTTGGCCATTAAATAATTACTTTGAGAATCACAAGGGCTTACGCATCTTTCATCTCCCCAATAAAAACGTATCCGCGACCAATCGTTATTTTTATGGGTAGTGGCCAAAATTTCAAATAGTAATTTGGGCGTGCTTCCTCCCGATAATGCGACATGAATGACTTCCTTATCAGAAGTAAGGTTTACCAGCTGTTTGGCAAAAGCAGATGCCAAGGCATGAGGTGTTTTAAAAATTATTTTTTTCATTTTTTTACAATTCACAATATTCACCGTCATGAGAAAGATTTGAGCTGGCATTTCTCCAAGCCCTGTCCTTACCCTCAATTAATTCATTGATGTGCTCAGGGCCCCAAGTGCCTGCAGGATAGCCATAAATGGGAATATCAGGATCGTCCTTCCATGCTTTTAAAACGGGATCAATAAATTTCCAGGAATTTTCGACACTGTCTCCGCGTGCATACAAAGTCGAGTCTCCTTGCATACAGTCTAGAATAAGTCGCTCATAAGCGTCTGGAACATAATCCTGCGTGAGGCCATCATATTGGAAATCCATATTTACATCCTTGACTAGATTACCTGCTCCGGGTACTTTCAGTCCAAATTTAAGCAGGATGCCTTCATTGGGTTGTATCCTGAAAATTAGGATATTGTGCGCATGATCAGATCCTTCGTTTTTAAACAAATGAAGGTGATTCGATTTGAAGTGTATGACTACCTCGGAAACCCTTGTGGGTAATCTTTTGCCACTTCTGATATAAAAAGGGACATCTGCCCACCTCCAATTGTCAACAAAAAATTTCATGGCTGCAAACGTTTCCGTCCGAGAGGTTGGATGTACGCCATTTTCTTCTCGGTATCCCAATATTTGTTTATCTCTAACGTTAGCACTGGTATACTGCCCACGAATCACATTATTTTTCACATCTTTAGTAGAAAGTGGCCTCAATGATTGGAATAATTTGTCCTTTTCGTTCCGAATGGCTTCCGATGTCATTTGATTTGGAGGCTCCATAGCGACTAATGAGAGCAATTGGAGCAAGTGGTTTTGAATCATATCCCGGAGGGCACCAGCACCTTCATAATAGCCCCCTCGGTTACCTACTCCCACGCTTTCGGCTGCCGTAATTTCTATACGTTCGATATAATTCCTGTTCCATAGAGGTTCAAATATACTATTAGAAAACCGAGTAACCATCAGATTTTGAACGGTTTCCTTTCCTAGATAATGATCAATTCGATAAATTTGTTCCTCTTTGAATTTCAACAAAAGTGCCATATTTAAAGCTTTAGCAGTTTCTAAATCATAACCAAAGGGTTTTTCGATAATCATCCGTTTCCATCCCCCTTTTTCCAAATTAAGATTGTGAGCAGCCAAATGGTGGGCGATCGTTTTGTACAACATGGGTGGAGTAGAGAGGTAAAAAATAATATTTGGATCAGGATGCCCAGGTAGTATTTGTTGCAATTTATTTTTTAACATAGCATAAGCTGAAGGCTCACTGGTATCCAGAGAGATGTAATGCACCAATTCGGAAAATATTTGAATCTCTTTAGCTCTTTTCTCCTTTTTTTTAAAATAGGGATTGTTGATGACCGCTTTATCGCGATAAGATGGGTCAGAATAATTACTCCTACCAACACCAATGATGGCATATTCCTCAGGTATGTATCCCTTACGAAATAAGTTGAAAATTTCTGGTAATAATTTTCTTGAGGTTAAATCGCCCGAGGCGCCAAAAATTACCAGCACTTGTGATTCTACTTCTTTGTGGCTTATCATATTTTGGTGAAAATGGATTCAAGTACAAACTAAATAATTATCATTTGATTTATTCTCACAGAGATTATTGTTTTGTTAGTTTTGTTGAAAATTTTATAATATTTTTTCTTATGACACAATTGTTTGATTTTGGATTAGTAGGGTTAGGAGTGATGGGTAGAAATTTTCTTTTAAATGTTGCCGATCACCATTTTTTTGCAATTGGTCTTGACACAGATGCCCAAAAAGTATCGGATTTAATAGATGAAGGTCACTCAGATATTATCGAGGGGACATTAGATAAAGTAGCATTCATTAAAAAATTGACCAGGCCAAGGAAAATTATGCTACTCGTTCCGGCAGGGCGACCTGTGGACCATGTCATTGCGGATTTAGTACCCTTATTGGATTCAGGTGACTTGATCATTGATGGAGGGAATTCACATTTTGAAGATACCAATAGAAGATTTACTTCTTTAAAATCTAAGGACATTTATTTCATGGGTGCGGGTGTCTCAGGGGGATCTGAAGGGGCAAGAAAAGGGCCGAGTATTATGCCAGGAGGTGACCCTGAGGCTTACGAGATCATTAAGCCAATTTTTGAAGCAGTCGCTGCTAAAGTCAATGACGAACCCTGTGTAAACTTTATGGGAAAAGGCTCTGCAGGCAATTATGTTAAAATGATTCATAATGGGATTGAATATTCTTTGATGCAGCTCATTGGTGAGTCCTATCAATTAATGAAATTGGGATTAAAACAAGATAACCACCGCTTGAAACAAACTTACCATGATTGGAATCAAGGCGTCTTGCAGTCTTTTCTGGTTGAGATTACCAGTCAAATATTTGATAAAAAAGATGACTTCACCTCTGGTGATTTAGTAGATCAAATTTTAGACAAAGCCAAGCAAAAAGGCACTGGAAAATGGACTTCTCAAAACGCTATGGATCTAGGTGTTGCCATACCTACGATTGACGCAGCGGTTTCGATGAGGCAAATTTCGAGTATGAAAGATATTCGTATGAAGGCTTCTGAAAAATATACGGAGAGATCCGATGGGTTTGCCCCAGAAATCAGTGTAGAAGAGGTGCGAGATGCCTTGTATTTCGCATTCATAATGAGTTATGCACAAGGAATGGATCAATTGAGTAGGGCTTCAAAAGAATATCAATATGATTTGAATTTGCAAAGTATAGCACAAATATGGAGAGGTGGCTGTATCATACGTGCGAGGTTCTTGGAAGATATTCACCTAGCTTATAAAAACGATTCTTCGCTAGAAAACTTGTTATTATCTCCCGCGATCATTGATAAAGTTAATTCCGTTGTTGGCGCCACACGAAAAGTCGTACAATATACTGTGGCTAAGGGCATCCCCACTTTGGCATTGTCTAATGCCCTCAATTACTTTGATGTCTTTAAGAGCGCTGAGTTACCTCTAAACTTAATTCAAGCACAAAGAGATTTGTTTGGCTCTCATACCTATGAAAGAAAAGATAGGTCAGGTGTTTTTCATTCGGAATGGGATTAATCTGACTGTTTTTTGAAAAAATGCCGCGCACCTACAGCCGCTCCGATAATGCCCGCATTGTTTTTTAATTTAGCAGGAATAATGGATGTATCACATTTTAAATAAGATTCATAAAGCTCAAATTTTTTACTGATGCCCCCTCCTAAAATAAATAGATCAGGCGTGAGTAAGCGTTCGACTCTTTTTAGATAACGAGAGAAGCGCTTGCCCCATTGGCTCCATGACAAACGCTCAGTTACTCTTATCGAATTGGCTGCATAATGTTCACCATATCGCCCTTTAATTTTCAAAAAACCCAATTCAGTATTAGGATAAAGGCTTCCCTCATGAAAGAGGGCAGAGCCGATACCTGTACCGACGGTAAGGAAAATGACATTACCTTTCTTACCCTGTCCAGATCCAAAGACCATCTCTGCTTTACCGGCAGCATCGGCATCATTAATGACGTAGGTAGGGCAACCAGAGGCCTCAGTTAATAAATCCGCGGCGTTCAATCCAATCCATTGTCCATCTATATTGGAAGCAGTACGAACGACTCCTTTTTTTATCACAGAGGGGAAACCACATCCAATTTCTTTTTTCCAGTCGAAAAACCGAATCAATTCAACAATATTCTCAATGATCAATTGAGGGTTGGCAGGTTGTGGAGTAGACAGTCTTTTACGATCGGTCACTAACTGCCCTGTGACTGTATTAATTATGGCTCCCTTGATACCTGTTCCTCCGACATCTATTCCCAATAAGTTCATTCATTCCAAAGATATAACTAGCAATGATACTAAAAATGTCTGTTCGTACTAGTTATCCAATGATTTTATTTATATTTATTAAATAAATATACTATCATTGCTTAATAACAAATAGACCACACACTAACTATTTTACAATGAACGCATTAGGAGAGATTTGGATACAACTATTAAATAACGGAAGTTATGGGTTTTTATTGTTGGCAACATTAAATCAAATAATTTATTTCATTTTGCTTGGCGGTAAATCAAAAAGATCAGAAAAATATAAATTTGCAGTTGATAATGAAGTGAAATATCTCAAAAGAACTGCCAATTTTTTTTCAATTTCCATATTCTTTTTTTTGTTTAGTGAAATCTCTAGTTCTTTAGGTGTACTTGGGGGATCAATGTTGTTTATTTTTGTTGCTCTGATGGCTTTTATGTTTGCATTTATGATCGCTTACGGTTTTAATATGTATTTGCAGTTTTATTACCCTTTCGTTTTGGAAAAAAGGCTAAAATCGATCCGTTTTAGTAAACTGAAATCTTCTAGCGGTAATTATATGAAATTATTAAATGAATTAGAGGAAGATGAATTCATGTCAGATGAAATGATTGCATTAGAGGATGCGTCAGAAGCTGATTTTGATGTTTGGATGGATGAAGTATCTGATGAAAAAATTATTCATAAATATGATATTTCTGATAAAGCACTTGTTTGCCCTGCATGTAATTTCCGAACACTAAAAGAAAGAAAGGAAAAAGTATTGAAGGATGCCTCTGAATTTGAGGAAGGATTGGTTGAAAAATTTTATCAATGTACATATTGTAACCATAAAGAGTCTAAACAGTTAAAACTGATGAGTTGGAGTAAGAAAAGAGAACTTGAAAATATTTAATTCGTCCGTTTTAGGTGCTTCTTAAGTTCCTTGAATTTTTTCTATAGATCTCCCTTTTTTAAATATTTTAGATTCTTTTTTATGGCCTCTTCTTAATTCCTTTTGTTCTTTTAAAGGTTTGGCATTGATCTCCTTACATGCGTTAGTACAACATTGATCCATAGCTTCCCTACAATTGCTGCACTGGATGAACAAAAGATGGCACGCTTCGTTGGCACAGTTTACATGGGTGTCTGATGGATGACCACATTGATGGCAAGAGGAAATAATATCGTCAGAGATGCGTTCCGCCATCCGTTGATCAAAAACAAAATTTTTACCTTTAAATTTATTTTCTAAATTAAGTGTTTTTACTTGTCGTGCATATTCGATGATGCCACCCTCCAATTGAAACAACTTTTTAAAGCCTTTGTATTTGAAATAGGCACTGGCCTTCTCACATCTGATCCCACCCGTGCAATACATGACGATATTTTTATCATTTTTGTGAGATTCAATATCCTTTTCAATTATTTCTAGAGAATCTCGAAAGGTATCCACATCTGGAGTGAGGGCATTTTCAAAATGTCCTATTTCAGTTTCATAATGATTACGCATATCTACTAAAATAGTATCTGGATCAGCTATGATCTGATTGAATGCTTCTGCCTTTAAGTGCGTCCCCACATCTGTAGGGTCAAAAGTATGGTCTTCAAGCCCATCAGCCAGTATTTTTGAGCGTATTTTTATTTTAAGCTTTAAAAACGATTTGTCATATTGTTCAACAGCAATATTTAATCGGATTCCTTTGAGGAAGTAGATCTCATCTAATGTTTGTTTAAAATCATGAAATTGAGGAGCGGGCACAGAAAGTTGTGCATTGATACCTTCACTTGCTACAAAGATCCTCCCCAAAACATGTAAGGCATGCCAATGGGTATACAAGTGATTTCTGAATGTTTCAGGATTACTTAAATTATGGTATTTATAGAAAGAGAGTGTCAATCTCTTTATACCTGCTTGATCTATGATTGCGGCTTGTTCTTGCGCACTTAGATTATTGTATAGTTGCATGCCCTACACCATTGTTGTTATGTAAAATTACTTTTTTGTCTTGGAAAGAGCAGTATAATGAGTGTGTTTTGAGGCTACTTATTTTAATCCTATTATTTTAATGTTTCGCCATTTGACTCTAATTCCACCCCCGTCATGAATTTGAAGGGCAATCGATCCCTTTCCTTTACCAATGACGCTATCATTAATGGATACCATGGGGACATTGTTGAGCCAGGTTGAAACTTGATCTTCTTGGGCGACTATTTTTAAGGTATTCCATTCTCCCATTTTAAGCACTGAATCAGTTTCGGCGGGAGGTTTGATGAGCCATCCACGACCATAAGATTCATAAATACCCCCCGTTTTGTCTTTGGGATGATTAGCAGGGGCTACTTCTACCTGCCAACCACTAATTTTAGTCCCTTCCAAGGTAGATCTAAAAAATACGCCACTATTACCATTGGCTTCTTGCTTAAATTCCAAGACCAATTCGAAGTTATCATAATATTTATTGGTAGCTAAATAACCATAATTTTGATCTGGCCCGCTTTCGCAAATCAGTTCGCCCTCATCCACATACCATTTTTCAGTTCCATATACAGTCCAGCCCTCCAAGTTTTCAGCATTAAATAAATCAAAAGTTTGTGCTGTAACTTCCACAGTAAAGCTCAAAAGGAAAAAGAGTTTAAGATATTTGTACCTCATGTTTTTTTATCTTTCTAAAATATTTAATTGTGGACTAAATGTAATTGGAATAAATGATTAACGCAAGCTGATTTATTGGATAATAAAAATAGATGACCCTACCTCTTAAGGCGGATGGCAATCTAATTAAAAAGATTTTCTGATTAATTTAACCATAGCATCTTTAACCATACCATCAGAGATCAGTTAGCCCCCAATTGAGCAAGGCCTTTCCTTTGCCACATACATTAACTTATTATTAAATTAAAATGTCCTAATGGCTAGTTCTTTCATTAAATTATGATTTTTTTTGTAGATAAACTATTGCAATTATGCTTGAAAGTTTTTTAGAAGGGGTAAATTATTACGATTTTCCTTCCTTAGAGGTGGCCATCTTTTCGTTGTTGCTCGCATTCACGCTAAGCTCGGCCATTGCATTGACTTTTCATTTTACTTTTCAGGGCGCATACTTCCCTAATTATTTCTTTCAGGCAATTGTCTTAAGTTCGATTGTAACTTCCATGATTATCATGTCTGTGGGCAATAACCTAGCCGTTGGTTTTGGAATCATAGGGGCTGTAGCGATCATTAGATTCAGAACTTTGGTATCAGATCCCAGAAACATTATTTTCATGTTTGCAGGCATCTCCGTAGGGATCACAACGGGAGTCTATGGCTATGCTGTAAGTGTTAGTGGTACGATTTTATTTTGTTTGGTTGCCCTTATGTTGCGATTTTCTAGATATGCCAAGTCAGAAGACATCTTATTTGAGGTATTTATTTCCCATGAGAATCCTATTACATTTTCGTTGCAAGAATATTTAACGCATACGTTTGAAATCAATATCGTCTCGCAGCGAAAATTGTCTGATGGAAGTTTTAAAAATGAATATCATTTATTGACAAAATCAGAAATTTTAGAAAAAGATGTTTTCAATCAACTTACTGCTATAACAGGGTTAAAAGAACTTAAAGTGGTAAGGAAAAAAATAAATACTCAATTGTGATCAGGTCTAAATCATTTGTATTTTTCTGGCTAATGATTATGGCCTCATTGGCCTACCTTGGATTTCATTATAAGGATAAGAGCAAAGCGATGGTTGCTCAGGTAGAAAACCAAGTTACGGTCATCAGTTATCAAAAGCCTATTCGTATCAAAGCCATTTATGTAGTTCCAGGCCAGGAAGTTAAAAAAGGTGACAAACTTTTTGTTGCAGAAAGCACCAATTTAGAAGCCGATATTTATAAAAAAAACAGTGAATTGAGCAGTCTTAATATCCAAAAAGTTGGACTGAATAATCATTATCAGCTTGAACAAGAGATATTAAAGTCGGAGACTTCTTTTAAGATCTTGGCAATGGAAAATGAGCGTAATGAATTGGTGTTTGAACAAAGAATGCAAGATCAGAATTCGTTAAGATTAAAGGCTGTTTTTGATGGTACAGTCAATGCTCAGGCAGATTCTATTAAGTTAGCCAGAATCCTCTTTTTAGAAAAAGAGATGGTTAATCAATCCAAACAAATGGAGGTGAGAATGATCCAAATGGCTTCAAGATTTACTCAAGATACCAGCTTGATCAAAGGGAAAATAAAAATTCTCAAAAACGATTTGCTAAAGTTGAAAGACGAATCAGCTGATCTTATTCAATATGCTGAGCAGACGGGTAATATCGGTAATCTCAATGTACAACTGAACGAGTTGGTTCCACCTTATCAGTCTATTTTATCCATCTATAGCCTTAATCCTACTGTAATTAAAGCTTTTATTAATGAACGAGGTATTGCCGGACTTAATGTGGGAGCTCAAGTTCAAGTGGAATCTACGAATCGTATGTATAGAATTTCTGGAGAGATTATTGAGATTGGATCGAGAATTACGTCCTATCCTCAAAAATTGAATGTAATCAATGGAGTGAATTCATATGGTCAGGAGATATTCGTTAAAATATCAGAAAACAATCAATTTCTGAATGGTGAAAAGGTTTATGTCTATATATCCGATGGCATTGAATAGGATAGGTTTTGCCGTTCTCTTGTTTTTCTTAAGTGGGTTGGTTTTGGCACAATCCCGCATTGACCAGGTGCTTCAACAAGCCGTCAATGATACTCGTTTTTCATCCATCAATCAACAATTATCATATTATTACTCAAACTCATTCAAATCGCCTGCTTTAAGAGAATTAGAACTGCGCGTCAGGGGTAATAATTTCGACTCGTCTCCTGATAATTACTCCCTGCGTTTAGGCATTTTAAATCCAAAGGAACGTACCGCTAATAATGTTTTTAATGTCGCTAAAGAGGATTATCTGTTAAAAACCAGAGATCATTTACTCAATGAGATATTGTCGGAAAAATATAACGGTCTCATCAACAACTTCGATCTGGTCACCACTCTATCTTTGTTGCAAGAGGAAAAAAATCAAATAAAGGCTTTTAAATTAGCTCAAAAAGGAGTTCTTGTTTTGAATGATTGGATCAAACTGGATCAGACATTATTAGAACTAGGACTAAAACAGGCTGATTTTGAAGCCCTAATTCTTGCTAAAAACAGTGAACTTATGATCAATGATTCTCTTTTCTTAAATATAGACTGGGATGAGTTTGAATTGGTAACTCTTGATGAAATAAAAAGTACAATAGCCCTTCATAGAAATGAATCTTTCTTTTTGGAAGTGGATTTGGCTTCTAAAAAGCTCAATTTAGATCGATTAAAGCTCAATATAGATTATGCTGAAAGTTGGAATATTGGATTTGTTCAGGCAGGTTATGATACAGATGGAGGAGTGGGCCTTAAAAACCAAATGGACTATCGGATTGGAATAACAATTCCCCTATTTAACGAAGACAAACCTAAACTGAAAAGAGAAGAACTTAGTTTAGTAGGTACGGCCAATGAATTGAGACATTTAGAAGAAATAAACGTCTTGATAGACCTCCAAAGAATGAAGCATTTTAATGATTTAGTATTTCGTTATGAAATGCTTCTGCAAAAGGAGCAAGAATTATCAAATTTGGCAGCGGATGGAGTAGATGGTATTGATGGATTTCTAGCTTTGAGCAAATACATGACCTCTGTAAAGAAATCATTGCACAAGACCAATATAAAAATACTCTTGCTTTATATTGAAATTTTAGAAAAAAAAGGAATACTTGGAGCAGAACCTTATCTTAATTATCTTTCGAAGGGATTAAATCCTTTTACATTTAATTAAATTTCGAATCTTTGAATTTCAAACCTTCTTTTTTTAAAGAATTTCCTCATTCCATTGTATTACTTTTTTTTATCATTGTTTTAGCCGCGCTGGCTACCCATATTATACCGGCTGGAACTTTTGATCGTGTTTTGATCGATGGTAGGCTTAGAGTAATTGCCGGTACTTATCGCTTGATCGCTGAGCAACCTTTCGGTTTGATGGATATGTTCATTGCGATGCCGAAGGGTTTTGGTGTGGCGATAGAAGTGATTTGGGTCGTGATGGCCAGCGGTATCATGTTTGGTATTTTAGAAAAGTCTAAAATGATCGAAAATGTGGTTGGGACACTTATTTTTAAGTTGGGCTTGAAACGTAGACTAATAATTGTAGTCGTTCTGACCTATCTTTTTGGCTTATTAGGTGTGATGGTAGGCTATGAAAATAATATAGCTATGATTCCTATTGCTGCAACAATCAGTTTGGCGTTGGGGGGAGATTTGATGTTGGCTGCTGCGATTGCTGTTGGTGGCGTTACTGTTGGATTTGGCTTGTCTCCAATCAATCCTTATACAGTTGGAACAGGACACAAGGTAGCAGAACTACCTATGTTTTCAGGAGCATTAATGAGAAGCATGTTGTGCTTTTCAGCGCTGACGGTTTTGGCCTATTTTAATCTTCGTTATTTTAAAAAAATCATCAAAAATCCAAAGCAAAGTCTTACTCAAGGCGTTGATCAAAGTGGATTTGGTCTCACTAAAGATTTGTCAACCTATCGATTAGAAAACAAGGATTTACTTATATTATTTATTTTTTTATCAGGGTTGGTCTTCATGCTATTTGGAGTATTTCAATGGCATTGGTATTTAAATCAAATTTCTGCAATTTTTTTAATGATTTCTATCATTGCTGGTTGGACCTCAGGTATGAGTAGTAAGACCATTGGGGAAACTAGTTTTCAATCCATCAGTTTAGTCGCGCCGGGAGCGTTTATGGTAGGCTTTGCTGCAACTATTAAAGTGATTTTAGAGGAAGCCAGTATTGGAGATACCATTGCCTATGAGTTGGCGCAATCCTTAAACGGTCTCTCCGTCTATGGATCAGCCCTTGGCATGTCGTTGGCGCAATTATTGATTAACTTTGCCATACCTTCAGGTAGTGGTCAAGCCCTAGCCACCTTGCCTATCATGATACCAACCGGAGAGCTGTTAGGCTTGACAAGGCAAACGACCATACTTGCCTTTCAGATTGGAGATGGCGTTTCAAATCTCATGAATCCCGCATTGGGTGGACTGATTGCCATGCTGTCCCTTTGTAGAGTGACTTTTGACCGTTGGCTAAAGTTTATACTACCAGTAATGGGAGCTATTTTATTAATAAGTTGGTTGTATTTGTTAGTCAGTGTAGCCATCAATTGGGGACCTTTTTAATGTAATTATGAATGTAGAACAAATATTAGCAAAATTAATCTCTTTTCCTGTTTTAGGGGGTAAATCAAATCTTTCCATTCTGTCATGGATAGAATCCTATCTTACCAAATTGGGTATAATTTCTTTTCGAGTATATAATGAGGAGGGTAATAAATCGTCCTTACATTGTAGGATTGGTCCGGCGGTAGATGGGGGAATTATTCTTTCTGGCCATACCGATGTTGTACCTGTGGCAGGTCAAAATTGGGATACAGATCCCTTTGTATTGACTGAAATCGGAGACAAGCTTTATGGCCGTGGTTCTTGCGATATGAAAGCTTTTTTGGCTTGTATCATGACCGCAGTCCCGATGATGGTCAATGCGCATTTAAAAAAACCTATTTACTTTGCATTTTCTTACGATGAGGAAATTGGATGCTTGGGAGCGCCTGATTTGATTGAAGCCATCGCGTCACATTATGATGAAAAACCCGCATATGCATGGATAGGAGAGCCCTCTATGCTTATTCCGATCGTAGGTCAAAAGGGAATTTGCGTCCAGGAAACTATTGTCAATGGTTCTGCTGGACACAGCAGTCGGATTAGACAAGAAGTCAGTGCCATTCATGAAGCTTCAAGATTGATCCTCTGGTTAGAAGATAAAATGAATCAATTGGCTAGTAAAAGTTCAGATATCCGCTTTAATCCACCCCATACTTCCATTCATGTAGGCACTCTTGTTGGAGGCATAGCACCTAATGTCATTGCAGATCGATGTTCATTTAAATGGGACATCCGATGCATACCACAAGATAGTATCTCTCAAATACTTGAAGCGTTTGATGCGCATTGTAGGACACGTGAGCGGGAATTAAGAACAATTTTCCCGGATTTTGTTATAGAGACTATTAATGATCATCCAGAGGTACCCGCTTTAGACACTAAGGAAGATCAAGAGATTGCACAACTCATCAAAGAATTAACGGAAGCCAATCAATTTGATACTGTTTCTTATGCTGCAGAGGCAGGTCAATTTGATGAAGGTGGATTTCCCTCTATAATATGCGGACCTGGCGACATCGCTCAAGCACATAGAGCTAATGAATTTGTAAGTAAGACTCAATTAAAAAGAGGCGTTGAATTGATTCAGAAATTAATTTCGAAATTTAGTTGATTTGATAATGCCCTAAAAAGACCTGATTTTACATCTATAAATTAATCTAGGTTAATTGCCTATAAAGTTTAATTTGCGAATTTTATTTAT
>CAJXAT010000062.1 GCA_913050055.1 uncultured Flammeovirgaceae bacterium | reverse complement strand
AATGGTTAAAAAAAACTGGAGATGCAGTTGAAGGTGTATTCGCCAAAGGTGGAGATAATTTAGCAATGCCTGGAGGTCCTGGTTATTATGCAATTACGGTAAACTTGGAGACAGAAACCATTCAAGTAACTGAAGATGTTGGAATATATGGTATTGGTGGAGATACATTTGGATCATGGGATGGCGCAGTTGCTGAACAAAAGTTTACAAGAACAGATTCAGTCTTTATCTCTCCTACAGTATTGGCTGATGGTGAGTTAAGAATACATTTTACCTCCTCTACTTTGACAAAATCGGAAAGTACCGATGCGGTTGATTGGTGGCAAGCAGAATTTGTCATAGTTGAGAGTGGGTCGATTGAATTTAGAGGCACGGGCGGAGATCAAGCTAGAACAGCGGTAACAGCAGGTCAGCAGGTTTCCCTTGACTTTAAGACTTTAACAGGGACTATAGAATAATTTTTCTTCTTTTTATAATAAGGCTTCCAAGCAATTGGAGGCCTTTATTTTATCCTAGTATTTTTAAAAAAGCTACTTTAAGCCTTTGTTTTAATCACTATTAATTCAACATAAAAAAGCTTTTTAGTAGCTTTTTGGGTTAAATTAGATGAGGTTTATTCAGAGTTTAGTTGATAAGAGAGGAGTTCAATGTGTGTTGAGTACGTTCGATAAGCCATAATTCAACTCGATTAAGTTATTAGAATTAATTTCATGCAAGTTCTTATTATACGTTTAACTTTTTCAGTGATAGTGGGATTGCTTGCAGCTCCCGTATGGGGCCAAGTGGTCACATCAGCTCCGCTATTCCCAAGTGACTTATCATCGGTGACGATCACTTTTGATGCTACTAAAGGGACCGGAGGGCTTGCAGGATTTTCAGGCGAGATATATGCACATACAGGGATAATTACGAATCAAAGTACTTCCTCAACGGATTGGAAATATGTAAAGACCAACTGGGGAGAGAATACTACAGAGACTCAGCTAAATAAGATTGATGAGAATAAATATGAATTGGAAATTGGTCCTTCGATTAGAGCCTATTATGGGGTTCCCGCTGATGAAGAAATACTTAAGATAGCACTTGTTTTTAGAAGTGCCGATGCTTCGTTGGAGGGTAAAGATGATGGAGGAGAGGATCTATTCATAGAGCTTAATAATGGATTTGTATTGAAGGTCGTTAATGTTTCTTCGAGATATAAATTATATCAGGAGAATGACAGCATTGACCTTGAATTCATTACTTCTGAAAGAGCCCATATTTCATATTATGTTGATGGAGCCCTACAATTTGAAATGGACACCAATGCCTATACAATTCAGCATGCAGTGATTGCCGATCAGTCAGTACATGAGTTATCCCTTTTAGGCACGACGACCAATGATTCTGTGTTATTTAACCATAGCTATATTGTAGAACCCTTATCAGAAAGTTTAACTGTACCTGAGGGGTTAAAACCAGGCATCAATTATTCTACAGATCCTACTCGTGTTTCTTTGGCGCTCAGTGCACCAGATAAAGGGAATGCTTTTGTTTTAGGAGATTTTAATGACTGGTCCTTGAATAAGGATTATCAGATGTATAAAGGCGAGGATTATTTTTGGATAACCCTTGACGATTTAGAACCGGGCCAGGAGTATCGTTTTCAATATTTAATAGATGGAGTACTATTGATCGCTGATCCCTATTCCGAAAAAATAATTTCGCAATATGATGATAGTCAAATCATCAGCGAAAATAGATATCCCGACCTTGACCCTTATCCTGCAAACCAAACCAAATTCGAGGTATCTGTATTGCAAACAGACCAAGTACCTTACGATTGGGTGGTCACGGATTTCCAAAAGCCCAAAAAAGAAGATCTGGTCATTTATGAGCTCTTGGTAAGAGATTTTACTGATCAGCGAACTTTTCAAGCGGTCCTTGATAAATTAGATTATCTAGATTCCTTGGGCATTAATGCTTTGGAACTGTTGCCTATTATGGAGTTTGAGGGCAATTTAAGTTGGGGCTATAATCCTGCTTTTATGATGGCAGTAGATAAATATTATGGGACTGAGCAGGAACTAAAAAAATTAATAGATGCATGTCATCAAAGAGGGATAGCGGTCATATTTGATATTGTGTTAAATCACCATTTCGGTAGAAACTCATTGGTGAGATTATACAATACTGGAGATTATGGATCGCCAACGGTTGATAATCCCTGGCTCAATCCTACAGCTAAACATGATTATAACGTAGGCTATGACTTCAATCATGAAAGTATATTGACTCAGTCTTATGTAGACCGCGTGGTATCTTATTGGATTGACGAATTTAATATTGATGGTTACAGATTGGATTTAAGCAAAGGGCTCACACAAAAAAATACGTTGGGAAATGTATTTGAATGGGGGAAATATGATGCGAGCCGCGTCGCAATCTTAAAGCGTATTGCCGATGTGATCTGGGAAGCTGATCCAGAGGCCTATGTGATCCTGGAACATTTTTCAGAAAATCCAGAAGAATCAGAATTGGCCGATTATGGAATGATGTTGTGGGGGAACTTAAGAGGAAATTTTTTCAATACCGCGATGGGAATATCAAGTGACCCCAAATGGGGCTACTATAAGGCTAGGGGATGGAATCAAAACGCCATTATTGGCTATATGGAAAGTCATGATGAGGAGCGGATTTTATATGAAGTGGGGGAACGATCTCAAGAGACTTATACCATGCAAATAAAAAGGTTGATGCAGAATGCAGTATTCTTTTTTTCCATTCCAGGTCCAAAGATGATATGGCAATTTGGCGAGTTTGGTTATGACCTTGAACTGAACAATGATCGATTGGGCGTGAAGCCTACCAAATGGGAATATCTTGAGGATGAAAACCGATTGAAATTATTTACTGTTTATCAAGCCATGATCAATTTGAAAACCAAAACATCATATCTTGATGATCAATATTTTGATTGGCGCTCTAGCGGTGATATCAAGTGGATTCAATACAAGCATCCGGAGGTTGAAATTGTGATTTATGGAAATTTCACTAAGAATAGTCTCGAAACATCACGTTATTTTACCAAGACAGGAACATGGTACAATTATCTCACTGGTCAGTCTGTGGAGATCAATGACCTAGATGAGAAGGTTGCCCTGTCCCCGGGTAGCTTCGGAATATTTTCTGATCAACCTATTGAAAATTATATTGAAGAAATTACAGAAGAATATCTAACAGGAATCAATTCGTCAACTGTGGATCCATTCTATTTTTATCCCAATCCAACATATGATCATATTCAACTTACCACCGGAATGAATTGGAAAAAATATGAGGTGTACAATTTAGCAGGACAGTTGATAATCTCGGGAGAGATTGAAAATAAACTGGTAGATGTTGCTTATTTATTTCCTGGAACTTACCTCATAAAACTGGTAAATAAGGATCAAATTGCGATCCAAAAATTAATAAAAAATTAAATCTGCAGAACTTATAAATTATTACAGTAAACTTTACATAACATGACAAATAATTATTGGAATCTACAACATGAATTTCCATTAAATCATTTCAAAAGATTTTTTTTGATGGGGGTTATAAGCTTCTTTTTGACCAATTTGATGGCGCAGGAGCGGGCGATCTACGGTAAAGTGGTCGACGAAAATAATGAAGGTTTGCCAGGTGTAAATATCGTCATTAAAGGGACTGCTCAGGGAACGATAACTGCTGTTGATGGAACGTATCGATTGAATGTGCCTGAAGAAGCAAGCTTACTCGTCTTCAGTACCATTGGCTATAATAGCCAAGAGGTGACTGTAGGCGCGCGATCTGTAATTGATGTGGCCATGGAAGAGAACGTGGAAGAATTGAAAGAAGTGATCGTCATTGGTTACGGTACTGTAGAAAAGGGTGATGTTACTGGTGTGGTTACTCAAGTAAGTGCAGAGAAATTCAATAAAGGACTCATTGTATCTCCGGATCAGTTGCTCTCGGGTAAAGTGGCAGGGGTAAATATAAGTAATTCGGGAGGAACTCCTGGAGGAGGGTTTAATATAAATATTAGAGGAGCAACTTCATTAATAGCGAGTAGTCAGCCCTTAATTGTGATAGATGGGGTGCCGATAGATATGAGTGGTATGCCGGGAGGAAGGAGTGCACTTAACTTTTTGAATCCTTCTGAAATAGCTAGTATGACTGTTCTCAAGGATGCATCAGCAGCTGCAATTTATGGGTCTAGGGGGTCGAATGGTGTAATTATTATCACTACCAAAATGGGGAACTCTTCTGATAAGACAACCATTACTTATAATGCAAGTTATGGGGTGAGTGAATTTAATGAACAAATTCCAGTACTAACGGGAGATCAGTTTACCAAATTGATAGGAGTGTATGCTCCTGGGCAGAGTGATTATTTAGGAGGTCAAAATACGGTGTGGTTAGATGAAATACTTAGATCTTCTACTAATACAACTCACAATGTGGCAATTAGTGGGGCAATAAACAATGGTGGATACCGAGTTTCTCTAGGGTATCAAGAAGTTCAAGGTGTTATTCAAGGCTCTCAAACTGAGCGGGCAGATATCAATTTCAATATGAATAAATCGGTTTTAAATGATGCGGTAAAATTCAGGATTTCATCAAAAAATGGTTTTACTGACAACTTATTTGCTTCAAACCAAGTTGGAAATGCTTTATTTTTCAATCCTAGTCAACCTCTATATAGTGGAAATTCTGCATTTGGTGGCTATTTTGAATGGATAGATAGCAGTGGCAATGGATTGCCTTTAACGGCCTCCAATCCGGTTGCAGAAAATAGAGAAAGAGAATCTGTGGGATCAGTAAGTAGGAGTTTAAATAATATAGAAGTCACTTGGAAATTACCTTTCGTTGAGGGTCTTAAGTTTACAGCTAACTCAGCTTATGATATCAGAAATTCAATGCAAAATAATTATTCTCCAACTTATCTGAAATCTGAAACCTTGGGAAGTTTTCCTGGCTATTATGCTGCTGAATCAGGGAAAAGAACCAGCATTATTTTCGAGGGTTATGGAGAGTATAAAAAAGATTTAGGAGATGTAAAACTATCTGCTTTAGCAGGTTATTCTTTTCAAGAAAATCAAGAACAATTTATCAGATTCAACGCTGATTCTCTTCAAAATGATTTGTACGGTATTTCAAGACCATCCATTGGAACCTATACTGTTCTTAACGCAGATAATTTTGAGCAAGAAAATAGATTGATTTCTTTTTACGGGAGAGCAAATATTAGCTACAAGGACAAATATGTTTTTACTGGCACTTTGCGCAGAGATGGTTCTACTCGCTTTGGACCTGAAAATAGATGGGGCGTATTTCCCTCCTTTGCTGGAAGTTGGAGAATTTCAAATGAACAATTTATGAAAAGTATAAGCAGCGTCTTGAACTATTTGAAATTAAGACTAGGCTGGGGAGTTGCTGGAAATCAAGATTTTGGAAATTATCTATGGTTAGAGACTTATCAGCAAGGAGCTTTTGATGCGGCTTATCAAATGGGGAATGAATATTATTTAACGGTAAGACCTGTTGGCGTTGATCCCAATATTAAATGGGAGGAAACAGCTACCACAAATATCGGATTTGATTATGAATTATTTGCTGGGAAAATTTTCGGATCTTTTGAATTTTATAATAAGGTCACTTCAGATTTATTATTTAATTCCGTCTTTCCTGCTGGATCACTTACCCGAGACAGGGCGGTCACAAATATTGGAGAAATGAACAATAGGGGTTTCGAACTAGAAATAGGTTCTAATATAATTGAAACAGATAATTGGAATATTTCTGTGAATATGAATGCCGCTTATAATCAAAATGAAATGGTGAATTTGGATGCGCAAAGTATTCCACAGGGAGATGAGCCACCCATCTTTAATGTTGGGGGAATATCAGGAGACATAGGTCAAACCATTCAAGTTTTGCAAGTAGGACAATCGATCAATTCCTTTTACACGTATGAGCATATAATAGAAGGCGGCGTACCTAAATTTTCTCCATTATCACCAACCAATATGTATCTAGATCAAAATGAAGATGGTTTAATTAATGAAAATGATTTAGTGGTTAATCAAAGTCCGGCACCCAATTGGATTTTAGGATTTACTGGAAACAGTAGCTATAAAAATATTGATCTAAGTTTTACTTTTAGGGCTATGTTGGGAAATTATATCTATAACAACGTAGCATCCAATAATGGCACATTTCAATCTTTTGAAGGAATTAGACCTAGCAATATTCATACTTCAGCCTTGATAACTCAATTTACCAGTAGACAGTTAATGAGTGATTATTATTTGGAAGATGGTTCTTTCTTACGATTAGATAATATTTCGTTGGGGTACAATTTTAATAAGCTGAAATGGGCTAAAATTAGGGCATATGTCTCGGGTCAAAATTTATTTATTTTAACTAATTATTCAGGTCTTGATCCTGAAATTCAACCGAATGGAATAGATAATAATTTGTATCCCCGACCCAAAACTTTTATTGGAGGAATTTCTGTAACCTTTTAAGATAAAAACATGAAAAAGTTAAAATTAACAACATTTATTTTGATTCTATTTACAAGTTATGCTTGTACAGATTTAGAAACATTGCCGAAAAATACATTATTGCCTAATGTCTTATTCCAAGATGAAGGCTCGTATATTTCTTATTTAGCAAAGCTATATGGAAGCCTTACTTTAACAGGACAAGACGGGCCTAACGGATCAGGAGACATTTCAATCATCAATGATGAGGGTTTTGGATCTTACATTAGGGCATATTGGAAGGCACAGATATTGCCTACGGATGAAGCAATGATCAGATGGACTGATGCAGGAATTCAAGATTTAAACTTTATGACTTGGTCCTCTGATAACCAATTTGTAAGAGTATTGTATTATCGCATTATGTATACCATATCACTTTGCAATGACTTCTTAGCGGTGAGTACTGATGAAAGCTTGCTAGCCAATGGGATTTCTGAAGAGGGTCAGCAAAGAATCAAGACTTATCGTGCAGAGGCAAGATTTTTGAGGGCTTTAGCTTATTGGCATGGGCTAGATTTTTATAGAAATATTCCAATTTTGACCCAAATTTCTTCTGCATTGCCTGTTCAAAGCAGTGGTGAGGAAGTTTATGATTTTATTATAAAAGAGCTCGATGAGATCGAGTCGGATTTAGGGGATCCAGAAATAGGTTTTGGTGGGCCTTATTATGGTAGAGCCACGAAGGCAGCGTTATGGATGTTGAGGGCAAAAGTTAAATTAAATCACTCCGTTTATACTGGCTCAGAGTCTACAGCCATCTACAGCGAGGTCATTGATGATTTGAATGAAATCATGAATACAGGTTATGTTCTAGAAGATGAGTATTTGAATTTATTTAATGCAAATAATCATACTTCAAATGAAGTAATTTTCGCATTAACACATGACGGAACTTTCAGCCAGTCGTGGGGTGGGACAACCTTCATGGTGAGAGCAGCACTTTTTGATGGCATGGAAGCAGACAGTTTGTACGGCGTTGGTGGAGGTTGGAGTGGTATCATCACTACAAGCCAATTCAATGATCGCTTTGAGAAAGGTGGAGTACTTGATTATGCAGACACCCGTAATGTCATCTTTACTACAGGACGTATTGAAGCCATAACAGAAGATTTTAGAAATACGCTTACCGATGGTTATGCGTCTGCTAAGTACAGCAATGTGACAAAAGAGGGGGTAGCAGGTTCTAATTTAGATCATGTGGATACAGACTTCCCTATGTTTCGTTTGGCTGATGTTTACTTGATGTATGCCGAGGCTGCTTTAAGGGGAGCTTCAAATGGGGACAGGGCTACAGGTTTATCTTACATTAATGAGCTTCGAGCACGGGCCTACGGTGATGGTTCTGAAAATATATTAGATACTGATTTTACGTTGGATTACATTCTTGAAGAGCGTGGAAGGGAATTGTACTTTGAAGGGCATAGAAGGGCAGATTTGATAAGATTTAATAAATATTCAGAACGCGCAGGTGGAGATGAATTCATTTGGGACTGGAAGGGTCAAAATATTGACGGAACCTCCGTTTCATCACATTTAGAAATATTCCCAATTCCTGCTTCAGAGCTTGGAGTAAATAGTAATTTGACTCAAAATGAGGGATATTGACATTGAATCCATTTCTAATAAAAGGTCTATTTTTTTTAAAATAAATTGGTGCATTACTTCACCCTTGAAGGTCACTATTTTTTTGCCAAAAAACCGACTAAATTTGTGCTAGTTAAGATCTTTAATACTTAAAATTTTGTCTACAAAAACGATATATTTTTGCTTAATGCTAACTATGACAACGGCTTGTGTTGAGAACAAGGCCTATCAGGAAAAATTAAAAGATCCGGCACTTTATAATGCTGCGATGAAGCAATTGACTGATGTCATTGTTCACGATATTTTTTCTCCTCCGGTTGCTTCTCGGGTATATGTTTATCCCAATATTGCTGCTTATGAAATTATGGCTCAGGCGGATCCTGAAAAGTTCATTTCTCTGTCCGGGCAGTTGTCTGACTTTATGGCCATACCTAGAAATGAGGATCCTCAGGTAAACGTACATTTGGCTGCATTACATGCTTTTTTGACGGTGGGTACCGAACTGATTTTTTCGGAGGATAAAATGCATGCATTTCAGGATCAAACGTACCAAGCTTTGCAATCAGATGGCTTATCTAAAAGGGTACTCAATAGCTCTATGAGTTACGGCGATCAGGTAGCAAGTCATATACTCAAATGGGCAGATGGGGATAATTATAAACAAACAAGGACAGATGCCAAGTATACGATAAGAGCACAACCGGAGTATTGGAAACCAACACCACCTGATTATATGGAAGGAATTGAGCCCCATTGGAATAAAATAAGACTCATGGTACTAGACTCTGCCCAGCAATTTATTCCTAAACCACCTCTTGCCTTTAGTATTGATGAAAACAGCCCTTTTTATAAGGAATTGATGGAGGTTTACGAGATTGGTGGCCAAATTGAGAATCAAGGTGAAGAAATCGCTAAATTTTGGGATTGTAACCCCTATGTATCGCATCACAGAGGACATGCTATGTTTGCAACCAAAAAGATTACTCCAGGAGGTCATTGGATGGAGATCTCTGCGATTGCAACGATGCAAGCAGGTAGTACCTATGCTGAGACAGTACATGCCCATGCTCGAGTGGCGATCTCTTTATTTGACGCATTTATCAGCTGTTGGGATGAAAAATGGAGATCAGTGGTGGTAAGACCTGAAACTTTAATCAATCAGTATATTGATGAGTTTTGGGTGCCCTTACTTCAAACACCTCCTTTCCCTGAGTATACCAGTGGGCACAGCGTAATCTCAAGAGCTGCCGCCCTTACCTTAACTGAATTGTTGGGCAGAGACTTTCCTTTTGAGGATACCAGTGAGATGGAGTATGGTTTGCCAAGTAGATCCTTCGACTCTTTTCTTCAGGCCTCGGAAGAGGCTGCGCTATCGAGACTTTATGGAGGGATACATTACAGAATGGCGATAGATAATGGCTTAGATCAAGGGCAGGCTGTTGGCAACTACATCAACAATACTTTGAAAACTAGGAAATAATATTTTACACCTATATCTCTGAAATGTCCCCTCTAGATGCAATCATTGATGATGTTTTCCAGTAGCTCTTGTTTGCCACTTGTGGGGTTTAATTCACCATGGGTATGTGCAATTTGATGTAAAGCGGATAGATCTAAAATCCCTTCCTCAAAGGCCTTCCCCTTCCCAGCATCAAAGCTTGAATACCGTTGATCCACAATTTTTTTAAAATCCGTATGCGTTATCACTTTTTCTGTAATCAATAAAGCACGAGCAAAAGTATCTATTCCGCCAATGTGCGCATAAAACAGATCTGCCAAATCCGTAGAATTTCTACGTGTTTTGGCATCGAAATTCACTCCGCCCCCTTGAATGCCTCCATTTTGAACAATCACCAACATTGCTTCTACGATTTCCCCGAGGTTCGTAGGAAATTGATCGGTATCCCAACCATTTTGATAATCACCTCTATTGGCATCTATACTTCCCAGCATATTTGCGTCAGCGGCTACTTGGAGTTCATGTTGAAAGGTATGTCCAGCCAGCGTGGCATGATTGACTTCAATATTTATTTTAAAATCATCAGCCAATCCATATTGATTTAGAAATCCAATGACCGTTGCGGCATCATAATCATATTGATGTTTACTGGGTTCGGCAGGCTTAGGCTCAATAAAAAAATGTCCCTTAAAACCCTGGCTCCGCGCATAATCTTTGGCATTGTGTAGAAACTGGGCCAGATGATCTATTTCTTTTTTCATACGTGTATTAAGAAGGCTGATATAGCCTTCTCGTCCGCCCCAAAAAACATAGTGTTCACCCTCCAGGGCAATCGTCGTATCGATGGCATTTTTTACTTGAGCACTGGCATATGCGACCACATTGAAATCAGCATTAGTAGCTGCCCCATTCATATATCTGGGATGACTGAACAGATTGGCCGTTCCCCAGAGCACTTTTATTGGAGTTCCTGTAAGTTTCTGCTGTCCGTATGCTGTAATGGATTGCAAGTGATGCTCTGAAGCCGATAAGGTATTCCCTTCATCAATTAAGTCAAAATCATGGAAGCAAAAATATTCAAGGCCTAATTTAGAAATAAACTCAAATGCTGCATCCATTTTATCTTTTGCCCGTTGAATGGGATCACTATGATGATTCCATGGAAAAACCTTGGTCCCGACACCAAAAGGATCGTTTCCTGTATTGCCAAATGAATGCCAGTATGCAACCGCAAATTTAAGATGTTCATTCATTTTTTTTCCCAGGATCATTTCATCAGGGCGGTAATATTTATATGCCAAAGGATTTTTGGATTCCTTACCTTCGAATTTTATGTCCCCGATTTCTTTAAAATATTCTATTGATCCAATGATTGCCATTTTTTATTTATTTAAGTATTGATTTATATTTCCCGAAGTTAATATTTTTTATTTATGTGACCCATTTTTATTGCCCGCTAATAAAACAGCCAATTCTTTTTTCCAATGACCATACTGTACTTTATAGATTTCCGTAAGTTCTTCTTCTGGATAAATGGTATCGATGGGGCTCATATTTTTAAATGTACTTTCGAGACTTTGAGAAGTAAGACCAGCCAAAGCAGCTCTAGCTGCCCCTTCTGCGCCATCGGTATCGTATAATTCTAGCGGCAGTTGCAGGGTGTTCACGAAGATGGTACGAAATAGGGGACTTTGAAACAAATTATTGTTACCTGCCTTGATCATTGTGGTGGGCACTCCCATGTCATGAATGATGTCTAGCCCATATTTCATACTGAAAACAATACCTTCTTTCGCCGAACGAATAAGATGGCTTCGATCGTGTATATTGAAATCCAACTGACTCATTTGGGCTTTCAAATTTTTATTTTCTAAGATTCGTTCAGCACCATTGCCAAAAGGGAAAAATCTTAAATTCAAGCTACCCGGAGGAGCTTTTTCGCTGAGATTATTGAGATCAGTATAGTCGATGAGTTCAGCTGTGGTATTGAGTAGTTTTTTCAGCCAACTGTACAATATACCGGCACCATTTACACATAATAGCATACCATTTCTATTATTTTTCAACGTATTATTTACATGTAAAAAAGTATTGATTCTTGATTTTGTATCGTAAATCGGCTTGTCCGTGACACCATAAATAACCGCAGAGGTCCCTGCCGTAGTGGCGAGTTCTCCCGGTTCTAGGACATTTAAAGAAAGGGCATTATTGGGTTGATCTCCTGCCCGATAGGTTATGGGAATGTCTGGGTTGAGGCCGAGTACTTCCGCAGCCCCTTGAGATACGTGACATTGTACCCCAACTGAGGGGACAATTTCAGGAATCAAGGTTTCAGAAAACTCGTAATGATCCATCAACTGGGTTGAGATCATTTTATTCTTAAAATCCCATAAGACACCTTCAGAAAGACCGGTTTCGGTGGTAGTTGCTCTACCACTTAATTTTAAGGCCAAGTAATCTCCAGGAAGCATAAATTTCCAGATTTGGGCATATTTTTCGGGTTCATTTTCTTTTACCCAAGCCAGTTTAGAAGCGGTAAAATTCCCTGGGGCGTTTAAATGCTGGGCTAAATAATTTTGATTTTTCAAGGCATCAAATGCCCTTTCTCCGATTTTCACAGCTCTGGAATCGCACCAAATAATGGCAGGTCGAACGGGAGTGAAATTTTTATCTATGGCGACCAATCCATGCATTTGGTAACTGATGCCAATGGCTTGGATATTTTTTAAATCTATTTGATGTTGGATCTTGTGCAAGGCTCCTTTCAAGCTATCCCACCAGACATCAGGCTTTTGTTCTGCCCAATCAGAGAAGGGCACTTCAATGGAGAGTTCATTTTCCGGAAAGAAGGCTCTTGCCAGCGTTTTCTGCTTCAAGGCATCATAAACGGCAATTTTGATCGATGAACTCCCTACATCTATTCCTAACGTTTGCATATCCTTGCTGTGTTTTATCCTGTAAAGTAGACCAAGATACAAACAATAATAAATACCAAAATAAGAGAGGCCAAGGCATCAATTTTGTCAAAGCTGTCTTTACTGTTTATTTTATCTTGCTGATCTAAGGCACCAAAGGCCAATCCCCTTATTTTTGAAAAATCCGGAGGATCTGTGGCGAGACTCACGGCGATACAAACAAAAATACAGGCGATAAACATAAAAATAGCCATATGAGAGAAATTGATGGCAGCGAATTGAAAGGCCAGCGGACTACTTTCCGTGGCAAATAGCTCGGCCAATACTCTCAATGTGGCGATGACCAATCCAAACGTCAAAGTTGATATGGCTGCATGTGCATTGACTCGTTTCCAAAGTATACCTAGTAAAAAAACAGCCGTGATAGGAGGTGCTATATAAGATTGAACACTTTGCAGGTAATTATAAAGGACTCCTCCGCCTATTTTTTCCATGACGGGAATCCAAAGCATACCCACGGCCACTACAAATACTGTAGCAATTTTTCCAATGCGTACCAGTTTTAACTCTGGAGAATGAGGGTACATTTTTTTAAAAATATCCACAGTAAATAGTGTAGAGCTTGAATTAAAAACCGAGGCGAGAGAACTCATTAAAGCAGCCATGAGCCCTCCCGCTACCAAACCTTTGATGCCGGCAGGGAGTAATGTCGAGACCAATACAGGAAATACTTCATCACTTTTTTCATAGCTGATGATTCCTTTTTGTTTCAGCGCAAAAGCAATGATACCTGGGATCAAGAAAATAAAAATGGGCAATAACTTTAGATAGGCCCCGAAGATAGCGCCGCGTCTTCCAATTTTTATATTCTGAGCCGAAAGGGTGCGTTGGACTATATATTGATCGGTACACCAGTACCATACACCCACAATAGTACCCCCAAAGAGCATACCTGTCCACGGATAATCAGGATCAGACATAGGGCGCCACATATTGAAATGTTCCGAACCGGCAGCAGCCTTAAGCGCTTCCCAACCACCTACGGCATTGAAGCCTAAGTAAGTTAACAAGGCAGATCCCAAAATCAGTATTATGGTCTGTACGGCCTCCGTATAGACGACGGCTCTCATCCCCCCTAAGACGGTATAAAGCCCTGTAATAATGACAATTCCAAAAGCACCGGTCAAAAAAGAGACTCCTAATAGCTGAGAAACGACGACACCCCCCGCGTAAATGGTCACCGATACTTTGGTCAACACATAACCAATAATGGAAAAAATAGATAGAAACCAGCGAGATCTGCTGTCAAATCTTTTTTCTAGAAATTCGGGCATGGTAAAAACATTTCCCCTCATATAAAAAGGAAGAAATACCCAACCCAGTAACAAAACGATCCAAGCATGCAGCTCATAATGGGCCATCGGCATCCCACTTTCTGCACCTGTGCCTGCCAATCCAACGACATGTTCAGAACCAATATTAGAGGCAAATATGGAGGATCCGATAACAAACCAACCCACATTTCGACCGGCTAAAAAAAAGTCTTCTGTATTATTTTGCTTTTGGAGGATGACCCAAATCGCAACACCTATCAACGCTGCAAAATAAACGCCAATGACGATCCAATCTAAATTTTCTAGTCCAACCATGTTTCAATCAGTATCTAAAGTATGACGCAAAGAAACGCCTAGTCCCTCAACCTGATGCGCGTTAATTGTTATTGAAATTAAAAATAATTTATTTTATCTTTAAAGGAAAGGATCTCATAATATGAGATAACTTGATTAAGTGTTAAGTTAAACTCGTTGAAGCAGGAAGGTCTGGAAATAAATCAAGTATTTAATCTTAAAATAATAAAAAATGCCAATTTGGGGAATAGATTTAGGAGGGACTAAAATCGAGGGAGTGGTTCTGAGTGACGAAAAAGTACCCAAAATGTTAGTGAGAAAGCGTGTTGATACAGAAGCCGCCAGAGGTTATCAACACATCATCAGTAGAATAAAATTACTTATTGGCACAATGGCTCATGAATTGGGTTATTTTACAGAGAAAATAGGCCTTGGAACTCCAGGAGCCATTGATCCTATTTCAAGTCTTATGAAAAACGCAAATACCACCGTACTTAACGGGAGGTACTTTAAGGCAGACGTCAAAAAGGCTTTGGCATCCCTTTACAAATGGCGACAATTGTTTTGCTTTGGCAGAATATAAAATGGGTATAGTTGCGTGCGAATCACCTCAAGCAAGCGTAGTCTTTGGTGCAGCCTATTTAACCTAGTCATAGCTGCCCCAGACATCCATATAAACGAACATCTTGATACGGTTTTAAATGGTGCCTTGGAGTCCAATATCCACAATCAATCAAGATGGGGGATTTTCAGTGACCTTTATATGGGTGATGGAAGCGCAAGAAATGATTTTAAGCCTAATTCTGAGTTGTTTCAATGTACTTTGAGGGAATTTTATCTAAAACATAATTATTCTTTAATGCTCAATGGAGGCGTTGAGGAGTTACAAAGATTTTCATTGGATGTGATTTTGAAGAATTGGAAGCTTGTTTATAAGATTTTTGATGCCTTTGCAAACAAAAACCGATTGGCCAAAACCTACGGAAACCAGGATCTTCAGTTGAAGTTTCAAAAGCCACCTTGTACTTATAAAATGTCAGAAGCCTGTAAATTAAGTTATGAGGTGGGGCATGTTTTTATTTATCATGGGCATCAATCCTCAAAAAAATATCAGCTTCAGAATGATTTAGTAGGGTTCACGTTGAAATATTTTGCCAACCCCTTAAGGATAAAAAACTATGCGGTTTCACATTCCAGTAAAAAACAATACAAGATAGAAAAACGGGCTTATGAGCATGCAATTAGTAGGAATCAAATAAGTATCATAGGCCATACGCACCGGCCATTGTTTGAATCTTTACACAAAGTGGATCGATTGCGATTTAAGATTGATCAGTTATGTCGAGAATATCTTATCAGCAGATCATCTAATCAGGAGAGTATTGCTCATTCGATCAAGTTTTACCAAGCAGAACTTGAAAAAAGGCATCAAATTGATAATTTAAAAAACTCCAACAGTTTTAATTATCATCATAATTTGGCCTTACCTGTCTTTTTAATTCAGGTATGGTCATAGGGAAGCGAGGGATTACATGTTTGGAAATATCAGATGGGAAAATGAGATTGATTCATTGGTTTGATAAAAATATTTCCAAAAAATATTTACAGTATAC
>CAJXAT010000061.1 GCA_913050055.1 uncultured Flammeovirgaceae bacterium | reverse complement strand
AACATGAATTTTCTCAGCCAAAAAATGGTTTCATAAATAACCATTAAAAATATTATAAATTAATGATCGCAATAGCAGAAATAATTTCTATTGGAGATGAGCTCCTCTATGGCCAAACACTTGATACAAATGCGCATTGGATCAGTCATAAATTAGATGAATACAACATCAAAGTTTTCCAAAGAACGACCATTGGCGATGATGCAGATCAAATTTTAAGTGCCTTCGCCACAGCAGCCAAAAGAGTTGACATCGTATTGATCACAGGGGGTCTTGGCCCTACCAAAGATGATCTCACCAAACACCTTTTAGCTAAATATTTCGGAGTAGGTATGGTCCATCATCAGGAGGTACTGCGCGACATTACCCTACTCTTCGCTAAAGCAAGTAGAGAGGTAACCGCACTCAATGCCCAACAAGCTGAATTACCTGCAAATTGTGAAAAAATTACCAATCCTGTAGGTACGGCACCAGGTATGTGGTTTTATGAAAACAATACCGTGTTTGTAGCTATGCCGGGAGTACCTTATGAAATGAAAAGCATCATGACCCAAGGCATTCTACCCAAACTTCATGAAATGTTCAGCAAAGGCGTATTGCATCATCACATCATCAAAACCATTGGCATCACTGAATCGAGTTTATCAGACTTAATTGAAGACTGGGAAGTGAACTTACCCAAGCATATAAAATTGGCCTACCTACCTACCAAAGGACAAGTCAAGCTTAGAATGACGGGGTCAGGTGATGACCTTAATACCCTCAAGCAAGAAATTGATGCACTGCAAATGGACATTATGCCCAAAATAACTAAGTATGTTTATGGATTTGGTGCAGATTCATTAGAAGGAGTCATTGGCCAATTACTGAATAAAAATAACCTGACTTTGGCTACTGCAGAAAGCTGTACTGGGGGTTATTTAGCCCACATGATTACCAGCGTACCTGGTAGCTCAAGATATTTTAAGGGGAGCGTAATTGCTTATTCAAATGAGGTCAAAATAGTACAATTGGGTGTAAGTACGGAAGACCTAAAACAACAGGGTGCTGTTAGTGAAGAGGTTGCTAAAGCCATGGTAAAAGGGGTAAGAAAAGAACTCAATGCCGACATTGCCATCGCCACCACCGGTATCGCTGGACCTGATGGTGGTACCATCGAAAAACCAGTAGGCACCGTTTGGATTGCCTATTCAGACAAGCACAAGACCGTAGCAAAGAAATTTAATTTTTCACGAGACCGCACCTTCATTGTTCATTGGTCAGCCTTAGCAGCCTTGAATATGATCCGATTAAATGTTGGAGTGAAATAGCAAAATACTATATCTTTGTTTCGTCTTTAACCAATGTATTAAAATATGGCTTCTATTGAAATGACGATGCCCAAAATGGGTGAAAGTGTAATGGAAGGTACCATTTTGTCTTGGTTAAAAAAGGTGGGCGATCCTATAGATGAAGATGAGTCTGTTCTCGAAGTTGCCACTGACAAAGTAGATACAGAAATTCCCTCCACTCACGCCGGAATTCTCAAAGAAATATTGGCTCAAGAAGGGGATGTCATTCAAGTCGGTAAGCCCATAGCCATCATAGAGCTTTTGACAGAAGGAGACGAGCCTCTCACTATCCTGCCTTCTTTAAAACCTGAACACAAGGAGCAAAAAAATGGGATCCATATAGATCAGGCCATGGATTTGAAAAGTCCTGACACCATCTTGACAAATCCAAAAAAAAACCGATTCTATTCTCCCTTGGTGCGTAATATTGCAAAACAAGAGCAAATAGATCTCAGCGAACTTGAAAATATAGCTGGATCAGGTAAAGAGAATCGATTGACCAAGCAAGATATATTGAACTACCTCAGCTCAAGGAACTCACAATCAGGTTCCAATGATGGAATACTTGAAAGCCCTATAAACCATACACCCCTGACAATCTCAGGTGAGGATGAAATCATAGCCATGGATCGAATGCGAAAAATAATTGCTTCGCGCATGATTGAATCTAAATCCATTTCTGCACATGTGACTTCCTTTGTTGAAGCAGATATGAGTCCCATTGTTTCTTGGAGAAATAAATTCAAAGAAAAATTTAGGGCAATCTCGGGTCAATCGTTAACTTTTACCCCCATCATTATTGAGGCAGTAGTGAAAGCCATCAAAGATCATCCTATGATCAACATTCAAATCCATGGTAATCAAATTATTAAAAAAAGCCATATTAATATTGGTGTTGCTGTGGCAATTCCTTCAGGAAATCTCATTGTACCTGTCATTAAGAATGCAGAACTACTAGATCTTAAATCCTTGGTCATAGCAGTAAATGATCTGGCCCATAGAGCTCGCACTAATGCACTTAAGCCTGATGAACTGGACGGGGGTACGTTCACTGTTTCTAATGTAGGATCATTTGGTAACGTTATGGGTACACCCATCATCATGCAACCTCAAGTAGCCATTATGGCTATAGGGGCCATACAAAAAAAACCTGCAGTAATCGAAACTCCCGAAGGTGACTTTATAGGCATCCGCCATAAAATGTTTTTGTCCCATAGCTATGACCACCGTGTCATCGATGGCTCTTTGGGTGGTGGTTTTGTGAGACGTGTGGCGGACTATCTTGAAGAATTTGACATTATCAGGTCTATCTAGCCTTTTTTTCCAAAAAATCCCAGGCTTAAATCCCCTAAATAAATACATCGGCGATAGCTACATACCTCGATGAACGGAATAGGTTCATGCATTTTTTAGAAGCTAGAGTCTTTTTTGACAATAAGAAAATGTGCGCTTTGTTAAATTGATGCTCTTCGCTGTTATTTATAGAAGTAAAACCCACTTATCTTTGATCTATATGTACAAAGTGGTTTGGTTTTGCCTGTTCCTTTTGGGTCCATGTCTTATGAAAGCGCAAGACACGGTAAATATGTACACCAAAGAACTCAGATTGACCGTTGATAATGATGTGTTTACCTCTCTAGAAAGGGATCAGTACTACACTTCTGGTCTTTATATTGATTACCGATGGCTCAGTAAAAATAAAATCGATAAACATAAAATCATCCATTCAATATCCCTTCATCAACGCATTTATACACCCAGAAGGGTTTCTTGGGATGATCCTAAGGAGTTTGATCGCCCTTATGCAGGCCTCTTGGGATTCAGCTTCAATAGAGAATTTTATTTCAACCAAAAGGAGTATTTAAAAACAAGTATTGAACTTGGATTAATGGGGCCTCATACACTGACCGATCATTTTCAAATTACCTGGCATACAGTATTAAATATTCCTTTACCCGCGGGTTGGAAGTACCAAATTGCCCATAGTCCCGTGATTAATTTTCATGCTTCTTATGCTCGAAGGTTGGTAGGTAATGAAATTCTCGATCTCTATTCCCAGTCAAATGTATCCGTAGGAACCGTTTTCAATCAATTGTCGGAAGAACTACTGGTAAGATTCAATTTTTTAAAACATCAGGCCTCAACGACTTTGTTCGGGGGACATTTAGGTAGCCCATTGTCTTCAAATCGGACCAAGAAAATAATAGAAGGTTATTTTTTTTATGCTCCTGGATTTATCTATAGTGCCTACAATGCTACCATTAAAGGTAACTTCATTGGGCATCAAAGTCCACATACTGAAATAGCAAAACCATGGCTTGCTCAAAATCGCATCGGATTTGCTCTGAGTTGGCCCCAATTTGATTTGATTAGTACTTATTATTTTAAAACCAAAGAAACCCTTGAAGCAGAAGCCCACCAGTATGTAGGTATTACGCTCAACAATCGGTTCTAATGAAAAGAATACATTTAACTCTTTCTATTGTTTTTTTTTCCTATGGATTGATAGCCCAATCCTATAATATAGGACTTAATCCACCCACTATTCAATGGAAATACATAGAAAACGATGCGGTAAAGCTCATCTATCAAGAAGGCATTTATGGCCAAGCCGCTCGGATTGCCAATGTAATTCAGAAACTTAGTGACAGCAGTTACTTTTCCTTAGGTCCGAAAAAAGAACAAGTGAGTATCATTCTTCAAAATCAATCCATCACTCCCAATGCATTTGTTGCAGTGGGACCTTTTCGTTCAGAATTTTATATCAATCCCCCACAAAATAATTTTGGTGGAGCGATTGACTGGAATGACCTGTTGGCCATCCACGAATATCGACATGTACAGCAATTACAAAACGCTCGGATAGGAATCGTCAACGCAGGCCATATGGTTTTTGGTGATTATTTTTGGAGTTCCTTGGCACATTTAATTATGCCTCCTTGGTTTTTTGAGGGAGATGCGGTTTTCACAGAGACCCTCTTAAGTAATGCAGGACGTGGTCGGATGCCCTATTTCGAGGGACAGTATCGTGCCCTATTGCTGACAGGGACCTCCTTGAATTATGAAAAAAATAGTGCAGGATCTTATAAAAAACTAATTCCCAATATTTATAATATGGGTTATCATCTGACGGCATCCCTGAATCTAGATTATGGCGAAAGCATCATGGGAAACCTACTTCAAGAATCTGTAAAATCAAGTTTTCTTAAATTTTATCCTTTCAGTAAAAGCTTGAAAAAACATACGGGTATGCGCACCCCTAAATATTATGAAGATACCTTTTCAAAATTAAAGAAAGAATGGGCGCAAAAAGCAGCCAAAATTAAACTTACAGAAGCTAAAAAAATAAATAATAAGGTAAAAAAGACTTTTACGAGCTACGCGCACCCCAACTACCTTGATGCGGAGACCCTCATCGCTGAAAAGGCAGGGTTCAACGAAATTCCAACATTCTACCGCATTCAAACAGATGGGACAGAAAACCGCATCACGCGCCCTGGATTTTATGCTCCTTCCAATGCCCAATTGAGTATCAATAAATCCTATCTCATTTGGACCGAAAAAGCCTATGATCCCAGATGGGGAAATGTAGAATATAGTAATCTCATTAGATATGATCATACCTTACAATTAAAAAAACAACTCACCCTTAAGGCCCGGTATTTTGCCCCCGAAATCAACAAAGGTGGGGATAAAATTGTCGCAGTTCATGCCCCTGCCAACCAAGGGTATGAGCTTCATATCCTCAATGTTCAAAATGGTCATCTGGATGAAAGAATCAATAATGAACATCAATATCAATATGCGTTTCCCACTTGGATTGATGAAACAAGGATCGCGACAATCGTACGGAAATCAGGGAAAAATGCTATTCAAATCATCCATCTTGGCACAGGAAAAAGTCACCTGATCACCCCCTGGTGGAGTGAAAAAATAGCCCATTTAACATCCTACCAAAATTATATTTACTTCGATGGTATCTTCAATGGCATAGATAATATTTATGCCTATTCAATCCAATACCAGCGTGTTTATCAAGTAACCTCTACCCTATTCGGTGCCATCCAGCCTAGCGTTTCTCCAAATGGAAAAATGCTGGCTTATAGTGCTTATTCAGACATGGGTTATGACATCCATACCACTCCGGTGATCAGAGAAAATTGGAAACCTATCGAAAGCGCAGAACATTCATTGATTGATTATTTTGAACCCCTGTTTAAAGATGATATTCTTGAAAATATTTCCGAGCAATCTTATGAAGAGCAATCCTATCCTACTACAGATCGATTACAACTACACAGTCGGTTATTGGCTTATAAACCTCCCAATCTGATATTTAATTTGTACGCAGACAACAAGATGAGCAATTTATCGGGTACAGGTGCCTATCAATTTAATCTAAATGAAAAGAGCAGCTCGTGGTCTGTGGGCTTACAATGGGCGAAATATTATCCCATTTTGTCATTAGAAATGACAAGAGAAAACAGGAACAACTACGTGCCGGTTTACTTCGAAACCGAAGAAAATGATGAAATCACTCCTAATCTAGAAACAAGAAATCAAAACTGGACAGAAAACAACCTAGGCCTAGGTATGAGACTACCCTTCAACTTAACAATAGGAAATTTTTATAATTTTGTTGAGCTCAATCAAAATTTACGACAACATTGGGTAAACTATGATCTGAAGGAGACGGGAACAGATGGTTCTTTTGCTAGCTATGAATTAGACTTCCAAATGCGTTTTACCCTACGACAAGCTTATCAGCACCTTTACCCAAGATTGGGCATTTTGTTTCGATCAAATTACCAAAAAAGCATTGCAACAACTTCTAATACCTCTCGTGCTTTTTCAATCAACAGTAGGCTTTATCTACCCGGCATCCTTAAAAATCACAGCTTCTTCGCTGAAATGGATCATCATTCAGAACCATTTACCGCGCAATACAAGTTTTTAGATAATTTCAGGTACCCCCGAGGTTATGGCAAACTCATCCATGATCAAATCCGCCAAATCGGTCTCAATTATGCCTTCCCTATTTGCTATCCTGATTTAGCCATAGGGCCCTTATTTTTCATTAAAAGAGTCAAGGCAAACTTATTTTATGATCACTCAAGGGTAATTTTAAATAATACTTCTATCGATGATCTTACCCCCCTCAGCCCTGTTACATTTAACGGAAGCGTACCTTACGCTGAAGATGTTTACGAATCGGCAGGCATCGAACTAACTTTTGATGTCCGGACCCTTCGATTGGTTGATTTTAATTTAGGTGTCAGGTTCTCTAATCCTTTAAATACGACTGAATACAGTCCTAAGGTTGAGTTTATCGTAACGTCTATTGCGTTTTGATAGCATTTGGATTTAACAAAAATTTCATTATCTCAATCCTAACTTTTAACTTCATCATTGAATCAGTCAAAAAACGATGACCTGATCATAAATATTTGTTCCCAAGAGCTTCTGAAAAAGTAACCTAATTAATTATTAATAATTACAATCATCGCCAATTTTATCGATTTTGTTGTCCAACACTACTTACTTCTATCCAATAACCATTTGGATCCTGAAAGTACACCTGTTTAATACCATTTTTACGAATGTTTATTTTATTGGGTATTTCTCATATCCAATCAGAATAATTTACTTTCATAGTATCTAGCCTTTTTATAAATGCATCAAAATCAGATGTTGTTAATGCCAAATGAACCGCTCGTGTAATTTTAATTTCATCATTAGGAAAAGATAAGAGGTGCAGCTCTTTTCCTTCTCCCAAAGAACACAATCTGATTTGGTTATTTTAGGTTTTATTGATAATTTCTTCGAGCTTTAGGGTCTTTTTATAAAATTCAGCCGATTGATCGGCATCTATTATAGAGAGTGCCAAGTGATTAAAAGTGACAGATGATTCCCCAAATTCTTGTCCAATTGTGCATTGGGGAAATGAAATCCACAGCATTTGAAAAATGAAAAGTTTCAGATATTTCATAAATATTGAGTTTGTCTATGCTAAAGATGTCCCTCACCGGCGAGAATAAAAAATATATCTCTGATTTGAGTGATATTAAATGATTGGGACCACCTGTCTATCGAAATAAAATTTGCGTGCTAATTTGGAACTCAAATAGACTTAAAATCTTTAAAAGGGGTTCTAAGCATTTTTTTATTTCAAAAAAGTTTACCAAAACTGAATCTAATTAAGACGATGAGTGACTTAAAAAAAAATCTTAACTAAAAACATGGGATTCATAGCCTTGGTCTGTGTAACCCCAGGATTAGCCCCATATTCCCCAGAACCACATATTTGGGTAAAATCAAATGGATTCAAGGAGGTGCTATAGGTATGGAGCTCATGGACTGGTTTGATACCTTATTACACGGAGTCCCCTTCCTCCTTCTCATTTTAGCCATTATTTTTAAGTCCTTCACCTTTGTCATTAAAAAAACAAATCCATGAGGTACTTATCAAATACTTTTTGATGACCTACTAAATTTAAACTTAGCACCACGATTTAACAAAAAAAGCCCATTCTTTCGAAGGACTTCTTTATTTCTTTTCTTAATGAATTAATCCATATTTGGAAGCATTGACTCAACTAGCTCAAGAGTTTGAACTTGTTGACCAACAATCATCTCAATAGATTCACGGAAAGCCTTTCGATCATAATTCCAAGAATTTGCCCCAAATTTCTCATTATACTCTTCCTCCCAAGTAGTATCAAACTCATTTGATTTTCTGTCGTATTGGTTAAAGCCAACAAATGATGTGGTTAAGTTCCAATTTCCTCCAGATATCAAAGTCAATAAGATTCTTCTGTGCTCAGGAACTCGTTCACCGTAAATGTCACCAATTCTTTCAAGCCACCTTCTAAAATCATCCCATCTGTCTGATTTTACAAGATAATCTGTTTGAGTAAGATATTTTGCAGGTCCTTCTCCTTCTTTAATATTCACATCCCCCCATTTCATTCGTGCCCATCTCTGAGATCCTCCAATAGCATCGGCATATTCTGCAACATTCTGTTGCCAATATTTTAATTCTTCAGACCTATCTCTATCATAATCTGCTAAAGATTGCCATGGCATCATCCTCACATATTGGCCACTATTGGCACCCGTAACCACTTTAAATGTGACAATTAAATTATCTTTAGATGAGTTATATTTTTTGGTCTTTTTTCCTGCTGCTTTTTCAAATTGTTCAATCATTCCAGCTTTGGGTTTATAGACCCAAGTATTCCAATATTCCCAATTTTCACGTGTCTGTGAAAAGGCATTAATGCTAAAAAGGGCAAGTGCAATTATGAAGAAATTTTTCATTTTATTTTGATTTAATTGTTTGATACACCAAACTAATAAAGTTGAGAGCGAATTACAAAAAAAAATAGCAGGATCAACGTATCAGAAACCTAAGTTTATTGAATAAAAGAATCAGTGAATACAGAGGATGGGGGCTGTCATTAGTAAAAGATCCCCTTTCTACAGAAAATTTTCAAGAACTAAAATCCTTATAATTAGTATTATAAATAATATCAGTATTATTGGGAGAAAAGAATGAAACTTAGTTTTTAATATATCGTGAATTCTTCGGCCATTCGCGCTTGAATCCCTTTCATCTCTTGTAAGGATTTAATTTGCTTAATATAAGGAGCCATCACCTCATTGTTCATCGAATTAGAAACTTTTATTTCATTGGTTACCGAACCCAATATTTTTTCAAACATAGATTTCTGCGTGGGATAATTAACCACACGATAATCACCTTCAACCCCACTCATGGCAACGGCCAAGTCAACGGCATCATCATAATTACCGATGATATCAATCAAGCCCTTATCCAAAGCCTGAGTCCCAGACCAGACGCGACCACTGCCTACCTCATCAATCGCCTCGGAGGTCACTCCCCTGCCCAAAGCTGCTTTTGTAATAAATGTTTGATATCCTTTATTGACTCCCTTTTGAATGACGCTGCGCTCAAAATCAGTAAGGTTACGGGTCACCGTATACAAATCTGAATGATCCCCCGTTTTAACTACATCATGAGTGATCCCAAATTTATTTTCAAGCAATTGCCCAAAATTGAACCACATACCGAAGATGCCTATTGATCCCGTGATCGTATTAGGCTGTGCAATAATGGTATCACAGGCCATGGCAATATAATAACCTCCTGAGGCAGCTACATCAGCCATTGAGGCGATGATGGGTTTCACTCCTTTGGTTAGGGACACTTCATGCCAAATAAGATCTGAAGCAACTAAGCTTCCGCCTGGTGAATTAATTCTTAATACAATGGCTTTTACCGATTTGTTTTCACGGGCTTTTCTGATTTCTTCTGCCAATTTATAACCCACAACTTGAGTATCATCTCCAGCCATGACAATGGATCCATTCGCATAAATTACGGCAATTTTATCCTTAGCATATTTATTCTTGAGAGATTTTTTATAATTCTGATGGGAAATAAACTCGATATCTGAGGCCTCTTCTAGTTCTAAATCTGATGCAATCAAGGATTTAAGTTCATCCTTGTACCCCAAAGAATCCACCAATCCATAATAGTGGGCATCTTCAGGAATTTGGATCTTCAATTTTTTTGAATATTTCGAGAGATCTTCTTTTTGAATGTCTCGAGACTCCGCCACATCGGTTAAATAAATGTCATAAATAGTGGAAAGTAGTGAAGTATATTGAAGCCGATTCTCGGGGCTCATATTTTCCCTTAAAAATGGTTCGACCGCACTTTTAAATGACCCTACTCTGAATATTTCAGGTTTTACCTCTAACTTTTCAAACAAACCCCTGAAAAAGGTAATATTAGCCATCAAACCATTAAACTCTAAAGATCCTTCGGGATGCATAAAGAAAACATCTGAAGCCGATGCCAGATAATAATCTCCTTCACTTAAGTATTCTCCATAGGCATAAATGATTTTTCCTGAGGCTTTGAAATCAATCAAAGCATCCCTCACCTCCTTTAAAGAAGCAAAACCACCACTCAACAACTGATGATCTAGATAAATACCTTTGATACGTTCGTCATCTTTACCATGCTGAATGGTCGAGACCAAATCACGCAGTCCAATTTCCGAAACTGCAGCTTCAGGAAAAAGGTCTTTCAAAGGATCTTCCGTAGTACGCTCTTGAAGAACACCACCCAATTTCAAATAAAGTATAGATGAAGGTTCAACGTCAACCGTTTCATCATCCTCTCCTGCAGCAGCAATACCTAATAATAGGAAGAAAAAAAGAAAGGAAAAAATAATCAAGCCCAACAGAGAGGCTAACACGTTTTTAAAGAAATTCATATCTCAATTATTAATTTTACGCTAAAATAGTTGTTAATAGCTTATTAACTTGTCGATCCTTACATTTGTTTGACCACAATATGAGAAAAATATACCTTTCATTAGGCTCCAATCAAGGATCAAGACTAAATAACCTACAAACAGCATGTATCGAAATTTCGAATTATGCTTTAAAAATAAACGCATCTTCTCCTATTTACGAAACCGCCCCATGGGGTAAATCCGATCAACCGTGGTTTTATAACCTCCTATTAGAAATTGACTCTCCTTATGAGCCTGATCAGCTTTTGGAGATCTGCCTGCATATTGAAAAAAAATTAGGCCGCATCAGAAAAATCAAATGGGATCAGCGTATCATTGATATTGATATATTGTATTTTGGTGATCTGGTTATAGAGACTGAAAGCTTAAAAATACCCCATCCTGAAATACAAAATCGTCGATTTAACTTGTTGCCTTTGGTGGTATTAAATCCGCTTTTAATTCACCCAATATTAAAAAAGAATCAGAAAGAACTGTTAGCCCATTGTGATGATGATTTAACGTGCCATCTCACTACTGAGAAACTGAATCATGACCTTCTCTGATTATGCGTTGTTAATAAGTACGGGTATTGCTGCAGGATTCATCAATACCGTGGCTGGAGGGGGTTCGCTATTGACCTTCCCCTTGCTCATTTTTATGGGGCTTCCTGCCGCAGAAGCCAATGCCTCAAATAGAGTGGCTATTATCATTCAAAACATTTTTGCTGTTAAAGGTTTTAAAAGTAAGGGTATTACGGTGTTTCCTTATGCCTATTGGGTAAGTATTTCTGCTACTTTAGGTGCCCTATTAGGTGCCTATCTTGCCACAGAAATCAGCAATAGCTCCTTTAATAAAATATTATCTGTTGTCATGGTTCTTGTGTTGGTGATTACGGTTTTGAAACCTTATTTAGATAAAAAAAAAGTCCTTGAGCGCTTCACTAAAAAGCGCAATATCGTTTCTATCCTTCTTTTTTTTAGTATTGGTATTTATGGCGGCTTCATTCAGGCAGGTGTGGGCTTTATCATCATGGCAGTCCTCACAGGAATCCATGGTTTAAATTTGGCTAAAACCAATAGCGTAAAAGTCTTTGTCGTATTGTGTTATACTTCGGTGGCTTTGTTGGTATTTATGTACAACGGGAAAGTCCTATGGACCTATGGTCTTCTTTTAGCAGTAGGTAATGCCATTGGGGCATGGATTGCTAGTAGATGGTCTGTGGGAGCAAATGAGAAATGGATTCGGCTTATCCTTATTTTGACCCTATCTGCCCTTGCTATAAAATTATGGATGCCCTAAGTGAGCTACTCAAATTGACTCAATAATGCAAAGATATTTCTTGAAGTAAATCTATAATAACATTTGTATCCACCTATCACCAGAAACCTTAAATGAGCCATCATCCTACCATAAACAAGAAATGATGTAATTTCACCATTCAATTATGGGAATAGTCATTCGTCAAAGTTTACTAAGTAGCGCTGCGTCTTATCTAGGCGTAGTCATAGGATTTGTAAATGCGGTCATCTTGATGCCTAAATTCATGACCCCAGATCAAATTGGGTTATTTAGGACTTTATTGAGTGCCGCGTTGCTATTATCTAACTTTGGTCGATTTGGCGTCAATTCTGGATTGGTTCGATTTAAATCCTTGTTAAAACATCCTCAAACAGAGCTTAACTCTTTATATGGATTAGGTATTTTGATCGTGTTCTTATCGACCCTATTTTTTTTAATCATCTTGATCATTTTTCGCAGTTCATGGTCAGATTTTTATGCTGATAAATCTCCTCAAGTCAATGATTATTTTATTTTACTTATAGTGCTGACCTTAGAGCTCATTGTCTTTCAGTTTTTACAGACTTTAGCCAGTATTCACAAAAATATTTTTTCCGCTAACCTACTCAAAGATTTGGTTTATAAATGTTTGAATATGGGAGGTATCTTATTATTTGCCATCTCCGTGATTTCCTTTCATACCTTTATCATCCTTCATGTTTGCTTTTATGTTATTTTGATTACCCTTCTCTTTTTTGAATCTCTTTATAAATATAAAATTAAGATTTCGTTCAAACCCTTACCTCCAAAAATCGCTCGTGAATTAATTTATTACTGTGGAACTCTATTCATTTCAGGTCTAGCTTTAAGTTTTTTAAACTTAGCCGACCAACAATTAGTCAGTCGGTATTTGGGTCTTGAAGCCAGCGGCATCTACATGACGGCTATTTTTATGGTTATGGTGATTGAGATACCAAGAAGATTCATCGGCGAAATTTCAGCCCCTATTATTTCTGAAGCCTTCGGTTCAGGCAATCTGGTCAGTATCAATGAACATTACAAAAAAACCTCTATCAATCTCTTTCTATTGGGCGGTCTCATTTACGTTTTAATCATCATTAATTTAGATAATATCTACGCCATCATGCCCAAAGGTCAGATCTATGAAGCCGGCAGAAATGTCGTTATTTTGGTAGGTTTGGCTAAGCTTATCAATTTGCTTTTCAGTCTCAATGATGGGATTATTTCTATGTCCAAGTATTATCGTTTTAATATGTTGCTGACTTTATTCTTGGGTTTGCTCATGATCGGTTCAGACATCATCCTGATCCCCAAATATGGATTGATTGGTGCTGCTGCCGCCCTGCTTGGAGTTTTTACCCTACATGGATTATCTAAATTAATACTTCTTAAAATGACTTATAATTTTTTTCCTTTCACAACCAAAACTATTTTAGCAGCCCTAACCATTTTAGGGTTACTTTTAATTAATTGTTTTATACCGCTATTGATCAATCCATTTATTGATATAATGGTGCGATCGGGATTAATACTTATGCTTTTTTCGTTCTCAATTTACAAATTGAAATTGTCTTTTGAGATCAATCAAATGATAAATGGTCTAGCCAAAAAATTGAATATAAATTTATGAAAACCAAAGAATTACTAAAAGTAATACAACCTCATGTCATTTTCATAACACTAGGTTTTTTGTTAGTGATGGCCTTTTTCCATCCGCTGTTCATAGAGAACAAAAGCATGAATCAAAATGACGTCTTCCAAGGAGTCGGGTCAGGACAAGAGGCAAAAAATTTTAGAAATGAGACGGGAGAAGAAGCCTTATGGACCAACAGTATGTTCAGTGGTATGCCAGCCTATTTAATCAATATTTCTTGGAGTGGTGACTTTATTAAACATATTCAGCGTATCATTACATTTGCATTTCCTTCTGCTGCCCAAGTAAGTGTTTTAGCTTTCCTTTCCTGCTATTTCATGCTTCTCGTCTTTAGAGTCAGACCTTGGCTGGCCTTCATTGGCGCCGTTGCTTTTAGTTTTAATACCTTCAGCATGATCAGTGTCGAAGCAGGACACATCTGGAAGGTACGTGCCATTGCCTACATGCCGCTGGTGCTGGGAGCCGTACACATGGTCGTTACCCAAAAAAAGAAGCTGTTCCCCTTGGGCTTACTGAGTTTGGCGGTTGCATTAGAAATTCAAGCCAATCACCTGCAAATCACCTATTACTTATTGTTGATGCTCATTATTTATGGACTGTTTCACTTAGTAACGATGATAAAATCAAAGCATTATTCAAAACTAGGCATCCAAGTTACCCTCTTAATTTTGGCAGGTATTCTGGGCGTAGGTGCCAATGCTGGTCGTATTTGGACAACTTTAGAATATAGTAAATATTCTACAAGGGGCCCGTCAGAACTAAGCAATGCTGAAAGTAAGGGAAATCCGGGCTTAGATAAAGATTATGTCTTCAATTGGAGCTATGGAGTAATGGAGTCCTTCACATTTCTCATTCCTAATTTCTCTGGCGGTGCAAGTCAACAAACCCTAGCGACCGATTCCCATTTAGGCAAAGCATTGAGCCAAAATGGTATGACTAGGAATCAAGTGAGTAATCAATTAAAAGCAGCGCCTACCTACTGGGGCGATCAGCCCATTACTGCCGGCCCTACTTACGCAGGTGCCATCATGTGTTTCCTGTTTATACTAGGTATACTCATCGTAGACCCTAAGATCCGAAATTGGATTTTAGTCGCTTGTATTTTTTCGATTTTCCTCGCCTGGGGTAAAAATCTCGAATGGTTCAATTATGCCCTATTTGATTATTTCCCGGGTTATGATAAATTTCGTTCGGTAAGTATGGCCATTGTTATTTTTCTCGTTGGGGTACCATTAATGTCTATGCTGGCCCTAGAGACCTTATTCAATGGGACAAAAAATCAAATGGTGAAACCCCTGATCATCAGTGCTGCTATCACAGGCGGTATGGCGCTAACGTTCCTCGTGATGGGTAGTTTATTTAGCTACAAGGGCGCGTTAGATGTACAATTGGCCAATGTTCCCTCTTGGTTTTTAGAAGCGCTAAGAGCCGATAGACAATCCTTATTAAAAGCAGACGCCTTACGTACCTTGATATTGATTGGACTCGCCTTCGCCTTGATATATGGTGTGATCAAAGAGAAAATAAAAGTACCTTTGGCATTACTAGGTATTTCTATATTGGTTGTCTTTGATTTCTGGAACGTAGACCGGCGTTATATTAATGATGAAAATTATCAAAGGCAGGCCGTCCAAGGCTTTCTTGATCCCTCTGCAGCAGATCAATTCATTAAAAATAACGCGGATCAGCACTACCGAGTATTGAATTTAAACAACCCCTTTAATGAAGCCAAAACATCCGCTAATCACAGCTCTTTAGGAGGCTATCATGGCGCTAAAATGAAGCGATATCAGGAATTGATTGAAGATTGTCTCTCAAGCAATCTTGCCGAGATGATTGGTGTACTGCAAAATGGATCCAAAGATTTGTCCAAATTTACAGCCGTCAACATGCTCAATGCCCAGTATTTAAAATTTGGTGATCAAGCCAATAATGTACTCCAAAATAAACATGCTTTTGGAAATGCATGGTTTACTGAAAGTATGGTTTCTGTAAAAAGCCCTGATGAAGAATTGGCCTCCGTTTGTAGTCTTGTGAATCAAAAAACAACCGTAATAAATGCTGAAAAATTTAAAACTTCACAGTCGGACTATGATGCTGCAGCCACCATTACTCTGGAAACCTACCAACCCAACCTTTTGAAATACAGTGTTAATAACCAAAATGCAGGCTTTGCTGTCTTTTCGGAAATTTATTACCCTCTCGCTTGGGAAGCTACCGTTGATGGGGTTTCCGCCGAAATCAAGCAAGTCAACTATGTGCTGAGGGGCCTAGAAATTCCAGCAAATTCGCAAGAAGTTGTTTTTGAATTCAAGCCAGCAGCATATTTCATTGGAAATAAAATAACGGCTGCGTTTTCTGCAACTGTTTTATTAATTTTAGGTTTTGGTTTATTCAAAACCATCCCAAAGAAATAATACCTTGATTTCT
>CAJXAT010000060.1 GCA_913050055.1 uncultured Flammeovirgaceae bacterium | reverse complement strand
CATCAAAGGAATGTTGATCGCGGCTAAAACCATCGCCTTGACAGCCCAAGATGTTTTCACTGATGCTGACCTGATCATCCGTGCAAATGAAGAATTAGAAGAACGTATTGGAAAAAATGATCCTTATAAGGCGCTCATTGGCGATCGTGACCCGCCTTTAGATTACAGAAATTGATCAAAAGATCCGTTCTTTATGGTGTAATCAGTGAAGTGGGATTTTAAAAAAATTTTGGTGTGAAAAATTACTACTCATTCGGCTTCGCTTAAAATGTTTTGAAAATAGTTTAAAATTGTACTACCTCTCAATCAATGATTATATATTGAAATGGGCGCTCATAAAAAAATAAAATATAGCCTTCAAACAACTTTAATGATGAAAAAATATTTAAGTACATTCTTTTTTTTGGTTATCTCCATTATTTTATGTGCTCAAGATCGGATTACCGGAAAAGGTTTTGCTACCCGATCTGAGGTCATTGCTCAAAATGGAATGGTAGCCACGAGTCATCCCCTCGCTACACAAATAGGACTTGACATCCTCAAAAAAGGAGGTACCGCCATTGATGCCGCCATTGCCGCCAATGCCGCTTTAGGACTCATGGAACCTACTGGATCGGGAATTGGGGGAGATCTTTTTGCTATTATTTGGGATGGTAAAACAAAAACCATACATGGCTTAAATGCCAGTGGTCGTTCCCCCAAATCTTTGACTTTGGAATATTTCCAATCACAAAATTTAACCAAAATCCCTTCTTTTGGCCCATTGCCCGTAAGCGTTCCTGGGGCTGTAGATGGATGGTTTGAGCTTCATGAAAAATTTGGCTCTCTTCCTATGACAGATATTTTAGCACCCGCCATCCACTATGCCGAAAATGGATTTCCAGTGACCGAATTGATTGCCTACTATATGACAGTAGGTGCCTCAAGATATGAATCTTTCAATTTTCAAAATTTTAAGGATACTTACATGATCGATGATAAGACACCAAGTAAAGGTCAAATATTCAAAAATCCAGATTTAGCCATGACCTATAGTATCCTCGCTAAAAAGGGGAGAACGGGTTTTTATAAGGGCAAAATAGCAAAAACCATTGCTGATTATGTTCAAGCCAAAGGAGGCTTTTTATCAACGTCAGACTTGGCAGATCATCATTCTGAATGGGTTACACCAGTCTCTGTAAATTATAGGGGCTATGATGTATGGGAACTTCCTCCGAATGGGCAAGGCGTCGCTGCCCTGCAAATGTTGAATATACTAGAGGGCTATGACTTTGATAATATCCCCTATGGAAGCGCAGAGCACATTCACCTATTTACTGAAGCCAAAAAACTGGCTTTTGAAGACCGTGCAAAATATTATGCAGATATGGATTTTTATGATGTCCCGGTGGAACAATTACTTTCAAAAGATTATGCGGCTGCAAGAAGAAGTGAAATTGGCCCTGACGCCGGGCTTTACAGAGCAGGGTCGATAAGCAATGGAGAAACAGTATACCTGACCGTTGCTGATAAAGATGGTACCATGATTTCTTTAATTCAAAGCAATTATAAAGGTATGGGCTCAGGATTAGTTCCCACAGATTTGGGTTTTATGCTTCAAGATCGCGGAGAGCTTTTTTCTCTTGAAGAAGGACAAGCCAATTCCTACGCCCCTGGCAAAAGACCCTTTCATACTATTATACCCGCATTTATAACTAAAAATGGCATCCCTCTGATGAGCTTTGGGGTAATGGGAGGTGACTTTCAACCCATGGGGCATGTACAAATTGTAATGAATATGGTAGATTTTGGCATGACCTTGCAAGAAGCTGGGGATGCCCCGAGGATAGAGCACACAGGAACCTCTACGCCCACAGGTTTTGATGCGGTAAATTCAGGAAAAATCAGACTGGAATCAGGCTTTGATTATGAAACTATTCGAACGCTAATGAACCAAGGACATAACATAGAGTTTGCCTTAGGTATATATGGAGGATATCAAGCCATCCTGTGGGATGATAAAAATAAGGTCTTCTTGGGCGCTTCAGAATCGCGAAAGGATGGTCAGGCAGCAGGTTACTGACCCATTCCTGAATTAAATATCCGTTGAAAAAACTATTCTCATTTTGATCCTAATCATGTTACTGATTTGAAGGCCCCAGACATAAGAGTAATCATCCCGGCTTTTAATGAACAAAATGCAGTCGGCCATGTCATAAAAGAAATTCCCAAAGATTGGGTTAATGAAATTATCGTTGTCGATAATGGCTCTTCAGATCACACTTTTACAACTGCTCAGAAACTTGGGGCCACCTCATTAAAAGAATCCAAACGTGGCTATGGTTGGGCCTGCTTGAAAGGGATAAATTATCTATCTAAAAGTGATCCCACTCCTAATATTGTTGTCTTTCTTGATGGAGACTACAGTGACTATCCATCTGAAATCGTAAAATTAGTTGATCCCATCATAAATGGAAGGGCTGATATGGTCATTGGGAGTCGTAAGTTGGGTATTAAAGAATCTGGCTCCATGATGCCACAGCAAATATTTGGGAACTGGCTCGCCACCACTTTGATAAGGTATCTTTACCATGTTAAATATACGGACTTGGGACCTTTTCGAGCCATCAAATATGATGCATTAATGCAACTTAAAATGAAAGACAAGACCTATGGCTGGACCGTCGAAATGCAAATCAAAGCCATCAAAAATAAATTAAAAATTGAGGAAATAGCTGTGAATTATCGCAAAAGAATAGGAATATCTAAGGTTTCCGGGACTCTTAAAGGTACGATTTTGGCGAGTTACAAAATCATCACAACCATTATTAAATATCTCTAAATGGAATGGCTCATAATAATGCTTTATGGTTTTTCGATGTTCATCATATGCCTATTTAGCTTAGCACAATTGAACCTGACTTGGCATTATATGAGAAAAGTCGATGATCCTCCTTTACATCATGAACCTACGAACCTACCTTTTGTAACCCTTCAACTTCCGCTCTATAATGAAAAATATGTGATTGATCGACTCCTAGATGCGGCCACCTCCTTAGATTACCCCAACACTCATCTCGAAATTCAACTCCTTGACGACTCTGATGACGAAACCGTCGGTATGATTGATGCCCGCATAAATCAAATCAAAAATATGGGCATTGACATTGTTCATCTAAGAAGACAAAATAGAATAGGCTTCAAGGCAGGTGCTTTACAACATGGGTTGACCATAGCTAAAGGTGAATTCATTGCTATATTTGATGCTGATTTTATACCTAAAAAAGATTTTTTAAAAAAAGTCATCCCCTATTTTAAAGATGAAAAAATAGCCATGGTACAAACGCGTTGGGGCCATTTAAATGAAAATTTCAACTTGCTCACCAAAATGCAGGCCTTTGGTCTCAATGCCCATTTTACTGTGGAACAAACAGGACGACGAAAAGCCAATGGCTTTATTAATTTCAATGGAACGGCAGGCATCTGGAGGAAACAAAGTATTCTGGATGTGGGCGGCTGGCACCATGATACGCTCACAGAAGATCTTGACTTAAGCTATCGCGCGCAGTTAAACGGATGGAAATTCGAATACCTTGAATCTGTAGAAAGCCCAGCTGAACTCCCCATCACGCTGCAAGCCGTAAAAAGCCAACAATTCAGGTGGAATAAAGGAACTGCTGAAACAATCAGAAAAAATATAGGCAAAGTAATCCAATCAGATTTGGCGCTTAATCATAAAACACGAGCCGCCTTACATCTTTTAAATAGTACGGTTTTTCTCTTTATTTTTATGGCTGCGCTGCTTTCAGTACCCCTTGTTTTTATAAAAAATGAGTATTCTCACCTGAAAACGATTTTTGATTTTGGTTCTGTTTTTTTAGTCGGCTTTATTGCCATAGGTATTTTCTACTGGTTTGCCATTCGAGCTTCTCAAAAACATCCATTAACCTATTTTTGTATCTATTTCCCTTTATACCTTACCTTTTCACTCAGTCTATCACTCCACAACTCGTTGGCCTTAATGGAAGGGTTTCTTAACATAAAAACAGGTTTTGTCAGAACTCCAAAGTTTGGTGTCCAAAAGCATACGGATGATTGGAAAGGCAATAGTTATATTCAACCTAAGATCAGCTTACTCAATTTTATGGAAGGCTTGTGCATGCTCTATTTCGCTTGGGGTTTTGGCCTAGGTATCCGCTTTCAGCATTACGGTTTTCTACCTTTCCATGCCCTGCTTACCCTCGGTTTTGGCTATCTTTTTTTTAACGCGATCAAGAACAGTTTAAAAAATGTCACTTAAGAGACTTTTTAGACCTGCTCCCCTGTATTACTTCATATTTGTTGGATCTATCTTAATGCTATCAACAATATTGAATAGATCAGATTCCATGGGTTTATTTATCTGCTTCAGTGCGTCTTTTTTTGCTTATTTCTGGATTTGTAAATTTGAATATTCATTTAAATCTATATGGGTCTTAGGCATAGGTGTACGGTGCCTGCTTTTTTATGATTTCCCCAATTTGTCAGATGATTTCTATCGGTTTATTTGGGATGGATCCTTGATTCACCATGGCATAAACCCTTATTCATTATTACCTACCCAGGTCACTGAGCTGGGTATCCCAAAATTTTCTCCTACGGCATTAGCACAGTTAAATTCCAGTACGTACGCTACCGTTTATCCACCCTTGAATCAGTTCTTTTTTTGGCTCTCCACTTTTCTAGTTCAGCCCTTATGGTCCGTAGGAATCTTAAGAATTTTCCTATTATTAGCGGACATTGCCTCAACCTGGTTACTTCATAAATTAAGACCAAAAACAGCTCTATCAGGCTGGTTTTTTTTAAATCCTTTACTTATTTGGGAAGGTGTTGGTAATGTGCATTTTGAATCCATGGTGATTTTCTTCCTTTTGCTCACCCTATATTTTATTTCAAAAAATAAATTTGCAAAGGCTGGATTCGCCTGGGGTTTGGCCATCGCTACCAAACTCATCCCACTCCTCTTTTTACCTGCTTTTATGTGGTATTATAAATGGAAGCAGAGCTGGATATTGACCAGTATTGCACTGATCGTATTGAGTCTGACCCTGATGCCTATGTTAAGCACTCAACTTCCAGAGGGAACCTTCACCAGTTTAAAACTCTACTTCCAGCATTTTGAATTTAATGCCAGCATTTACTTCATTTTCAGAGCTCTCGGTTTTTGGTTTAAAGGATACAATATCATTGGAACCCTAGGGCCCATCATGGGGATCATTACTCTATTTTTAATCCCCTTGGGAGCTATTCTTCTATTCCATTATAAAAAATCTCTAGAAACCGTATTACTCTATTCACTTACCATTTATTTTCTGATGAGTACAGTCATTCATCCATGGTATATCTTAACTTTGATACCCCTAGGATTACTTAATGGATACTGGTATCCTGTTATTTGGAGCTTCACTGTATCTTGGAGCTATTTTGGTTACGATGCTGCAGGATATGATGTGCCTACCTGGTGGATATTAAGTGAATATATCATCTTATTTGGTGCTATAGGAATAGAATTAAAAAAGAAATATGCGGCCCTTATATAGCGTTTTATTTTGTTTATATATGGTTCTTGGATGTCAACCCAAAACATTTGATGATCCCATTTCCTTTCTTTACAAAAAGACCGTTCCTCTCCTCAAGACCGAGGAAGTAGTGTGGAAAATGCGGCATCACGAACCTCTATTACTAGACACCCGCAGCCGCAGCGAATTTTCAGTCAGTCATCTCCCGGGAGCTCAGCTTATTGAATATGATGATTTCAAACCGTCAGATGTGGCCCATATTCCGAAAAATAAAGAAATCATCGTCTATTGTTCGGTAGGTTATCGCAGTGAACGCATAGGCGAAAAACTCCTTGACATAGGATATACTAAGGTCTACAACTTATACGGAGGAATCTTTGATTGGAAAAATCAATCACAGATTGTCGTAAATCATTTAAATTTACCCACGGATAGCATTCATGCTTACAGCAAAGTATGGTCTATTTGGTTGTACAAAGGAATTAAGGTTTATGAGTAAAGAAGTATTGTCCATTTTTGTTAAAAATTTAATCCCAGGAACGGTTAAAACAAGATTGGCCAAAGATTTGGGTATGGACTTGGCAATGGAGATCTACAAAGAACTGGTAGGTATTACCGCAGAAGTAACGGATGTCTTAAAGATTAATAAATGTGTCTACTATTCTGAATACATAGAATCACATGACCAATTTGACGATGCCAAGTACCAAAAACATATTCAAGAAGGTAAAGATTTGGGGCAACGAATGCAAAATTGCTTTTATGATGCCTTTGAATTAGGCTTTGATAAAATGATTCTTATTGGTAGCGATACACCTGACATCACTGATAAGATCATTTCCCAAGGTTTTGCTGCATTGAATAAATATGATGTGGTCATTGGCCCTGCCCAAGATGGCGGTTTTTATCTGATTGGTATGAAAGAACCTCATGAAAATTTACTCAATAAACAAGCCTATGGTCATGATGAGGTCCTGAATGAACTCTTGGATGAAATTGAGGATAGAGATCTTTCTTTATTTAAATTACCTTCCCTTATCGATATTGACGTAAAGGATGATTTAAAAAAAGCAGGGATTGAAATCGTTTTTGAGGAAGAAGATGATATCGACGAAAATAAGCCAATTTAATCATTTAATCGCCTTTTAAGATTCAATATTGATGATAAAAAGGGCATGAGGTTGTTCACTTTAACTGATTTACAATGGATTATTTATCTATCAAGGCTTTGCATATCATATTTGTTATTACCTGGTTTGCTGGGCTTTTTTATATCCCTCGGATATTTATTTACCAGACCGAAGCCTTATCTAAACCTGAACCTGAAAAGTCTATTCTACAAGTCCAATTAGCCCTTATGGCCAAACGTTTATGGTACATCATCACTTGGCCTTCTGCCCTCATTACCGCCATTATGGCAAGTACATTGCTTTACCTGCAACCCCAATGGCTCGTACTGCCCTTTATGCAAATAAAGTTACTTCTGGTGGGTGTACTTTACGGCTATCACTTTAGTCTGCACCATATTTTTAAACTTTTGCAGGTAGGAGTAGTCAAATACAGCTCAATGCAATTACGTATTTGGAATGAAGTATCCACCCTTATTTTAATCTCAGTGGTCTTTCTCATTGTTAAGAAAGATCAATTAAGCTGGATAAGTGGCGTTTTGGGAATTTTTGCTTTGGCTATCTTGTTAATGAGTGGTATTAGACTTTATAAGTATATCCGTACAAAATGATGAGAAAACATATCGAAATAGGCTGTTTATTTCTGTTACTTGGGGCTTGCCAAGAAATCAAAACCAATTTTGAATTACCGATTTTAGGACGTAATCAAATCGCTACCAAGGAGGTCAACGGCATATTCATCAAGGATACGATTCCCCATCGTATTGCTGACTTTAGTTTTATAAACCAAGACAGTGCCGTCATTACCAATGCCTCTTTTAAAGATAAAATCTATGTCGCTGATTTTTTCTTTATCAATTGCCCCTCTATTTGCCCAGAAATGAGCAAACAAATGTATCGGGTGTATGAAGAATTTTTAGAAAATGAAAATGTTGGTTTACTTTCACATACCATTGACCCGACCTACGATACGGTAGCCGCATTGGCTAATTATGCCCGCTTACTGGGGGTGAGCAGCCCAAAATGGGAATTTGTAACGGGAGATAAGGATCAAATTTACGATATCGGAGAGACCAGCTATATGGTCGTCGCCAATGAAGATGAAAATGCCCCTGGGGGGTTCATCCATAGTGGTGCCTTTTTATTGATCGACAAAGAGCGTCGGGTTCGAGGTGTTTATGATGGAACCATCGCCAGTCAGGTTGATTTACTTATCAAAGACATCAACAGGTTGTTATCAAGCTATGAGCAATAATTATTTATTCCTCTTTTTCTACCTTTTTTTAGTACTGAGTTGTAATTCCTATCAAAAACCCGTGGAGAGCCAACTTCCGGAAAACCTAGATGAAGCCTACAAAATGAAGTATACGCAGTATCTCATACAAGGCAAAATTTTATACAATACAAACTGTACCCATTGCCATCAAAATTCAGGAGAAGGGTTTAGGAAATTATATCCAGCACTGATTGGATCTGCCGCTTTGATGGTTGACATGAGCCAAGCGGCTTGTCTTATAAAATATGGCACAAAAGCCACTCGGAAAGCCTTAAATCAGAATATTGCAATGCCCGCACAAGCTGAGTTAAGTAATTTAGAAATAGCAGAAATTCTTACGTATATCGGTAATAGTTGGGGTAATCAAAGCGGATTTATTTCGGTCAGTCAAGTGGAGACATTGCTAGTCGATTGCGCTACCTATTAACTCCTCACTCCACAAAATACTTGTATTCATTAACTCTTTGACTTGGTATACCTGCTTTTTCTGACCCAAGAGATATTCCTTTTTTTCTTCATCAAGTCCTTGAAAATCGTTATTGAAATTTCGCATCCAATTCATCATAGCTTCATTGGCACTTGCTAGCACATCCGCTTGCCTCAATAATTCTGTAGCGTTAGGAGAAGTCAATGCGGCTGATCTGAATTGCTTTTCTAAATTACGAATCTTACCCATTTTGGGCATGACCTCATCATGGACAGCCATAATCTCTTGGTACAAGAGATCTGTCTCATTTCCTGATGTGGAAGCACAACCCCATAGAAATATCCATAAAAACAAATAACTCCACCTTAATAATTTCATCATCAGTTGATTTCGTGTTAGAAGCACTTTTATTGCCTACAAAAATAAGCCTCCAAGAATGAACAAATTATCTTTACAGGAAATAATTTTTTTATCTAATATTAATTGAGACTGATCCCTTTCCATTAATCTCGCCCCTTATGAATGACATTTTAAGTATCCTTAATGAGGATAAAACCAGTCATAAAGAATATAGAAATGATTAAAATATTATGCTATTTTGGTTTATTTGGTTCAATAAAGTAAAAAAAAAATCACTAAAATGTTCATTTCGAAGTCATCTAGACTATATTCCGAAGTCAAATAACCCCATTTATGATTAAAATCATAATATTTGTAGTACAATGACCAAAAATACTGAAAACCAAAAAGCAAACTCTTTCTGAATCTAATCTTGTTAAAATGAACGTATTTGATATTATCGCCTTGTTTATTTTTCTTGCTGGCCTTTTTATATTCTTGAATATCTACGTCTTGAAATTGCCTTCAACCATTGGTTCAATGATCATGGCACTATTTCTTTCGTTATGTTTACTTAGTGCGGGATATCTGATTCCGTCATTAAAAATAGATGCCATTCATATCGAAGAATATAAATATGGTGATATTATTTACCAGATCGTATTAAGCTTTCTCCTTTTTTCGAGTGCATTAAATATAGAAATTAAGAAGCTTTTCAATCATAAAAAGGCAGTTTTGGTTTTGGCAACTGTCGGTGTTCTTATTTCTACGGCAATCATTGGTACCTCAGTCTATTTTATGCTCGGCTGGATCGGCATAGAATTGAGTTATTTATATTGCCTGGTTTTTGGTGCGTTAATCTCTCCGACCGACCCCATTGCTATCACCGAATACATTCGCCGTTTTAAAATCTCAAAGAACGTTGAAATGAAGATTGAAGGTGAGTCCCTTTTCAATGATGGTATAGCCGTTGTTCTAGCCCTGACCTTGCTCGACTTAGCTGGAGGACAAGCAGATCATCAACTTGGTTTTTTTGAAGTTATTTATGTCTTTCTAGCAGATGTTGGAGGAGGCATATTTATCGGTTTAGTTATGGGATACATTGGGTATCGCTTATTAAAATATGTCGATAACGATGAATTTCATGTGGAAATACTCGTAACGATCACTATTGTTCTTTTTGGGACTACTATGGCAGACTTAATGCATGTTTCCTCAAAGCAGGCCGCAGTGATCATGGGTTTGGTCATAGGTAATGAAGGACGCTCAACAGAGGTAACCGGAATCGCAGGCGATTATGTTTTTAAATTTTGGAATCTGATTCAAGACTCTTTTGCTACCATGCTTTTCGTGCTTATCGGCCTTGAAATGCTTGTCATTCCTTTACGATTTGATTATTTTGCTGCAGGTTTTTTTGCAGTCAATCTCGTCTTACTTGGCAGATGGATGAGTGTCTTTATACCCATCAAAATATTATCTGTCAAGAAAAATTTTGAGCCACATACGATTTCAATCATGTCATGGGGGACGCTAAGAGGGGGCATTCCGATTGCTTTATCTTTAACGCTTCCTGAATTTAGTGGCAAGGACGTCATTATCACCATGACTTATGTGGTTGTGGTTTGGACCATCATTTACCAAGGGTTAACATTACCTGTACTGATAAAAAATTTGGTACCTAACAATAAAAATTGATTTTGACTTTAAAATCACAAGGACAAATCAATCAAAATCATATTTGCATTCTTGGTATGACAAGGGTAGACATCAGAAAATTTTCTTTAAAAAATCTTATTCTTCTTATTTTTTTGCTGCACCTAATAACAAGTTGTATGCCAAAAGAAAAAAAGACGGTTAAAAGGAGAAATTCACCCAGAATAAAAAAAGAAATTAATCTAATTACACCCAAATTAGGAAGTACTTTCCCCTTAGATACCCTTGTTTTATTTACCCTAGAGCATAAAAAAGATCACCTTATCGACTCTATCCTATTGGAAGGTGACGGAAAGCCTAAAACCTTTACGAGAAATCATTTTGAATGGCAGCCCGAGCGGTTTCGTACTGGCAATCCTCAAATTTCACTTACTGCTTATTTTAAGGATAAAAAAGAAAAAATATATCCAAAAATAACATTTACCTCCAATCTCAATCCTTCGCGATATACTTACGAGTTGGTTAATACATATCCGCACAATGAAAAATCATATACCCAAGGACTCTTTTTTGCAAATGACTATTTATATGAAAGTACGGGACATCGAGGATCCTCAACCATAGGAAAATATGATTTAGTTTCAGGGGAGGTCATACAAATGGCTAATATTGAAAATAAATATTTTGGTGAAGGAGCCACTTCTTGGAAAGAAACGATTTTTCAAATCACTTGGGAATCCCAAATCGCCTTTGCTTATGATAAAGATCTCAATCGTACCAGAACATTTAATTATTCTGGAGAAGGCTGGGGTTTAGCTACCTGGGGAGATACCTTAGTAATGAGTGATGGATCAGAAAATATTTATTTACTTAACCCAAAGGATTTTTCTCAAATAGATCGACTTCAGATCTACGATCAAACCAATAAATTCAATTTTTTAAATGAATTGGAAGTAATAGGTAACGACCTTTATGCCAATGTATATACTACGGCATCTGATGAAATCATAATTGTAGATTTGCTAACGGGTCGCGTAAAAGGAGTAATTGATTTGATGGGCTTGATTGATCGATCAAAATACCGGGGCATAGACTATGTGCTCAACGGTATTGCCAGCTATCAAAACAGGCTATTCGTCACAGCAAAATGGCATCCCTACCTCTACGAGATTACGCTGAGAAAAGCCCAATAATCATTGGTATTCTTCTAAGGATATCTCGGAAATTGATGAGGAAATATGTAGGGAAAATATTTTATGCTTCCACAGTAATTCACCCAGGTAGCCATAATAAATACACATCTCTTATCTACACATTGATAATTAAAGATTGCTCAGCTCCAGTGCTGGAAAATTGGCCATTTTTAAACTCCATTATATCTCATTTAATCCCATTAACTGTATTCCCTTTTTTTATAGGTAAAACCGTTTGTTCCTCGATTAATTAGGTACAGAATGCCTCTTTTTGAGATCAATGAATGATTGTTACTGATATTTGCTGCATAGTACTTGTTTATACCAAGTACCTTGCATAACGTACATATGATTCGATTAAGCTCTAATGAATATAGAAAATACACAAGTACAAATGCGGAAAGGGATTCTCGAGTTCTGCATACTTCATATCATCTCAAGTGGAGAAGTCTATGCCACAGACCCACTCGAAGAGCTCACGACCGCCAAAATAATGGTCGTTGAAGGTACCTTGTATCCCTTATTAACCCGACTTAGAAAGGCTGAGTTGGTGAGTTATAAATGGGTGGAGTCAAAAGCAGGTCCTCCACGCAAATATTATGTGATTACCAAGCAGGGCCGTGCTTTTTTAATGACCCTAAAATCAACCTGGGTTGAATTATCCTTGTCAACCGAACAAATCATCTCTGTAGAATCAACAAAAGTGAAAAAATGAAAAAAAATATCAGCATCAATATAGCAGGGACCCTTTTTCATATAGAGGAATCAGGATATCAGCTTCTCGAAGAATATCTAAAATCGATTAATGCCTATTTTTCTACTTTTGACGATCAGAAGGAAATCATTGAGGACATCGAAAGTCGTATTTCAGAAATCTTTCTGGATAAACGTTCCACAGAGAATGAAGTGATTTTATTAACAGATGTAAAATCTTTGATCACAACCATGGGTACCGTGACTGATTTCGAAGCTTCACTGGATACAGATAATAATCCTTCAAATGATGATCCTCCAGTCAAAGAGGAAGGAATACCCAAGGATGAAGATTATACAAGAGGCGAAAAAAGGAGACTCAGACGAAATACTAAAAATCAGCTCATCGGAGGTGTCGCCAGTGGATTTGCCTATTATTTTAAAATAGATCCCCTATGGGTTCGGTTATTGATCTTAGGATTGTTTTTCAATGCTTTATTTATCGGACTTTCTACCATTACCTTAATCACCTATCTCCTTTTATGGATCGCATTACCAGGAGCTTCACTCATAGAAGAGCCCCAAGTAAGGAAACTGTACAGAAATAAAGAAGGGCGCGTAATAGCAGGAGTAGCCTCTGGCATCTCTACCTATTTTGGTATCGATAAAGTAATCATTCGATTATTGTTGTTGATCAGTATATTTCTCGGTGGATTCGGCATCATCTTCTATTTTGTCCTGTGGATCATTACGCCAGAAGCCGTCTCTATTACGGAAAAAATGAAAATGGAAGGTGAGCCCATCACTTTGAGTAACATAGAAACTAATTTTAAAAATAGACTCAAAGTAGCCGAAGGAGACGAAACCCCTTTCATAAAAATCATCATGATCCCCTTTAAGCTTTTTGCGGTTTTATTGGAAACCTTAGTGAAAATATTAGGCCCATTATTGGCTTTTCTAGGTGAGGTCTTGAGAATTGCGTTAGGTATTGGCTTTATTGTTACCGGTTTAGGCTTATCTTTTGTATTGCTACTTATTTTCCTCATCGCACTGGGAATTAACCTAAGTTGGACCGATGTCATGATTTCAGGTTTTTTCCCATTGGAACTCTTGGCTTCCTCGGTCAATACCTTAACCGCTCTCACTTTACTACTGATCTTTATGGTCCCAATGCTTACCATTGTATTATTGGGATTGACCATTATCACCAAGCGCACCCTACTCAATCGTTACCTCGGGGCCACTCTTTTTACGCTGTGGATATTAGGGATTACTGGATTATCTTTTTTGACTCCGGCAATTATAAAAGATTTTATATCAGAAAATTATGTCCTATTAACACAAAACTTTGAGCCCACGGATTTCCTATCTACCTTAACCTTAGCTCAAAGAGGTCAAGTAAATGATCGAGTTAAGTTATATCTAACAGGTCATGATAAACGTGATTTTAAAGCCATCACACGTATAATGTCAAGGGGAAATACCCTCGAAAATGCTGAAAATAATGCGGCAGCTGTTTCGTATTCTATTGTTCAAGAGGAAAATAAAATCATTTTTGCTCGGGATATCAATTTAAACATGACCCCCTTTCGCTTTCAAGAAGCAGAAATAACGCTATATATCCCCTTCGGTCTGCCCTTCAAAATGGATGCTGATTTAGGTAAAATCCTGCGAAATACTTTATATCCGAACGGTTACAATACCTCATATCTTAAAGGTCATAAATGGGTTTTTGATCAAAATGGGCTGAATTGTATTACTTGTGACTTACAAAAGCCAGACACCCCCATGCCTCCAAATATGGATGAGGTAACGCCACAGAGACCTGTCGCCCCATCTGCTCCTTCTTGGGAAGAAATCGATCTTAAACCGATTATTTATGATTTTAAAGACTTTGAAGAGATCACCATTTCTTCCCAGCTATATGTGATCATAGAGCAGGCAGATCAGTATTTTGTCGCCTTAAAAAAGGAACCTGATGCCGAAGACTTGCAATTTAAAATGGTGTCAAATGAACTCGTAGTTAAAAGCGAAACAGAAAGAGATTGGTGGGATGAAGACCCAGTGAGTGAAATAAGTCATTACTTACTTATCGTTACCCCCTATTTAGAAAGCATCACATTAAATGGTGCGATCGTAGGTGAAATCGATGGCTTCGAATCTAAAGAACTTGAATTGACCTTGACAGGCGCTGCCTCTATAAGAGCAGATGTTGAGGTTAAATTTCTAGAATCCTATCTGAAGGGTGCCTCAACGCTACAATTAACCGGTGAGGCTCAGGAATTTAAAACCAAATTAAGCGGTGCTTGTAATTTAGATGCCTCCCGTTTTAATACGAAAACCACCTTTGCCAATGTTACAGGAGCTTCTACGGCTCATATTTATGGTGACCAGTTTTTAGATATTGATGTTGCTGGAGTAAGTACAGTCATCTATGAGGGTACCGATAATACGGAAATTCAAAGTGGCCACCTCAGTACTGTTATCAAAAAATAATATTTAAATCAATCCCTTGAGATCACAGAAGCCTTCAGCTATAAATTAACCCCTACTTAAAAAGACACTATGAATCAGATAAGACAATTTTCGAAAAACGCACAAAAAGATTTTAATCTAATTGACAATATCATTCTCTATAAAAGCCAAAATGCCTGTAGTGAATTAATGGGCCGATACAAAAAGTCAGTTTATCATATGATTCTTAAAAAGGTAGGTAACCAGGAGGATGCGGAAGACCTAACCATTGAACCCTTTTCAAAGGCATTTCATAAAATAGCTCTTTTTAAAAAAAATCATGCCTTTACTACTTGGCTTTTTCGGATAGCTACCAACCTGACCATAGATTTTATGCGAAAAAAAAAAATTACATACCACCAGTATCTATACCTCTTTTTCAAATGATCAAAGTGTAGCACTCAACCTTGACCTATTGGATCAAAATTTAGTGCCCGATGAAGTGATAATTAATGATCAAAAAATTGAACTGGTAAGATTATTTGTCAACCAAATGGAGTCAAAATATCAACGCCTTATCACCCTCCGTTATTTTGATGAATTGAGTTATGCAGAAATAGCAGAACTCCTTAATACTCCTTTGGGGACCATAAAAGCATAGTTATATCGTTCTAGGAGACTGCTCTCCAACTTACTGGATAATAAAAGACAACATATTTAAGCTTGCGAAGCCTACCCTTTTTATTATTTCAGTTTTTTAAATTTAATTCGTTTCGGTGCCTGGTCTCCTAATCTTTTCTTCCTATTTCCCTCATAATCAGAAAAATTTCCTTCAAACCAACATACCTGCGAATCTCCTTCAAAAGCCAATATATGGGTAGCTATTCGATCAAGAAACCATCGGTCGTGAGAAATCACAACAGCACATCCTCCAAAGTTTTCAAGCCCTTCCTCTAATGCTCTTAAGGTATTAATGTCCAAATCATTAGTAGGTTCATCCAATAAAATTAAATTGGCTCCTTGCTTAAGAGTCATGGCCAAATGGACCCTGTTACGCTCTCCTCCAGATAAATTACCTACTTTTTTCTGTTGATCGGTCCCACTAAAATTAAATCTACTGGTGTAAGCCCTCGCATTCATTCCATTTCCACCGAGATCAATGAATTCATTACCTCCCGAAATTGCATCAAAAACGGTTTCTTCAGGCTTCAATTGATCGTGTTCCTGATCAACATAGGATAGGACTACTGTAGACCCCACTTTAAAAGCACCCGTATCTGGGATTTCTTTTCCGGTAATTAATTTCAAAAGTGTTGATTTTCCCGCTCCATTGGGACCTATCACACCCACAATTCCCCCTTGCGGTAAACTAAAATCGAGATTGTCAAAAAGTAGCTTGTCACCATATGATTTGGACACACCTTCCACTTCAATCACATTACTCCCCAATCTCGGACCAGGAGGT
>CAJXAT010000059.1 GCA_913050055.1 uncultured Flammeovirgaceae bacterium | reverse complement strand
TTTTCCTGATTTTCCTGATCTTCGTTATTTTCCTGATCTTCGTTATTTTCCTGATCTTCGTTATTTTCCTGATCTTCTTTGTTTTCTTGATCTTGATTTTCTTGCATTAATTTTTTGACTAATTCAAAATCATATTTTGCATCTGAATTAGCTTGGTTTGCTTTGATGGAAGCTTTCAGATAGGCCAATGATTCTTTTAAGTTTTTATTGGATTTTGAGATTACTCCCAGTTGCTGATAAGCAATTGACTTCAAGGCGGCATTTGAGGATAAGGTTGCTTGGTTGTATGCGATTCTGGCTTGGGCCGTATCTCCCATTTGATGATACGCATGACCTAAATTCAAATGAATGGCATCTTCATTTACATTGAGCGAATCTATCAAAAATTTATATTGACTGACGGCTTGGGAGAAGTCTTCAGCAAGAAATGATTGCTGCGCATCTGCTTTATAAGAATTGATAATGGCGATGTCATTTGGATCATTGATCCATATCAACAAAAGCAAAATCACGAATTTCATAAACTGATAATTTTAAGGGTGATTAAAACGTCACACATGAGTAAAAATGCAGCTAATATTAAGAAATAGAAATATTTATTTGATTTTGTATCGATATTTTTTGAATCTCTGAGTTCTCCCTCTATCAGGTTAATCGTATTTATGAGCTTATTCACATCATTTCTTGATTGATTAATTTCAAAATATTTACCATTGGTTTTGTTTGCCAATCGCTTGAGCGCGGTAGTGTTGAGTTTAGATTGGACTTCATTACCGGCTTTATCTGTCTTGAAACCTCGGTTGGTTTTAATTTTACTGCCCATTTCGGTTCCCACTCCGAGCGTAAATAATTTAATATTTGCCTCTTCAATTTTTTTACCTATCTCTTCCGTTTCTTCACCAAAATCTTCACCATCACTGATCAATATGATCACTTTTGATTTTTGTCTGATACTTGTATTTTTCTCTGAACTTAGTTTGTCTAGAGCCAGTTTCAGAGGGGGTGCGAAATCGGTCCCCGTATTGGGCACCAAAGAGGTATTTAAGGTTTGAATAAACAGCGTTAACGCATTGTTATCATACGTAAGTGGGCATTGCATGAAGGCTTCATTACTGAACATGATCAGACCTTTGCGATCAGAGTTAAAGGCTTCAATGATATTTTTTAACTCAAATTTCACTCTTTCAAGGCGGGTGGGCTGAACATCGAAGGCATTCATAGATTGAGATAAGTCAACACAAATGAAAATATCCTTCCCCATGGATTTAACTTCTTTGGTAGCCTCTCCAAAGGAAGGCCCTAGTAAGGCGACTAAAAACAAAGAAAAATAAGTTAATCTTAAAAGGAACTTCCATAGTAATTGTTTTGAAGAACTCTTTATTGACTTATTTACCCGCAGGACTTTACTTATGTAGATGACATAAAATAGCAAAAAGAGAAGAATGCTTGTGTATTCAAAAATGCCTAAAGAATGTGCCCACGTCATATATTCTGCAAATGTTGCACAACTAGTTAATTCGTCCAAATTTATTGGTAGTCAATTAACAAAAATTAAGGATTGAGTTTAATATTTTTCTTCCTCAGGGCACCAATTTTTTCAATTGACCTACTATATTTGCAATCTTTTTAGAAGAGCTACGGAGAGATGGGTGAGTGGCTGAAACCACATGTTTGCTAAACATGCGTGCGGGAGACCGTACCGGGGGTTCGAATCCCCCTCTCTCCGCTTTTTTACATTAAATGCGCTCATAGCTCAACTGGATAGAGCACCGCCCTTCTAAGGCGGGGGTTCGGGGTTCGACTCCCTGTGGGCGTACTTTTATAAATGCAATTTTCTTTTAGTAAGTTTAGTGTGTTTTTATTTTCTTTTTTGTCCGCACATGTACTCAACGCGAATCATAATTTGATATGAATAGAACACTGCAGGTCTTAATAACTTTTTTGAGTTTTGTTGCTTGTAATAAGGATGATATGAATGTTCCTGTTCAAGAAAATGGGAATTCAACATTTATTTCTGCTGTTGATATTTCAAGATTCCCTGAAATAGAAAATTTAAACCCGACATTCTATGACTTGGAGGGGAATCAAAATGATTTACTGAGAATACTTAAAAACAATGGAGTAAATACAGTCAGATTAAAGCTTTGGGTCGATCCAAGTGATGAACATGCTGGATTTAATGAAGTAAAACAGTTTTCTAAAACCTTAAAGGTTAATGGTTTTAAAACCTGGTTAACCCTACATTATTCTAATACCTGGGCCGATCCTGGTCATCAAGAATCTCCAAATCATTGGCAAGGGATCAATTTCACGGAATTGAAAGACAGTGTGTATAACTACACAGAAAAAATCGCGGCCGAATTACAACCTGATTTTATCCAGATCGGTAATGAAATAAATTCGGGGTTTCTTCATCCATATGGACATATACCAAATAATCTTCAGCAGTTTCGAGAACTATTGAATACTGCAATTGTAGCCGTGAGAACTATTTCATCAGAAACTGAAATAATTTTACATTTTGCTGGTGTCGAAGGCTCTGATTGGTTTTTTGATCAAGTGAGTATTATCGATTATGATATTATTGGTTTGTCATATTATCCTATTTGGCATGGAAAGTCCTTAAATAACCTTAAGGCTAAAATGCAGTATTTAAGCAACGCTCATCAAAAGAAAATCCTAATAGCTGAAACAGCTTACCCCTTTACGCTTGATTGGAATGATTGGACAAACAATATCGTTGGAACAAATGATCAATTAATATTACCTGAATTTCCGGCAACACCTGAAGGTCAGAGAAAATTCGTTAATGAAATCAAAGCATTAACTAAAGAAGTAGAAAATGGAATTGGTTTTTGTTACTGGGGAGCTGAATTAATCGCTTGGAAAGGAAATGAATCACAAGACGCTTCTCCTTGGGAAAATCAAGCATTATTTAATTTTTATAATAAGGCGTTACCTGTTTTGAGAGAATTTAAGAATGAATAATATTAATGGTCATTAATATTCAGACGAGCCATCACTATTAATCAGTGACACATTAATATACTGTTTGATAATTTCCTCTAAAATATCTAAGGGTGTAGCGCCATTTTCAATACTAAATTGTGAAATTCTTTCAATTTAAACTGATAACCAAGCTTGCTTTTTCTCTGAGCTCTAATATCTTCATCATATCTATTTTATACGCGCATGCTTGACCCGTCATTACGATGTAGCGTTCGATTTCAGTATCAACTTCTCCTGTGGTCACTCCCGTATTGTAAATCATGAATTCAGTGGCTTCTTCGCGAGTCCATTTTTTATAATGAATAACTGAATCCACAACAAGACGAACGGCTCTCAACATTTCTGCTTGAAGTCTTCCTAAATTGCCAAAAGGGTCATTTTCATGAAAGCCTAACTGCACGCGAGCCTTTCAGCATACAATGCCCAGCCCTCTATGTATGCCGTGAAAAGGGGGAATATCCTGAAAATTAGAATATTTTTTAATCCTCCTTATATCGCTACATGGAAATGATATCCCGGGATTCCTTCATGATAGGCTAAGGTCTTCATCCCAAACTTAACAGTTTCTGTAATGTCTCTTAAGTTAGCATAAAAGATAACACCTCTTGATCTATCCATGAGTGGTTGCTCATAATATGCATGAGCCGCACCTGCTTCTTTAAACTCAGGAACTCTTTTTACTTCCATAGACGCTTTGGGTCGAATATCAAATGCTTTATTGAGACCATCGTCGATTTGATCTAAGATATCATTATATCTGTCAATGACTTTCTTTGTGCCCTCATCATTATTCTGGTACAGAAAGTGTTCTTCCTTATTAAATTTTTGGATAATTTCTCAGATTGATTTGGTAGTATCCGTATAATCTTCAAGGGTCAAGATATTCCATATTTCTGTTTTTATTCGAGCAACCTCTCATAATCCAATCTGGTGTACCTTTTAAGGGGTATAGTCCGTAATGGTATTTTCTGATAATTGGTATTGATAAAAGTCATCTCCATCTGGTAATTTACAAATCCCATCTTTTGTTTTTGCTTTAGATTTTAATGCTTCGAAGTACAAGATAAGAGTGCCATAAGCCTCGAACACAGTAGTTCTTATTTCATTTTACACCTTGATTTTGTATGCTTCTTTTTCCTGATCAGTAAGACCTTTAAACTGTGCTAATTTAGTATTGAAATGAGTGTAGAGCATGTTTGACTTAACGGGATCTTCATTGGTAATCTCCAAACTGATATGGTTTGATCTTTTTTTGCCGATAAATCCTGACATTTCACTAATCACACGGTCGATAACAAATTGTGGAGGAATGATTCCCTTTTTTCTCTTATTCTTAATCCCTCTAGTACTTGATCGAATTTGGTCCCAAATTTGAATAATCGTATGATGTATGCTTTAATATCATATTCATTCCTAAGCTTTTGCGAACTTTCCATTAAGATAGGAAGATTACTTTGTACTCCAAACATTTGATTTACTGGATACCCATTATAGAAAAATGGCTCACTCTCAATCTGTTTTCTTAATTTATTTTGCAATGATTATTTTTCTCAAGTCCCCAAAAGCGCTACCGCTAATTGTCATCTCTGATTCTATTTTCTTCTTCTCTGGAAATTTTCCTATTAGTTACTTTCTTACCAAATTTAGAGCCAAAACTATAAATCAATCTGAGTTGAATGCTTTGTCGGGAGCCATTTCTTTCTACGGCGGCGGTTCCTGTCCCGTAATCGATATTCCCTACAAAACCTCTGTTCAACATCTTATTGAAACCTAGATTTATCTTTAGTTTTTCGTCTAAAAAGGTTTTCCCAAAAGAGAAATCCAATTCAGCTAACCAATCCACTTCAATTTGACCTTCCAATGCCCCCGTTCCATAATTACCACTCAATTCAAAGTTGATACCAAAGGGTAGCTCATAATTGGCTTGAATAAACCAAAATAAATTCCATTTATTTAATTCTAAATTGTATATCAATGATTCATAATCTGTATTAACGAGAATAAAGCCAGTATAACCTTAACACCTTTGATGAAGCTTAAGGGGCCAAATAATCTAAAGTTCCAATTTTTGTTGCGTTCAACATTCACTTCTCTTTGTCTGATCTGAGCAGTAGCATTATATTGTTGAACTAAATTTATGATTGCGTCAGTTGTATTGCTAAAACCGATACTAAAAAAGGGCTGCTGCTCAAAAGTCAAATTAAATTGATAGTTATGCGTGAAGGCTGGGGTTAAGCTGGGATTTCCTTGCTCGGCAGAAAATGGATCTAAAAAGGTAGCAAATGAGTTTAAACTGTTGTATCAGGGTCTTTGAATTCGGTAACTGTAGGATAGACTAGTACCCAAATTTTCAGATAGATTTCGGCTTACTGAAGCACTTGGAAATAGTTTTTGAATAGGTCTTTTCTTTTTTTCTGTATTCAGAGTATCTTTTTCCATATAAATTGAGGTGCCGTCCGTATGACTATCTTCATAACGTAATCCACCAGAGAAAGCCCATTTTCCTGAGGTAGCATTTATCTTGGAATACCCAGCTAAAATCGTTTCTTTGATTAAGAACTGACTGCTTTCAGTTTCAAGAAAGTCAAATACTCCTTAGTTATTGTCCAAATAAGATTGCAGGTCATTATCAGTATTTACATCAGCATAACGAGTGCCAAAGCTGATATTCAAATTTTCTGAAAGGGTTTTTTTATAGTCTACTTTGCAGGTCTTGATTTTATATTTCCCCTTCTGGATATATTTCGATCTGTAAAATGGATGGTACTTCCTTCAACCTCATAAAGGGTATTGGTATTATCATTTATATAATCAACATAATTAAAATCGATGACCAATCGATCCGTTTCAGATTTGTATTCATAATAGGGATTCAGATTAAAATTTATCCGATCTCTAGCAAAACTATTTTCTGAAAATAGAATATTTGTGGTGCTCACATCAGAGATCATGGTTTTACTTGAAGTGATCCTTTGTGAGTTCCTCTGATTCAATCGGCTCCCGAGACCAAAAGTATGTTTATCATTGAGGTGATAGTCTATGTTTCAGTTCATACTGAAATTATTAGGATCGTAGGGATCTTTACTGATTTGGTGATAGGTTTCATTACCTACTGTCGGACTAAAAATAAGTCTTCTCTCCAAGTGGGTTTAGAATGATTTATGCTGATTTGCCAGTTTAATTTATTTTTATAGTGCGCAATTGAAGCACCTGTTCCATATTGAAAACCGTGATCTTCTCCTGCCCATGTATTGACGTTGCCATGGGTTCCGAGACGTATGTTTTTCTTAAAAATAATATTGATGAGGGCTCCTGAACCTGAGGCTTCATATTCTGCACCGGGTTGTTCTATCACTTCAATTTTAGAAATGTTATCTGCAGGAAGATCACTCAGGAGTGTTTGAATATCCATATAGTCTGTAGATTTCCCGTTAATAAGAATTCTTACCCCTCTGTTTCCTGCTATTGAAATTCCGTTATTTGTGACCAAAACACCGGGAATTTTACGCATGACATCCTGTAAGCTGGTATTAATCATCTCGGAGTTCTCCAAATCTACAATTAACTTTTCTGCAGTTTGCCTGATCACAGGCCGCTTACTTTTCACCACTACTGCGTTTAATGTCTGGATATCCTCTTCCAATATAAAATTAAAAATAGTATCCTTTGACAAGGTAAAGGTGTCTGATGCATTGAGTTTAAAACTGAGCATAGAGACTTCAATGTGATAGATACCGTTGGTAATTTGTTCAAAAGAATAGGCATCCTTATCATCAGAAATCACTCCTTTTGGCAGGTCCTCACTTCCCTTTTCATATAGGATGATATAGACAAAAGGCAATGGGTTTTGATTAGGGTCTGTGATCTGTCCGCGGATATTATGCTGAGCGGTGACTGAAGATAACCCCAATAAAAAACAGTAACATAAGAAAAAACAGAGGTTAATTTAGAAACAACTTTATCAATCATAAGTAGCTCAACGATGTAGATTAGGGATAAAAGGTTGCACGTGTGTGAGGCTTGTGGGTCATAAAAATAAGGGCAATCAAAACAGAAAGAGAAAAACCTGCTTATCATGCCCTTAAAAATCAACCAAAACCAAACACTTATATGAAAACTCAAAATTGATAAGGATGGATTGTTTTCCACTTTAAATTCTCATAAAGAATGTTAAAATGGCTTCTTAAATAATGTTAAAAAAAACTCCTGAAACACCATATTACAAGCCCGACAGTCAAAATTCAAAACTAGCTTTAGGTACTGTATCTATCGACTGTTTGTTATCAATGAAATGCTTTTTGTAATGTTTGGGAGTGTCTTGAGATAGATATGATACTCTGGTGTGTAAAGTTTTTCATCAGCAATACTTCCTTTTACGCGCGCAGATATGAAAAGTTACCTTGATAAAGTATTTTTTTAGTGGGCTACTTGCTCCAATAGTTCAGTTAACTCTAGCTCATAGTCAAATTGTAAATCTTCATGTATAAACGCTAAAGCTTTTCTGATAAGTTCAATTTGACGCATCAGCATTTGATGGCGGGTATTATTGATATTGTATTTTGATTGGATGTCGATAAGATTTTTACAAAACTGAATGCGCAGGGCTATTTCCGTTTCTTTTTGTTTTGAGAAACGAATCTGCTTTACAATATATCTTTGAATTTTTCGAATGTTCTTATTGATGACATAATTACTTTTAATATTGACACGGGCAAATTGCAGATCTATTTCTGATTCAATTTTTGATATGAAATGATTTTCATCTGCTGATTCAAAAAGCAGGTAGGCCAATAGTTCTTTATTATCTACTTTGTATTTAGTTAACTTAAGTATTAATTCGATAAGTTCTTGATTGGTTTTTTGTTTGAGTTCTTTTTTAATTTCTGATAGGGAGGCGATTCGCATAGTCAAAAATACAATATGTCTACTTTATAACCTGATCTTCTTCAAATCTGCACTTTAAGTTTTTAAATAATTTGTTTTTTTAGTATTTCTGAAGAACTAAAAACATTAAATACAATTTTAGAATAAAGGGGTTTTAATTATTTTAGCATTCATATGAAGGGGATTAAAAATAAAATAGGATGGTTTTTTGGATTGCTAGCTATGATATCAGGCTTATGGTTTTTTTTGATAAAAGAGGATCAAAATGATTATCTGAAGCTTTTGGTTTTTTCAAAAACAGAAGGTTTTAGACATAGTTCTATCGAAGAAGGACAGAAAATGGTTCAATCTTTAGCAGATCAACATGGTTTTGAGGTGATCTTTTCAGAAGAGGCTGAGGTATTCAATGAAAGAGTATTGGCAGACATAAATGTAATCGTTTTTTTAAATACGACGGGAGATATCTTAGATGATACACAGCAATTAGAATTACAACGTTATATTCAAGCTGGAGGAGGATTTGTCGGAATTCATTCGGCAACAGATACGGAATATAAATGGCCCTACTACAATCAATTAGTAGGGGCTTATTTTGAGAGTCATCCTGAGCAGGCAGAAGCGACCATTAACGTGTTAAATATGGATCATCTTTCGACGCATCATTTATCCCCAAATTGGATTCATACCGATGAATGGTACAATTATAGATCCATTCATCCGGATATCAATGTATTGATGGAAGTTAACGAAGCAACGTACCAGGGAGGGAAACATGGATCCAATCATCCAATCAGTTGGTACAGGGATTTTGATGGAGGTCGTATGTGGTATACGGGTTTAGGACATACAGAGGAGAGTTATGTTGAACCTTTATTCATTGAACATGTATGGGGGGGTATTCAGTATGCCGCAGGTCCAATGCAAAGGATAGATTATAGGAAATCTAATATCGTACCAGAAGAAAACCGCTTCGATATCGAGATATTAGATGATAATTTAAATGAGCCAATGGAGCTCGAAGTATTGCCCAATGGCAATGTTGTTTTTATTCAAAGACATGGTGAGGTCATGTTATATGATCGGTTGGCAAAGCAAACCAGTCTCCTACATAAATTCGAGGTGTTTACTGATTTTGAAGATGGTCTATTGGGTCTTGCATTAGATCCAAAGGTGGAGGAAAATAAACAAATCTACTTTTTCAGATCTCATCCGGTCGATTCTATGCAAATAATTTCTTCATTTACTATGGATGCTGATTACCTTTCAATCGATATAAAATCTGAGCAAATATTGCTTACCATTCCCACGCAAAGATTGGAATGCTGTCATGCAGCCGGTTCCTTAGAGTTTGGTCCGGATCAGATGCTTTACATAGCACTTGGGGACAATACTAATCCTTTTGCATCAGATGGATATGCACCACTAGACGATCGACTGGGAAGATCCCCATGGGATGCTAGAAAATCATCCGCCAATACGGATGATTTAAGAGGTAAAATATTGAGAATAAAAGTAGAGCAGGAGGGGTACAGTATTCCAGAAGGTAATTTATTTCCGCGAGATGGGAGCCAAGGTAAACCAGAAATATATATAATGGGATGTAGAAACCCATATAGAATGGCATTTGATAATCATAGAGGGTTTTTGTATTGGGGGGATGTTGGCCCCGATGCGAATAAGTCGGATATCAACAGGGGCCCAGGTGGTCATGATGAGATCAATCAAGCCCGTATCGCCGGTAACTTCGGATGGCCCTTATTTGTTGGAAACAATCTGCCTTATCATGATTATGATTGGGATACTCAAAAGTCGGGAAAGCTTTTTGATCCTTTAAAGCCAGTCAATGATTCCAGGTACAACACAGGAGAAAAAACATTACCTCCAGCTCAACCAGCTTTTTTTTGGTATTCATATGATAATTCTACAGAATTTCCATTACTTGGAAATGGAGGTCGAACCGCAATGGCAGGGCCTACGTATTATCAATATGATTATCCAGATAGCGAAAGTAAATTTCCCAAATATTATGATGGTAAATTATTTATTTATGAATGGATGCGTGGATGGATGATATCTGTGACTTTAGATGAAGAGGGGAATTATGTTCGAATGGAACGTTTTCTGTCCAAAAAGAAGTTCAGTAATCCCATTGATATGGTTTTTGGCCCTGAGGGAGATATGTATCTACTTGAATATGGAAATACCTGGTTTGAGCAAAATCCTGATGCAAGATTATTGCGCCTATCATATAATAGGTCCAATAGAAAACCCTTAGCAAAAATTGAGGCACCTTTGGAATATGGGAAAACACCTTTTCATGTAACCCTTTCCGCGATAGAGTCGTATGATCTTGACGGGGATAGCCTCACTTATGTATGGCGTTTGGAAGATCAGGTTATTTCAACAGAAAAAGAAACCTATTTTACCTTTGAACAACCAGGTGTCTTTACCGTGTCTTTGGGAGTTAAGGATAAAGAGGGTGCTTTGGGAAGTTCAAGTATAAAACTGAAAGTGGGTAATGCCTTACCTAAGTTGAGCATTGATATCAATGGGAATAGTAGTTTTTATTGGGATAATAGTGTACTGAACTACCAAGTATCTGTGAGTGATGATGAAGATGGTACTTTGGGAGCAGGTATTACGGAGGATGAGTTAGTTATTACTATTGATTATCTTCAAGAAGGATTTGACAGGAATGTGATTGCTATGGAACATGGAGCATTGAGCCAGCTGGGTATGGGTAGATTTTTAATCGAAAATTCAGATTGTAATTCATGCCATCAAGAAGAAAAAAAGTCCATTGGCCCCTCTTTTTATGCGATTTCGAAAAAGTATCAAATGGATTCATCGGCGAAAAAATATTTAATTAATAAGATTCAAAATGGCGGTTCGGGTGTTTGGGGAGAGGTAGCCATGGCAGCTCATCCGGCATTAGTCGATAGTGAGGCGGGTTCAATAGTTGATTATATTCTTTCATTGGGTGAAGACGAAATAGTTCATGATCTTCCTTCTTCTGGTAAGTATATTTTTCAGAAGCATATTAATAAAGAAACCCAAGGAGTTTATGTCTTGACGGCCTCATATGAGGATAAAGGAGGAGAAATAATCGGTCCCTTGACTCAGCAGAAAATATTAATTTTGAGAGGACCAATTATATCCGCAGTAAATTTTGATGATGGATTTAGGACGCGAATTATGAATATTGAGCCAGATATGATTCCTGGACTGGATGAGGAGTTTTCATTGGTTATTGGTGAACCTGGATCACATTATGTTTATGAAGATATTGATTTTAAGAATATCAGCGAAGTGAATGTCACTATAATGCAGCATCCTCAATACATGAATGGAGGTATCTTAGAGTTTAGAATGGACAGTTTGGGTGGGGAAGTGCTTACATCTATGAATATTGAGCAAGGTGTTTTAGATATAGGGCCTTTTGATTTAAAAGTCAATGTTTCTGGATTTGAAGAGAGGCATGATCTATTTATGTTGTTTAGATCGGAAGAGACTGCTCCCATATGTGCAGTAACCGATATCGCCTTTTTAAGGTGAAATTTATAGAAATAAGGTGGACTTAGGGATAATATGTTTTTCAATTAGATGTAGTATCGTTCAGTTTCCACTGAGCCATCATAATAGGGTTGATTTTGTAATTTTTTCATGCTAAATCACATGCTTCCAATATGAAGATCTCTGTAGATTTTTGACCTAAATAAATCCAATCAACTTATGCTAAATCTTTGTAAATTTTATTAATTCGAGATCAATAAAAAATTTAACAGTTTGTTTGGGGCTTCGCTTGTTTAATATATTTCTTTGATCTGTAGTTTTTAAGGAGGATTTCAGTTTTCTTATATGCTTTAATAACCTTCACTGGTCATTAAAATATCATTGGAAATATAGTTGTTTTCGGGAAGAGTAAACCATTTTCTGGTTTTTGGAATTCTCATAGCTCCAACGCTGACGAGATCAGCTAACTCAATCAATTCACCTCTTTTATCTGGCTTGATGGACCGATAGCTTTACAAGCTGTAATCCTCTTTATTTAGAAAGAAGGTCCAGGTATCTTTTGGATAATTCACTTGAATCGTTAAATAATCATTGCCTTTTATGGTTTCAGTATTTGCATCCTTGAGCTTTATGGGCAGCTCCATAGGTATAGACAATAATCCCTCATCATCTCCGATCACTGGCAGCTAACGGATCCTTTTATAATAAAGCATGAATTTAGATACATACAACTGATTTACTCATCTCCGCGATTCAGTTTGAAATAGCCCGTCAAATTATCGATGTGTACTTGGGTTTTTCGAATCGCCTTTTCATGCTGCTGCTCCTAAAAACTGAGGATAGATTTAAACTGATTCCAATGATGCTCCGGATCATGGAATTCGATGGAATTGGTAAGTAGTTCTTCCGCGGTCGGTTTTCCTTAGGCGTAAGTTGAGTTTAAGCTTACCCAAAAAACAAGGACAGACATTAAGAATTGAATAAAATTTTTCATGACTAATTTTAAAAAAAAATACGGATTAGGTAACAAGAACAATCTCAATTTAAAACATTTTTATTGATTCATTTATTATTCATATTTCTGCATAAATATTTTAAATTACTTAAAAATATTATTTAACAGATGACATATGAATTATTCGGAGGGAATGTTTAAAGATGACGTCTTTAAAGGAAAGGTAATAATTGTCACAGGAGGAGGTACCGGCTTAGGTAAATCAATGGCTACTTATTTTTCTAAGTTGGGAGCAAGTGTCATGATTTGCAGTCGAAAAATAGAGGTATTAGAAAAAACAGCAGAGGAAATTCATGAGCTGAGTGGAAATAAAGTGTTACCACTGGCCTGTGATGTAAGGGATTACGATCAAGTTGAACAAGTCATTAAAACTTCCCAGGAAACGTTGGGGCCTATTGATGTTCTTTTAAACAATGCGGCAGGAAATTTTGTGAGTCCTACTGAAAGATTATCTCATCGGGCTTTTGATACGGTGGTAGACATTGTACTGAAGGGCAGTTATAATTTTACATTATGCATGGGGAAGGATTGGATAAAGCATAAAAAAACTGGAACCATTTTAAATATCGTGACCACTTACGCATGGACAGGGTCAGGCTATGTGGTCCCTAGTGCAGCAGCTAAAGCAGGTATTTTGGCCATGACCAGATCGTTGGCAGTCGAATGGGCCAAGTATGGCATCAGAAGTAACGCGATAGCTCCTGGTCCTTTTCCTACTGAGGGAGCATGGAGTAGATTGATGCCTGGTAAATTAAGAGAGAAGTATGACCCATCCCTCAAGGTACCAGTGGGGAGGGTGGGAGAGCATCAAGAACTAGCCAATTTAGCAGCTTATCTAATTTCAGACTTTTCCGCTTATATCAATGGTGAAGTGGTGACAATCGATGGTGGAGAGTGGCTCAAAGGAGCAGGAGAATTTAATCAATTAGATCAGATTCCTGAGGAACTTTGGGATGCCATGGAAATGGCGCGCAATAAATCAGGATCTAAACTCAAAATGACTTGGAACTATATCAAAGGGATGTATAAAATCAGAAAATTATAAACATTTTTTCAAATAAGTCGCAACTTCATGAGGACCTTCATGAGGATATAATAAATCATACTTACCACCATTGAATACAACCAAAGGTTAGGTTTGAGAGACCAACTTCCAGAGGTGATCCCTATTTCAATGAAATTAAATAACCAGAATAATGAAAAAAGGGCGGTAATCCCATTTTTCTCATTTAATAGTATTTTTTTCCAATTAAAGTTGGAGGTTGAGGATTTCCAAATGGTGAAATTTGGCCAAAAAGCAGGTCTTGATGAGGCCCATTTAAGGTAGGTATCACCGAATTTATCAATCAAAAACGCTTCTTCTGCAAACATGATACGTTCATAGTACACCCAATAAATCAAGATAAAGGCGATCGTAAACCACAAGTCTTTCGTGAGCAGGCAGAGTCCCAGCCACATAAAGAAATTACCTAAATAGAGAGGATGTCTCACAATGGAATAAATGCCCTTCGTATTTAGCACATTAGCCAGTTGTCCTTCTGTATTTCTACCTGAAGTTAGATCTGCAGTATAGCCTACTGTCATTAATCGGATGAATTGGCCAAATAAAGCCACAGCTAAGCAACCAAAGGCATAATAATGGTAGGTGACAAAGGCGTTAGGTGCCTGCAGCTTCAAAACAAAAACCAGTAAAGCTACCGATAATATGATCAAAGGAAGGGTTCCTCTGTATTTGAATAACAAGTTGCCTTGCTTATTAAGTTCTTTGGCTAAAGACATATTTCGAGAAATTGAGCTGTGCAAAGTTAATGAGAAAGTATGACAGGAGTTTGAATAATCGCATTAGAAGATCCTTAATCTTCCTGATAGAGCAATTCATCATGAGAAAAATCATAAAGTGTTAATCTTCTCAAATCGAAGTAAGCTTTCCAATAACTTCGAAGTGCGGCTAAATAGCTCCGCTTGGCTTCATCTTTTTCAGTGAGCGCAATATTTAGGTTGGTAATGTCTATTTTACCAATTAAATATTGATTTTGAGAAACATTGTATCTTTCCTGTGCCACTAAATCAGATTTTTCAGAAATTTCTATTTGTGATTTCAATACCTCAAATTGGGCGACAAGTGTGGTTATTTCTTGAAGAAAACTCCGCTGATCTTGGGTGATTACGTAAGATTCTAATTTTTTATTGGCCAAGGCAGTCTTCATACTGGCTTTGTTTCGACCCCAATCTATGATGGGGATATTGAACTGGATGTTGAGTCTTTGCTGATTATTCGGTTCTTGAAAGGAATTCCCTAGATTTTGACCCGTTCCCGTCAGGCCATAAGAGGCTGTCATGTCGAGTTGGTAGCGATCGTTTTTGGCTTGAGCGATTTGTCTATCTGCTTCCAATTGACGTCGTTCAAATGCGATAAAGTCAGATCTATTGTCAGAGGCATAATTGATGGCTTCATCTATGTTAACTGTTAAATCAGGTATTTGGTTAGGGATGATGAGATCGAAGGCTTCATCAATACCAATGAATGTTTTGATTTCCAATTCAGAAGATTGTAAATCCAGCTTGGCCTGTGTCAATTGTTGCTGAGATCTGAGGAGTTGAAGCTCCACTTGCAGTAGTTTGTCTCGAGTGGTAGTTCCAATATTATATCTGCCTTTTTCTATATTATAAATCGTATCATTTCGGACCAGATTGAAGTTGGCAATATCATATCCAATTTGCGCATCGAGATAGTCAAAAAACAGGTCCACGGTTAAACTGGAAATATATTCCATTTCTTCCACGTAGGCACGCTTAGATTCCTCATATCTCAGGGGTTCAGTCATTTTGTCCCATTTTAATGGGTTGAATCCGATGATGGGTTGATCAATCTTAATATTGATCAATGTGCTGTTCCATGAACGCGAATTTAGTGGGATATTTTTCCATCGGTAAACATCAGAATTGATGGATACTTGCCCTCCCGAAATAGTCAACGGTTGTTGAAGACTGAGATTGGCATAGGTAAAAGTTTGTTCTTGCTCTTGGAATTCGATGGTACCATCATCCAAGCGATTTTGGTTAAAGTCTCTATTATAATCAGGAGAATTACCTTGCAGTCTAAGTTGAGGATTATAATTGGATTGATAATATTTGTATTGCCAATACCTATTTTCTTTCCTCGTTTCGGCTTCTTTAGATCGGGTAGATTGTGCCTTGACCTTCTGGATGATGTCCTCGAGTGAGTAATTGATCTGCCCATAAGAGGATATCCATCCAAAAGTAATCCATAATGTGACCAGATATTTATTCATATCTTAACGAGGTTATGGGGTTTTGTTGGGCCGCTTTTCTTGCAGGCGCAATACCAAAAATTAGACCAATCAATGTAGCGACACCAAAGGAGATCACAATGGAGCCAAAGGATATAATGGTGGGAATATCAGCAAAGGCACTTACTCCATAGGCCATCAGAATACCTGTAAAAATACCAATAATACCTCCTGTAGCACTGATCATGATGGCCTCAAACATAAATTGAAAAACAATATCTGTTTTTTTTGCTCCAATAGACAGTCTCAGTCCGATCTCTTTGATCCGTTCCAATACGGAAGCGAGCATGATGTTCATGATGCCAATACCACCTACCAGTAGAGAGATGCCTGCTATGGCTCCTAAAACATAATTAAAAATGTCATTAGTGCGTTGTTTTTGCTTGAGCAATAACTCTGGAATTTTGATCTCATAATTCACCACATCAAAAT
>CAJXAT010000058.1 GCA_913050055.1 uncultured Flammeovirgaceae bacterium | reverse complement strand
GGTGGGGATTTAGTAGGATAGGCATACCAGTGAATTTTTCGAGAGAGGTACATGGTGATGGCCAAAACGATTAACAATCCTAAACTTCCCACAAGGAGTGCATAATCCTCAATTTGAATAATTAAATAAATAAACGCGTAAAGCAAGATTAAAATCCCACCAATGACTTGAGTTAATTTCCTTTTTTCTGAAAAACTATGGGCAAATAAAGTAATCATCAAAATGATGGTTACACTGCTAACCAAATAACTGAGTCCAAATGATAGGTGCTCACTCAAGGCAATCAAAAGGGTGTAAAAAATACAGAGTGCCAAGCCTACGATCACATATTGCACCGGATGAATGCGTAATCCATTGAGCAATTGAACAAAAAAGAACAGTAAAAAAGTGAGGGCTATAAACAAAGAGGCATATTTTGCCGCCCGCATGGTCTGCTGGTAGTCATTGGCGGGCACCCATAAGTTGACACCAAAAGCAGATTCATAAATGCCTTGAGCCGTTCCTCTAAAACTTTGTGGATATGATCGATTTAAGTTTAACACCTCCCATGATGCATGAAAACCCTCCTGATCAATCGTTCGCTCATCTGGCAAGAATGCACCATCAAAACTTGGACTTGGCCATGATGAATTTAATTCGAAAAGGGTTGATTTTCCTAAGGGGACCACGCTCAATTTTGTGCTGCCATTAATGCTGAGGTCAAGTGAAAAGCCCCAAGGTTCATTTGAACTAGGGGGTATAAGAATTCGAGTACTGATCCCCTTTTGAATCACCTCATCTGATTCAATCCCTGGCTTAAAACCATAAGTATCATTTCCCAATGTAGGATTACTTCCTCTTGTATGCCCCTCAAATCAGATAATCCCAAAGCAACATAGGCCTCCTCCCAGAGGATATCCTCTACCGGTATTTTCCAGTCCTCAAAGTTTGGAGGTGAAAATATTCCTGAAATTTTCATTATGGAACGATAAACGGTCACCTCGTAAATCCCTCGATACCTCATTTCAGGCAATATTTCACCCTCAATGTTGAGGTGATCAGGTAAAAAATGGGCATGCGCTCTAGATTCAACCCATTTGATCATTTCGCCATCGTTGTTGTGGACTTTGGAAGAAGTGGTGTAAGGCACCGTCAGTACCAATCCGAGAAGGGTTTGAGCACTCCCCCACTTGTCGCTGACCTCTTTTATGGCTTTCTCTCGACGTTCATGGCGCTCTTTGATTAAATCTTGCACCATTGAAACAGGAATTAGCAATAACAAAATAAGCAACCCAATGGTCAGTAATCGGATACTTATAGATGCCTTTAACCAAGCATTTGCTTTTTCAATCAAAGTAACGGCTTCTGGTTCCTTCATGGTTTATTCGTTCATTTATAATAACTATTGAGTCGTACACATACTTTCGACAGGACCTTTTGCTGTGCCTTCCCAGTCCGCATCTGCGACCCCCGTCCAAAGCTGAGTCATCTCGTCATAGCACAAAGCATGAACTCGGGCAAAAGCGCCATAGCGCTCGAGTGGCGTCACCTCAAAACCAGCATCTAACCAGAGCAAGGAATCTGCTGCTGCCCAACCATTATTGGGTGTAAATTCGGCATTGATTTGAAGCCCTCTGCCCACATAATTGCCTGATAATGAATCAAAGGCAGACATGGGATGTACTCGTGGTGCCAACACTGCGGCTTGTAAAGACATTCCTTGATCAATAAATCGAGAAATCGTTTGTACAATTCCTGACAAAATTCTTAATCCTCCAGCCGCACCCAGCACCATGACTGTTTTCCCATCTTTGGTGACAATGGTCGGTGCAATGGTCGTTCTTGGACGTGAGCCTGGCGCTTGATCCGTTCCTGATAAATATGCTCCCATCGTGGATGCATAAACAAACCCTAATCCAGGCGTAATCACCTTAGAACCAAAAAGAGGGCCCACGGTTTGGGTAATTGAAACCACCATGCCCTGACAATCCGCTGTAGTAAAATGTGTGGTATGATGACTGTCCTCCCCCCACGTATCTCCTGACCAGTCGACATTGGTTACGAGTAGATTTTGTGCCTCTTGATGGTAAACGGCTGCCTCGGCAGTGGCCCTTTCAGGAACGGTGAAGTTTTCAGAGGCTTTTTCTGCCCATTTTTTGTCTTGAACGGATTGTAAATCTAGTTCATAGTAGTCTTCATATCTGCTGTTCGCAGCAAGGGCCAATGCTTGATTGATGAGTAGGGCCCATTCAGCAGGATTCATAAGGGATAATTCAAAGGGTTCCAAAAGATTCAATGCCTTGATTACCAAGCCGCCTCCTGCTGGGGCCGCAATGGAGTGAATGTCATACCCACGGTAGTGGGTAGTCACCATACGTCCTTCCAATACCTTATATTTTGCCAAATCTTCCAACGTAACAAAGCCACTATTAGCTGCCATGTCCTCAGCCATGCGAAGAGCCGTTTCCCCTTCATAAAAATCTTTGCCTCCACTTTGGGCAATCCTTGTCAGAGTCTGTGACAAATCGGCCTGAATCAATCGCTCTCCTGCTTGATATAGCACTGAATCCCCCTTGAGCATTTGTGCACTTAAACCGACATTTCCACGTATATTTTCATAGGCAATTTTATGTCGAGCAGCCTCTCCAGGCAAAATTTCAAAGCCTTTGGTTGCCAATTCAATGGCTCCCTGCATGAGTGTTTCCAAAGGCAATGATCCATGAGCTTCATGCAATTTCACCAAACCCGCAACCACCCCTGGAATGGCAATCGTACCATGGCCAGAAGACACTACTGAATCAGGTATTCTATAATTAGCCGGTATTTCGGTCATTGCATTATAAGATTGAAAAGAACCATCCGTTTTTCCAACCAATATTTGACTCCTCCCTCCAATGCCATTCATCGTAGGCTCAACCACTGCCAAAGCGAAGCCTGTAGCCACCGCAGCATCCGCGGCATTCCCTCCCAACGCTAATATTTTATTACCTACCGTCGTAGCTAGTGGTTGCGCGGCCACCACCATGCCTTGTTTAGATTGGGCAAATTGAAGGGTTTCTGCTTCTATCCGAGGACTCTTTTTATTTTGACACGAAAAGAGCAAAAGAGAGAAAATAATACAATAATTAATTGATGTCTTGACCATAAGTACTAAGATTATAAAGATAAATTTAATCAAGTAAAATCTCTGATCTCATCAATACTATGTAAACGGGCAAATAATTTCTCAGCCAATAAAAATTCTGCTTACCCGTTGACTTACGCTGGTCAGAATCTCATAGGGAATGGTTTGTGCCCATTCAGCCAAGTCTTCAATCGTCGGATTTTCCCCAAATACGACCACGGTATCCCCTTCAAAGCAGCTGATACCTGTGACATCGAGCATGGTCATGTCCATACAGATGTTGCCGATTGTTGGCACCTCATGGCCATGGAGACCCATAAAGCTTTTCCCCTTACCGAAAACTCTTACATAGCCATCGGCATAGCCAATGGGAACGATGGCTATTGCAGTATCGCGATCGGCACGTCCAGCCGTACCATAACCGATGTACGCCCCCTTTTTAACTGTTTTTATTTGAGAAATCCGTGTCTTTAAGACACTTACTGGAGCCAGATTCATGACCCCTGAGGGATCCAAACCGTATAGACCAATGCCCAATCGTACCATATCAAATTGATATTCAGAAAACCTAACAATAGCCGAAGAATTGCAAGCATATTTAAGCGGCTGATGAGATAAGCCCATGGTCAGCTGGCGATAGGTTTGCTCAAAAATATGTGCCTGATTGTGGGTAAAATCATCTTCCGAGGGCAAGTCAGCCATAGAAAAATGAGTAAAAATCCCCGCCACCTCTACAGTGCCCTCCGAAAGCAAACCCTTGATTTTATTCACCTCACTAGGATCAAACCCCAATCGATGCATGCCCGTATCTATTTTTAAATGAATTTTAGGCTTCGAGGCCAAGGTCATTACCTGCGTTAGGCCAGCTAAATTGTAAATTTCAGGCTCCAATTGATAATTACAAAAAATCTCCAATTGGTCTAAATCTGGATTCATGACCATAATCGGGGTCTCAATTCCATTTTTTCTGAGCTCAATAGCTTCATCTAAATAAGCCACGCCTAAATAATCAATGTGATGAAATTGCAATACATTGGCTATTTCAAGACTCCCTCCTCCATAGCCAAAAGCTTTCACCATGACCATTATTTTTGTCGTTTCGGATAGTCGTTGCTTGTATTGATTTAAGTTTTGAACAATCCCTTCCAGTCGGATTTCCAGTTGGGTTCGATGCTTTTTGGCTTCCAGTCGATGAATAATTCGTTCCAAAGCAAACTTTCTTGCCCCTTTAACTAAAATCATCTCATCCTGAAAATTAGGATGATCTGATAAAAAAGCGGCTACGGTGAGATAAGAAATAACGGGTATCTCGAACTGATCTTGAAATACTGCAATTTGTTTACCAATGGTAAACAATCGATTGACCTGATGACTGACCAATAGCTCATTCACCTTTTTATAAAGGTGGGCATCGTTTAACCCAGATTGCTGAATGTCTGTTAAAATAACCGTTTTATTTTGCCGCTGCTTTTGTTGTTTTAGAAAATCAAGGGCCACCGTAAGGCCTTGAAAATCGTTGTTATAAGTATCATCAATCAAATAACAATCATCGATTCCCTTTTTAATTTCCAACCTCATTTCCAAGGGTTTAAGTTTATCCAAACCCTGTTGAAGGGTCGCTTGGTCCAATCCACAAAGCAAGGCTGCTGTGAGGGCATGAAGAGCATTCTCAATCCAAATTTCAAAAGAAAAAGGAAATTGAAAGACATACCAAGTGCCTTGGTATTGAAGAGATACGCTGTTTTTGGAAAGTGTATAATAAAAGCACGCTTGCGGGTCCGCAGTGGACCAATCAAATATCCGATTGGGGTACAATCCTTTTAAGTAATCAAAAACTTCGCCATGGTCTCGCCGACAAATGATTTGCTGGGTCCCTACAAACAATTTTGCTTTTTCGGCAATTTTATTTGCCAAATCTTTAAACCCTTGATCATGGGCTTCTCCAATATTAGTGAAGATACCTATGCTAGGTTGGAGAATTTTTTCCAGATGCTCCATCTCCCCTTGTTGGGAAATCCCTGTTTCAAAAATTCCTATTTGATGATGCGCTGACAGATCCCATACCGAAAGAGGTACCCCGATTTGAGAATTAAAGCTCCGGGGACTTTTGGCCACCACAAACTTTTCTGAAAGGAGCGTAGCCAACCATTCTTTCACCAAGGTCTTGGCATTGCTTCCGGTAATGGCAATCAGTGGGATAGGGTTATGCGCGACCGCCCGTCTTCCCAATTCTTGTAAACAGGCCCTACTAGAGGGAGTCAAAAAGATATTGGCTTTCGGGTAAAGATTAACATCAATATCCCTTTCAATCACAAAACAACGCACTCCTCGGTCATAAAGCCCAGGAATAAAATCATGCCCATCAGCTCGTGCACCTTTCAGAGCTACGAAAAGCAACCCTTCCCATAGGGAAATCAATCGCGAGTCATAACCCAATCGGGTAATTATTACTTCTGAATGATGACAGAGTTCTGTCCCTTCGACTTCCTTAACCAGCTGTGACCACGCGATCTTCATAACTTCATTTCCATCCCATATTGATCCACATTATTGACCAATCCTGTATTTATTAAAAAATTGAGCATACCCTTTGCCTGAGAGGGGATATTCATCAAGGTCAGGTCTCTTCGACATACCTGTTGGGCATGTTGCAGCAAAGCGGTTCCCACGCCTTGTCTTCGGTGATCTTGTCGTACCCCCAACTGTGATATCCTCCCCAAATGTTTCTGAAAAATGATATAACCTATTAACGTTTCCCCCTGATAACCCTCTATCAATTTTTCGTATTTCCAGTTGGTATTTAAACGTTCGTTTGCATCTATAAAAGAGGGTGAAAAGTCAGCAAATGTATTAAATCGATCCAATTTAAAATCTTGCGACTCCCGAAAAACAAGATGATTCAATCGCATATCCGCAACAACAGACCCCTTAAAGCAATGCAGCAGTTGTTTTTTTTGAAATCCCATGGCCTCATATAATTTTAATGCGCGTGCGTTGGTCGTGATGACGTCCAGTAAAATTCTGTCCGCGCCACTTTTCCTTAAATAGGGCAGTAAATTTTTATATATTTTTTGAATGATTCCCTTTCCCCGATACACTGCTATGACACCGGTGCCTCCATTATAAACGGTATCTAATCCTTGAAAATGGGCCCGGCTCTGCAATACAAATCCAATAAGCGCTTTATCCTTAAACATCACGCCACTAATACCTCCATCCAGCCCTAGTTTTTCTAACATTCTGATAGAAAAATCCTCATAAGACAATTGTAAGGGAGCGTTGGCTTGGGCAAACGTCCGTATAAAGCACGAATAGAGGTCTCGAAGGAGCGCAGGGTGATAATATTGAAAAGACAAGGACACAATAAGATCGAATATTAAAATTATTATAAAGTAAATGAAAAATATGACCAACTCCTTTATTCAAAGAAAGAAACCCTCTTCTTCATGGGAGAAACCTATTGAATCAGGCCTCTGTTTCTATATCCTCACAGCCGTCAAGGTCTTCAGATATACCTCAAAAGTATTCTCCGATCATAAAGAAAAATTATATGTTCATAATCATTTAAATTTCTTACGATGTTAACGGGCGATTATTTAAGTTTGATCACTAATTTTAAAAGAGAAGCCAAGCTTATTTTTTTTAAAAAAATGGGAAGTTAGCTCAGTTGGTTTAGAGCACCGCCTTGACAGGGCGGGGGTCGCTGGTTCGAATCCAGTACTTCCCACACTTTGGTCTATATCTTTTTTAAGCCCTCTTGGCCCGCCTTTTTTGTTAAAAACAGTTAATCTACTGCGCTCAAATGGTAGATCTACCTACTTTTGTACATGAGTAAAAATAGATTGGGCTGGATTATTACCCTAATGAGCGTTGCGCTCACCGGTCTCATTGCTTTTCAGTGGTATTGGATTGATACGGTAATCACTGGAAATCGTGACCATTTTGAACGTGATGTCATGACAGCTTTATCAAATGTAACTAAGAAGCTAGAACAACAAGAGGCCTTATTTTATGTCAATCGAAAAATGAGTAATTTCTCCTCTAAAGGGCAATCAAGAGGATTTCAACCCTTTCAATTTCAAGTAACTCCCCCCCTAAATCAAAGACAGATCCTTCAAGGAGGAAAAAAGATTCGGATTGATGACAGTCTATCGAGTACAGGAAGTTTCAATTTTTCTTTTGAAGTGGTAGGTGCACCTCTTAGATCCAATCAGATGGGGAAGGCCTTCTTCGACGTGCTCAAATCCAATATCAACAGTATTCAATTTGCTTATCCTAAAGGTGCGCCTGAAACTGAAACTCTTAATTCAAATCTTAAAGAAATTTTGGAAAAAATTTCTAATAAGTCTAATATGATGATGGGTCTTTTGGAGGAAATGATGTTACCTAAGATAGGGCTCACCAATCGTTTTGATCCTGATCAACTGGATTCTCTTCTTCATACGGAGTTAAAGAAAAAGAGTATTGATATACCCTATGATTATGCCATCATCAACCCGCGCTCCGGTCGATTAATTGAAATCAGCAAAGATTACTCAAATGAACGGCTGTTACAAAGCCACTTCAAAACCAATTTATTCCCCAACGATGTCACCAATGAACCCAATTTACTGGTCATTGATTTTCCGAGTCAAGAGAAGTATCTCATGAGTAAAATCTGGTTTCCTTTATCTAGCTCAGCTTTGTTAATTCTCATTATTTTAATTTGCTTCGGCTATGCGGTTTTTACCATTGTTCGGCAGAAAAAAATTTCGGTAATGAAAACCGATTTCATGAACAACATGACCCATGAATTCAAAACACCCATTTCCACCATCGGATTGGCTATCGAAGCCCTACTTGATCCAACCATTCCGCAGAAGCCCTCTATGAAAATGAAATATTTAGGCATCATTGCAGGTGAAAATAAACGCTTAGAGAGCCAGGTAGCCGATGTTTTGCAAATGGCACAACTCGACAAAAACGAATTAAAATTAAATTTAGTAATCGTGGATTTTCATGCCATTATCCAACAAGCAGTAGACAAAATTTCCATTCAAATGGAGCGTAAATTAGGACATCTAAAATTGGCATTAAATGCCTCCCAGTTCAAATTTAAAGGAGATGAAGCTTATCTTTTGGGTGTCCTTCTCAATCTATTAGACAATGCTTTGAAATACTCAAAGGAAGCTCCCAATATCATGATCCGAACACAAAACATCAGAGGTCAGCTCATCTGCTCCATTAAAGATCATGGGATGGGTATGAGCAAAGAAGCCCAAAGAAGTATTTTTCAGAAATTCTATCGCGTGGCCAGTGGCAATGTACACAATATCAAAGGGTTTGGACTTGGTCTGGCTTATGTCAAAGAGATCATTACGCTTCATCATGGAAGCATCGAAGTGGAAAGTGAGCTTAAAAAAGGGACTAGTTTTATAGTTAAATTTCCTCTAGATTATGAATAATACAAGAATATTAGTGGTTGAAGATGATGTTAACCTGGGTCAGATCCTTGAGGAATATCTCAAATTAAAGGAATTTACGACCAACTTGGCAACCGATGGTGAGGCCGGTCTCACCGCTTTTTATGAGGGCCAATACGACCTGTGTTTACTGGATTTAATGATGCCAAAAAAGGATGGCTTTTCACTAGCCAAAGATATCAGAGCGGTCAATGCTGATATTCCTATCATTTTCTTGACGGCTAAATCTATGACAGAAGATGTCTTAAAAGGCTTTCAGATAGGTGGCGATGATTACGTAACTAAACCGTTTAGTATGGAGGAATTACTGCTCAGAATTACTGCCATTTTGCGACGATCCAGTTCTAAAAAATCAGCAGCTTTTCCAAAAGAATATGTAGTTGGAAATATTCGATACCATTATGACGAAAACACATTAATTATCGATCAGCATAATATCTCCTTAACTACCAAAGAAAACGAACTGATGAAATTGTTTTTGGAAAATCTAAATCAAACCGTGGATAGGACCTTAGCTCTAAAGCGTATTTGGAAAAATGACAGCTATTTCAATGCCAGAAGTATGGATGTATATATTGCCAAACTCCGCAAATATTTTCAATTAACAGATGCATTTAAAATCATTACGATCCATGGAGAAGGATTTAAATTGATTCAAGTCAATTCTGATAACTATTGACCTGTTATATTTGTATATTAAGGAGCAATCATTTGTCTCGAGCAACACGTAAACTTATCCATAATGGAGATCATTCCTTCGATATTAATTCACGATGGCCAAATGGCGCGATTGATCAAAGGTGATTTTAAAAAGGAAAAAGTATATGACCTAAGTCCACTCGATCTGGCCAAACAATTTGAAAGTGCCGGCATACACAAATTGCATTTAGTTGATTTGGATGGTGCTATAAAGGGGCATATTGTGAATTACCCTACCCTTGAGATGCTTGCGGGCCACACCTCCCTTAAAATAAATTTTACTGGGGGCTTGCATACGGATGGCGACGTCAACAAAGCCTTTGAATTTGGTGCAGACAGCATCACGGCCTCCACGATTTCTATTTATCATCCAGAATTATTCAAAGCTTGGATGATTTCCCATGGGCGAGAGAAAATAATGTTGGGTGCAGATAGTTTAGATCGTCAAATTAGAGTGGGGGGTTGGCTAAAGAAAACCAAAGTTGATTTTTTCAAACACATCGCCTACTATTACGAAAGAGGGCTCAAATACATCAAAACTACGGATATTTCTCGGGAAGCGCTGCTCGAAGGGCCTCCATTGGAGTTATATCAAGAACTCCTGGCCCAATTCCCAAATCTTCATGTTTTGGCCAAAGGGGGGGTGCGTGATCTCGCCGATATAGAGCAATTAAAAAAGATTGGCATACACAGCGTGATTTTCAGCAGCTCTTATTACGAAGGTCGGATAACACTTCAAGAATTAAGCGATTTTATTGCTTCTGATCCTTAATCTACTCTGAGTCCTTCAAGCCCCTCTTGGTATCTGTTTTCATATTTGTGTTTATAAATGAAATAAAATACAAAGTTGTATTTAATCAATGAACTGTAAGATGAGTCCGCAACGTTCGCTTGACTTTTTTGCAGCTCTTTTTTTTCCTCATCGGATACTTCTTCGATAGGATCCTCATTTTTGGTCAAAGGATTATTCTCATAAACCTCGATCACTGGTTTATGGAAACTTTTGATTTCTTCGGTATAGGGGTTGGTCGCCTTCACTGAATGGGTTATTGCGAGCATTGAGCAAGCCACAATTCCAAAGCATTGATATATTTTCATATCGGCGTTAATAAAGTGCAATACAAATTAAATAATTTTCGGAAGAGTTTATCAAATTGGTCCTTTTTTTTTATAAATTTCAAAAGTGCTTGTTACATATCCGCGATAAATCCTTCACTCCAAAATTAGAAAAAGCTCCTAGCAGCGCTTCAAGAAGGCCTTTGGCTGTTTTAATCAATTCTCTCATGTCTCTGCCCTGGTTTTGAAATAAAAAAATCAATTATGAAAATCCATGACTAACCGGAACAGTTACGTAAATAAATTGCGCAAGTGAATTTCCCAATAGATAAAGTCTATACTATCAGTCCTTACGTGGGACTATGGTTGATTATTTAGTTATGCTTTAAATCAATCATTTAAATGCAAAATCAAGCCTCGCACAATAAATCAGATCCATGTCCCATTAAATCTAAGAATATTATGGTTCAAGAGAGACAGGAATTCAGTCTCCCATTAAACTGTTTAATGCTTTTTGCGAATCAAATGGCATCACCCACATTTTGTAATAAGCAGGTTCTCCAAACGGACCCGAAACAAAATTTGTCACCTCATAAGCCGTTACGTCAGTGGGTATATTCAATTTTTTATTTAAAAATAGAATGTGTTCATTATAATCTGAATTAAACTTTTCAACATCTTTTGGTTGTGGATATAATGCGACTAAGTTCATGATGATTTTGTTAAGTTTAGCAATAAATTTAGAGTAAAAATTATCAGGACCGCTCAAAAAAGATAACTAACAAAAACAAGTGCTTTTAACATGTCCGGCTACTAATAAAAAAAGCAGTTAAGTGATTAACTGCTTTTTGAAGGGTGGAAGACCGGACTTGAACCGGCGACCTCCTGAACCACAATCAGGCGTTTTTTGCCTTCTTCGAAGGCTACTAACCACTGAGAATGAATTAGTTAGAAGTTACTTAAATATTAATGTTCAAGTAAACTGCCACAGTAATGTCAAATAATACACTATCTTATCCACAAGTACGCAAAGACAAACAAGGAAAATATTACATTGATTTTAATCTCAACAATAAGCGATATAGGCTGTTTGGGGGTAAATTAATTGGTTCTTCTTTACTAATAAATTCCTATCCCAAGCATCTTAGAAGAAAACAAGCATCAGCTTTAGCAGAACAATTTTACAGACATTTGGTTGCTAATGATTATTCCTTTTCTAAAAAACTTAATCAAATTGAAACCTTTGATCTGCTAATAAGTAATAAACTCAAAGAGCCATTATCTGTACCTTATAAGAAAGCCTTAATACATCTTGCATTCAATCTCAGAAAACAACTCTTGTCTAAAGGGAGCATATCCAAACAGTTCCTAAACTCATTACCACTGCGCTATGAAAACAATACGAGTTACAACACTACAAGAAGGCATCTAAATGTACTCGTAAATCATCTTCATAATAATGGTTTTGATATAGAAAAATCAACTATCAAATCTCGTAAACAAGAGGAAGTTTTACATAAGCCTATTGATAACATTGAAGAACTTCTTAATCAAGTTTATAAATTCAATAAAAATTTACACTTGTGTTGTGCCATTACTTACTGTTGTTTACTTCGCCCACATCAAGAAATAAGATTACTTAAATGGAAAGATTTTAGTACTGATTTAAAGACTATTTATTTAGGTGGGGACAAGGTAAAATCTAAGCGTAATAGACTAGTTCCTGTACCCCCTTATGTAAGAGATTTGTTAGTAAGAAGTGAATCAGATTATAACATCTTTTCCAACAAGATAAAGCCTTATAATAACGATTATTTTAAGACACTTTTTAGGCGTTTTAAGAGGCTCAATCCACAAATAGATAAAGACATTACTCTTTACTCTTTTAGGCACTCAGCAGCCTTAAATATCTTTAAAAGAACAGGTTCTATTACCAAACTTCAGAAGGCAATGGGGCACTCCTCTTTAAAGGTGAGTTTAACTTATTTAAGAGGATTAGAGATAGCTGAATTGACTGAAGAAGATATGCCTTCAATATAGGGCAATATAAATAATTTTTCAGATCAATAGTTACATTCTAACTTAGGCTTAAATAACTATAAAACTGAGGATCCCAAACATTATTTTCTCAATTACAAGTTCCGCCAATCAATTCGTAACCTGCCTTTAACTCTGTTATGTCTGCAGCTGTCATCGGCACCATATTACCTTCGTCATCTTCCATTTCCGCTCCCTCACAAATATCAATTCCGTTAAGCTCAGCAAACAAAGATTCAGAATCAAACTGACAAGAAAAACAGTTCGTAGTAGCTTCAGCAGCATCATCATCATCACTGCAGCCGGTGAATATAGATATTCCAATAATAGATAATGTGAATATAAATTTTTTATAATTTTTCATTTTTTGTTTTGAATAGTGTAATAAATTAAGTTAAATAATAAAAAACATATAAGTAATTAAAAGCAATAATATTAATATTACAATATTTACCAAAAATTATTTTTCAAAACAGTCAAATAATATCCTTAAAGTCTATCAGTGAATTAAAGAATATAATAATCTATCTATCTAATCCTTTTCGCTTTTTAAGCTGATTTAAGACACGTCATCAGTTTAATGAGTACCCCTAAGCTTAAATAAGCCTTCAAAGAGCCTTTGTGGGTGTGTCAGAGTGTTAATAAATATCTTAATTGATGTTTAGCAGACCTATTGATTGTTGTTCTTCCAAATACGTTTTCCAAACAGAATAACTAAACCTATAGTGATAAATACTAATCCTATTGAATCATCTATGGAACTATAGTTTATATAATCTAGTGTAACCATAATTAACCCAATCAAAATGAGAATGAAATGTTCGTATTCTCGTAGTTTTTTCATATCTCAAAAATAATTAACCTCCACTTAAATAAGCCTTTTTAAGAGCCTTTGTGGGTGTGTCCGAGTGTTGTATAGATGTTTTAATTAACTCCTTTGAGGAAGCTTATTCGCTGCAGTTAGTGAAGTTAGGTTTGGGTAATGTCCAAGCGGTTGTGACTGAACTGAAATATTGGCACTCCGTAACATTACTCACATCCCAAGAACTAAGGTCTTGATTGAACACGTCTGTAGAAGCAAGCATACGATTCATATTTGTGACACTACTTACATCCCAATAACTAAGGTCTTGATTGAAAGCAATTGCTCTATAAAACATATTATTCATATCAGTAACATTACTCACATCCCAACTACTAATGTCTTTATCAAAAGGGGTACCCACAAACATTGATTCCATATTCGTCACATTACTCACATCCCAAGAACCAATGTTTTGGTTGAAGGAAGTACCATTGTAAAACATATAACTCATATCTGTCGCATTACTAACATTCCAACTACTAATGTCTTTATCAAAAGGGGTACCCGCAAACATTGATTCCATATTCGTCACATTACTCACATCCCAAGAACCAATGTCTTGATTGAAGGTAGTAGCAAAATAAAACATCTGTTGCATATTCGTTACATTACTCACATCCCAAGAGCCAATGTCTTGATTGAAAGTGGTATCATAAATATCAAATGCGATCATTTGTGTCATATCTGTAACATTGGTTGTAACTACTTTTGTAACATCTTCACCTGCTGTTACCATAGCTTTTAATATAGTTTCATCTACTATCAAATAGCTTACACTATCCAATTCGTAACTTTCACCAATCACAGCATATTCAGTGGCTTTAATTGTAACTCCATTCTCATCGAGGTACATAAAGGTTACAGCACAGCCATTCTCATCAATAGTGGCACCCTCGGGGGTATCTGCACAAGTATCCATATCATCAGTTAAACCATCACCGTCAGAATCTTTCTGTGAATCTGAACAACCACTACTATCTGCTGTCTCACCGCTGGGAGTATCTGCACAAGTATCTACATCATCCGTTACACCATCACTATCTGTATCTTTCTGTGAATCTGCACAGCCGTTAGCATCTACTGTAGACCCCTCAAAAGTATCAGCGCAAACATCTAAATCATCTGTTACTCCATCCCCGTCAGTATCTCTTTCTGAAATAGAACATCCATCTAAATCTACTGATTCATTCTCTGGGGTAGAGGGGCAAGAGTCGTAATTATCTCCCACTCCGTCTCCATCGGTATCGATAAGTTCAAAATTTGCTGTTATCGTTTTATCAGAATCCATTATTATTGTCACAATAGAAATAAATCCTGTAACACCGCCCGTCCAATCCTTGAAGTAATAACCAGGATTTTCCACGGCTGTCAAGCCAACAGTTGTACCCAAATCGTATATCGGCCCTACAGGAAGCGTAGTAACTGAACCACCATAAATTGGATTAATTCTGATTCTTAGACTTACTTGATCCTCCTCACAATTGGTAAACAATCCGAGCGAACAAAGAATACTTACAAATAGGAGATTTTTGAAGTTTTTCATAGCTGTAGGTAGCAGTTATTTTAAGCCAATACAAGTTAAAAAGATATTTTAACTAACTCAAAGAAATAATGTGTACATTGTATTGCACCTATTTTTTAAATATCAAAACAACCTTTCCAAACAGTAAAACCATCTCCTTACATTTAGCAGGTTTATCAAAGGATTTAATTATAGCCCTTCTTACGTTATCAGTCTCTAAGAACATCTTTCTTTGAGTATATCTTCAAGTTCTTTGTCTGAGTATTGATCTATACTTTGAACTATCTCTACTTTAAAATCATTGGTTACGGGTTCTTCTATTATCCTTTTAGGAAGAGTATATCTTAGACTTATTTCTATTAGCCGTAACTTCTCTGCCTTTGATAATTCTTCTAGTTTGACACTTTGAAGAGTGTCAACTAATAATCCTTTTAACCTCTCTCTTATTTCTGAAGTTATCTTTCCTTCACCTCTTTTAGTTGTCTTACCGTATTTATTACCTTTTTGGAATGGCATAAGTTATTCTATGATTTTTTAACTGCTATGTTATGATAAGAATAATCTTTTCCCAAATGTCTAACCAAATGATAAAGTTCTTTTTTAGATTTAATATTATCGACGTTCCCAAGGATATTATCTTTCAATTTTAGAGTTTTTTCTAACTTTCTTCTTGTGACATTTTTACCTTCAACTATTAAATAGATAAAACTACCTATTGATTGATTTGTGAATGATGCCCCAAATACTTTTTTGATTCCTTGTATAGCTAGAACTTTATTAATTATTCTATCCAAATAAGAATAACTGATTTTATAATCTGCATTAATTGAAACTTGATAATTCCATTTGCCAATCTTAAGTAAACCATTTAAATATTCTGCTGATTGATTTTTCATTTCCAATTATTTCCCAGTTGCCTTTGTTAGATTTTTGAATTTATCACTAGACACACCTTTGGCAAGATTTAAAAAGACACACTTCCCCTTACCCATCAATAAAAAGAAATGTGCCTCTAGAATTAAACTTTGCCTCCGTTGAGTTTCCGTTTCACCCTAGACTTAACGCTACAACTATACAACAATGCGTCAATCTGTAAACTCTTAGATACATATATAGTTTGTATCCCCCGCTAGGCGTTTTACTTGCACCTGCCTCGCTCATTCTGCTGTTTTCTATGAGCATTAATTATTATCAGCCGAAAAGTATCTAGCCAAAAAACTAACAAGTTCAGAATTATGTTTCTGATATGTATATAACGTAGGATTGAATTAATTTTTGAGATTCCAAATAAAAAAAGTTTTCCACATTTGATTTGGAACTTTAATAGATCAGGGTGTTGATCTATTAAATAAGCAGTTATCTCGATATATAAATTCAAAAAAGGGTCAAAAAATTATTTAATAAATCAAGGGATTTAGAATAACTGCCAAATAACTGCCAAGAAATAAGTAGATTTAGAATTGATTTCTACTAATAAAAAAAGCAGTTAAGTGATTAACTGCTTTTTGAAGGGTGGAAGACC
>CAJXAT010000057.1 GCA_913050055.1 uncultured Flammeovirgaceae bacterium | reverse complement strand
GGGGCCGAGCTTACAGTGAAAGTAAAATCAATATTTAAAAACCAATATCCATTTTTTGTGATAGGGGATTATAAGTTTTTGACAACAGTAGCGAATAAATATTCTCTAAAAACTTTAAAAATGACTAGTTTTACTGATCCATTTGAATATCCAAATAAACTATGTGTACTTAATCATTCAATGCCACAAGAGATTGTATCGGGTAAAATATCACTGAAAAACTCCGCAGAGGTAAAACGCATTATTGAAAGGGCCGTATCAATTGTACTAAATAATGACGCCTCAGCAATAGTCACTAATCCGATAGATAAATGGGCGGTCAAGCAAAGTGGGAATTTTCCTTATGAAGGACATACAGACTTTTTAGCATCGCTATGTAATGAAAAAACAAATTCAGTAATGATGCTTACGAATAAGGATGGCTTTCGCGTTGTCCCTTTAACAGTTCATCTACCAATAAAAAAGGTGAGTACAAAAATAACAATTCGTTTACTAGAGAACACCTTAGGGTTAGTCCACAAAGTTCTTAAGAGCGATTACAATATCCATGTGCCTAAAATATTGGTTACAGGATTAAATCCTCATGCAGGCGAGAATGGCTTGTTGGGTGACGAAGAACAAAAGACAATCGATAAGGTCATTGACCAATTTAATTTTAATGGATACGCTGTCAAAGGGCCTTTCCCTGCTGATGGATTTTTTGGAAGTGATGAATATTTAAAATTTGACGGTATTTTAGCGATGTATCATGATCAAGGTTTGATTCCTTTTAAATTATTATCAAGAGGTTCAGGTGTGAATTTCACAGCGGGGCTCCCGGCAGTCAGGACTTCACCTGCCCATGGTACCGCTTTTGATTTGGCAGGTAAAAACAGCGCTGACCCAAGTTCTATGAGCTATGCATTGTTACTGGCAGGTACGTTGGCTCAAAATAAAGATCGTTGATTCTTATTTCTAATGAAGAATTCATTGGGATTATCGGGGCATTCTACATAAATTTGCGGTTCTTAAAAAATTTAATTGGGTGAAAACTAAAGTTTTAAAATCTTTTGAGATTAATTTGGCGCGACTTGAGAATGGTACACACCATTTTCAATTTGAATTAGTACCTGATTTTTTCGAAACCTTTGAAAATAATTTGGTGGAAGAAGGCTATGGTAAAGCCTCGTTGGTTATAGATAAATCTGAGTCCATGATGGCCTTAAATTTCATAATTGAAGTTGATGTTTTATTGATTTGCGATGTCTCCATAGAAAGTTATCGAGAATCCCTAAATTGTCAAAAAAAGCATATCGTGAAATTTGGTTTGACTAATGAAGAATTAAGCGATGAAATAAGTACAATAGATATGGGGATGCAAATATTGAATGTTTCTGGCTATATCTATGAATTTGTGTCGCTAGAGATCCCAATGAAAAAAGTACACCCTAGGCTAAGAGGACAAGAAAGAGCTGAGTTAGTTTATAAAGACGAAACCCCTTTCTTAAATGATCAAGAGCAGGAAAACAAGATTGATCCAAGATGGGAAGTACTGAAAAAAATAAAATTATAACCTAATAATTAATATACAATGGCGCATCCAAAACGAAAAATTTCGAAAACAAGAAGAGACAAGAGAAGAACTCATATAAAAGCTTCTCCAAAAAATTACATTATCTGTCCAACCACGGGAGAGGCCCATTTGCCCCATCGTGCCTATTGGCATGAAGGTAAACTTTATTACAAAGGAAAGGTAGTTATTGAAAAAGAAGTTTTAGCTTAGAGTCTGAGCGGTCTGGCTTTGAATTATTCATTTAGCAGATCATACGATATATGTCAAAAATCACGGCTGCTATTACCGGAATCAACGGCTACGTCCCCGACTATGTCCTGACCAATGATGAATTGGCGACAATGGTGGACACTAACGATGAATGGATCGTAAGCAGAACAGGAATCAAAGAAAGGAGAATCCTGAAGGGCTCGGGCAAAGGCGTCTCCATTATGGCCGTAGAAGCTGTTAAAGGGCTTCTTCAAAAAACCAATACAGCCCCTGAGGAAATTGATGCAATCATTTGTGCCACGATTACGCCCGATTTGACGTTCCCGGCTACTGCTAATCTCATTGCTCAAAAGGTAGGAGCGAAAAATGCCTTCGGTTTTGACCTTGCTGCGGCCTGCTCTGGCTTTTTATTCGCCCTCAGCACAGGTGCTAAATTTATTGAATCGGGTTCGCACAAAAAAATAATTGTCATTGGTGCCGATAAAATGTCATCTATTTTAGATTACAAAGACCGCACAACTTGCATCATCTTTGGAGATGGAGCTGGAGCTGCCCTGCTCGAATCCAATCATGAGGGTTACGGTATCCAAGATGCTATTTTAAAATCTGATGGTTCAGGAGAACAATATCTAAATATCAAGGCAGGAGGAAGTCGCTATCCAGCGAGTCTCGATACCGTCCAAAACCATGAGCACTATGTCTATCAAGAAGGATCTGCCGTTTTTAAATTTGCCGTGACTAAAATGGCGGGGATCGCCAAAGAAATCATGGATAGAAATGATTTAAAGGGCTCAGATATTACTTGGTTAGTTCCCCATCAAGCCAATAAAAGAATCATCGATGCCACAGCCAAACTTATGCAGGTCCCGGATGATAAAGTCATGATGAATATCTCTCGGTACGGCAATACGACAGGAGGTACCATTCCCCTTTGTTTATGGGACTATGAATTACGACTTAAAAAAGGAGATAATTTAATTTTAGCTGCCTTTGGAGGAGGGTTTACTTGGGCCTCTATTTATTTAAAATGGGCTTACAGCCCCGAAAATTAAAGGTATTATGGCAACTACTGCTGATATTAAAAATGGGTTAGTGATTGAATATAATCATGATTTGTTCTCGATTATTGAATTTCAACATGTCAAACCTGGGAAAGGACCTGCTTTTGTAAGAACAAAATTAAAAAGCTTGTCCACCGGTCGCGTCATTGACAATACCTTTTCTGCAGGTCATAAAATTACAACGGCGCGGGTAGAACGTCATAAGTACCAATACCTGTACAAAGATGACATAGGTTATCACTTTATGCACACAGAGACTTATGAACAAATCCCAATTGATGTTAAATTAATCAATGCACCCCAATTCCTTAAAGATGGAGAAAAAGTTGAAGTACTCGTGCACACTGAACAAGAAAAAATTTTAGGGGCTGAAGTCCCCCAATACGTTAATTTAAAAATTGTTTATACCGAACCTGGATTGAAAGGAGATACGGCCACGAATGCTACTAAACAAGCGGAATTGGAAACGGGTGCGATCATCCAGGTTCCCTTATTCATCAATCAAGATGAAATCATTAAGGTGGATACAAAAAATGGATCCTACTCCGAAAGAGTCAAATAATTTTCCTAGATTTAGCCCGAAAATAAAAAATTATTTAATAAGAGACTAGAAACAAAGATGAAAGTAAAAGAAATCCGCGATCTTATCGACTATATAAAAAGTACAGGCCTCGAAGAGGTAAACATTGAAACCGAAACATTCAAAGTCAAAATTAAAAGGTCTTCTGACTTCATTTCACAACCCCATTTCTCACCTGCCCCATCCTTACCTCAAGTTGCCCCCCAACAAACTCCTGAACCCACGAGCGATGGTTTGACTTCAATGCCCAAAGAGGTAGAAGATCAAAAACACATTACCATCAAGTCACCCATGATTGGAACCGTATATACGGCACCAAATCCCGAATCTCCAGACTTTCTAAAAGTGGGAGATGTCATTAAACCCGGAGATACCGTATGTGTGGTAGAAGCTATGAAGCTTTTCAACGAAATAGAAGCTGAAGTTTCCGGTACAGTAGTAAAAATATTGGCAGAAAATGCAAATCCTGTGGAATATGACCAACCTCTATTTTTAATTGATCCTTCTTAAATAAATAAGCTGTGTTTCATAAAATTCTTATTGCAAATCGAGGAGAAATTGCACTTCGAATCATTCGAACTTGTAAGGAAATGGGTATAAAGACCGTAGCCGTCTATTCTACCGCAGATAAAGAAAGCTTACATGTACGCTTTGCGGATGAAGCTGTGTGCATCGGTGCTGCCTCTAGTAAAGACTCCTATCTTAATATTCCAAATATTATTTCAGCAGCTGAAATCACCAATGCGGATGCGATACATCCCGGCTATGGGTTTTTAGCCGAAAATGCTGAATTTTCTAGAATTTGTGAAGAGTACGGGATAAAGTTCATTGGAGCAAGTGCTGATATGATCAATAATATGGGGGACAAGGCGACTGCCAAAGACACCATGAAATGCGCAGGTGTGCCTACGATTCCTGGATCAGCGGGGATTATTGATTCAGTAAAAGAGGGTAAACTTATTGCCAAGGATATTGGATATCCCATCATGCTCAAAGCCACAGCAGGTGGTGGTGGACGTGGCATGCGGTTGGTTAAAAAAGAGCAAGAGTTTCAAAATGCTTGGGACAGTGCGCAGCAAGAGTCCAGTGCCGCTTTTGGAAATGATGCCCTTTATCTTGAAAAATTTATAGAAGAACCGAGGCATATTGAAATTCAAATCATAGGGGATGCCACCGGTAGGGCCTGCCACCTATCCGAACGAGATTGCTCCATTCAAAGAAGACATCAAAAACTCGTAGAAGAAACTCCCTCTCCTATCATTACCAAGAAACTTCGAGAAGATATGGGAAAAGCAGCCATTAAAGGAGCTGAAGCCATCAAGTATGAAGGAGCCGGTACGGTAGAATTTCTGGTTGATAAGTATGAAAAATTTTATTTCATGGAAATGAATACCCGGATACAAGTAGAACATCCTATTACAGAAGAAGTTACAGATTATGATTTAATCAAAGAGCAAATAAAAGTAGCTGCCGGCATTCACATTTCAGGAGAAAATTATTTCCCTCAAATGCATTCAATTGAATGTCGTATCAATGCGGAAGATCCACGAAAAAACTTCAGACCTAATCCAGGTAAAATAATCAATTTACATTTCCCAGGAGGACATGGGGTACGGGTAGACAGTCATGTTTATGCCGGATACATCATACCCCCACACTATGATTCCATGATTGCCAAACTCATCGTAACGGCACAAACTCGAGAGGAAGCATTGATAAAAATGAAAAGAGCCCTTGAAGAAATGGTTATAGAAGGTGTTGAAACGACCATTCCCTTCCATTTGAAACTGATGGGCGACGAACAATTCAAGTCAGGAAATTTCACTACTGCCTTTTTAGAAACCTTTGATTTCGGGTCAATTTAAGCAAAAAACCAAAAATCCTCTACAGGTTTTTTACTCCATTGAGTGAGGTAATTTTCAATTTCTGACTTAGCTGAAGGTGCAGCAATAACCACCATAATCTGAGGTCTGTCCAAACCTTTAATCGATGAAAAATGATGCATTTGGTGGCCCAATATCTCTTTCCCTATTTTACGCTCATTATCACATACCCAATGAATCTCTTGCTCATATTTCGTTAAGACCTTTATAAAGTCTTTTCCATTGCGTCCTGCACCCCAAACCACCAAGGGTCGTGATGAATCTCTATCCAGTTCAAAAAAATATTTCAATTTTAACTCAAAATACCTATTGTCTTTATATTCTATCCAAGTCCGAGAAATGCGATTTTCTCGATCCCTCCAAAAATGCAGTATCTTATCCATCCCTATGATTTTATAGCCCTTGCGATAAAATCTAAAGCATAAATCATAATCCTCGGGATAAACGTCGGGATGAAAAGCGTCCACAGCACTAAAATCTTCTTTGTGAATCAACCAACAATGGGAAGGAATTACACATTCTTTATAAATCTGTTGGTAATGCGTACTCGTTTTTGCTACTTGATTCAGCCACTGGTCGTATCGTCGAAATCCAGGCCCTACGGTTCCATTTTCAACAAAATGCTCCACTCCCCCAGCCACGACAACACCTTTCCCATGTACTGCCCAAACGTCAAACATGGCTTCCAATTTTTCTGGTGGCATGCGATCATCAGAATCCATTCGATTGATTAAAGTCCCCCGACAATGTTGATATCCTTCTTTTAGCGCCAGATTAAGTCTATGACCCCTGCTTTGAAAAATTCGAACCCTATTATCTAGCTGTGCATAATCATTTAATCGTTTCCATGAATCATCAGAAGAATGGTCATTGACCGCTATAAGTTCCCAATTTTCGTAGGTCTGCATACGGATGGAATCAAGACATTCGGCCAAATAAGGACCCGTATCCTTTACTGCCATTATAATTGAGATGAGCGGTCTTGATTCCATTTGATGAGGTCTTCGTGATATGAAAGAAGTATTAAGATCGCAATTATACTTAAAGCGATCGGATGATGGGCCATTTCATCGGTATGCTTAAATTTATAACTGAATCGAAGGGTATGCTGTTTATTCGCAGCCATGGCCGCCTAAGCTCTTAAAGACCCCTCCTGGGTCACCCTTGTAACCATACCATGCCTCTTTTAGGAAACCAAACGTATCATCTCGCCCATGAGCCGCTTTCACAAGCCTTCTTCAAATTTTATCCGATCAAAAAACATAGTTCAATAACAACATCAGATCAAGTACCTATTGGTGTTTTTTTTATGCTTCCCAATTATACTAACCCTATGCTTAAAAAAAGCTACTCTTTATTATCTATCAACGCATAACTTACAAATGCAAACCGCTTGCTGTCGGGTGACCAAGAGGGAACATTTAAAGTCCCTTGTCCTCCAAATAATTCAAAAAGCTTATAAATTATTTTTGTATCTGGATTTAAAATCCTAAGCATCACTTTTTTAAATAGGGGATGACTTCCTGGATCTATGGCGTCGATATAGGATAAAAACACAACTTTAGTACCATCGGGTGAGGGGTGTGGAAACCAATCATTAAATCCATCATTGGATAACTGTTTTTGATTGGATCCATCAGCGTCCATTCTCCAAATCTGCATACTTCCCGTCCGGACAGAATTAAAATAAATATGACGCCCACTGAACGAATAATCGGGACCATCATCAAGGCCTTCAGTATAGGTCAATCGCTGCTCCTCACCTCCCGCGCAATTGATGCGATAAATATCGTAATTACCTCCTCTTTCGGTACAATAAACTAAACTTTCTCCATCTGGAGACCAACCGTGCCAATATGAAGATCCTTCTTTTGTAATCAGGTTTGGAAGCCCTCCCTCAATGGGCAAAGTATAAATTCTTGATCCTATTTTTGAATCATTATTTGAAATGGCCAACATTTTGCCGTCTGGTGATATCCCATGATCATTATTGCAGTCTTGAGCAAAGCCGGTATTTATTTTTTCCTTTTTTTTTTATCCAAATCAAATTTATAAAGATTGCCTCCTTGATTATAGATTAAAAATTTACCATCTTGACTCCAATTAGGTGCCTCAAAAAGCGTACCTACCTCTTCATGAATTACTTCTCTTCGATCTGTATTAACGCCATAAATCTCTAATCTACTGACTACGGTTTGCGCATGCATTGACATAGGTAATATTAATAATAAAATCTTAATCAATGATTTCATTCGCTTCTTTATTACTAAAATAAGCATTCGTCTATTTATAAAAAAATTACTCTTTTTATTGAATACGATCGTAATCTATCCTCTTTCGGTCATCTTGTCAGTAAAATGATTTGGATCGTTTTTTGTGCTATTTAGAAAATATGGCAAAATCAAAAGTAACCCTTAGTCACGTTTTTAAAACTATTATTTGGCCCAGAAAAAAACCTATCCTGATAGGCCTTTTTTTAATTATCCTGAGCAGAATTGCTAGTTTGGTCTTACCAGGAGCCAGTCAGTATTTAATGGATGACGTAATCATCAATAAAGATATAGAAATGCTTAAGACCTTGCTTTTATGGGTGATTGGAGCCATCACCATACAAGCCATTACCTCCTTTTTATTAACTAAAATATTAAGTGTAGAAGCACAACACCTGATTGCTAAACTCCGCGTTCAAGTCCAAAAGAAAGTAATCTATTTACCGACGCGATTTTTTGATAACACAAAGTCGGGCGAATTAGTCTCTCGTATCATGACTGATGTTGAAGGGGTTCGAAATCTCGTAGGAACAGGGCTTGTTCAGCTTGTTGGAGGCGTATTGACCGCCTTTATTTCCTTGGCCTTATTGATTAGGATAAGTCCGATGATGACCGTTTATGTGCTGGTTCCTGTAGCCATTTTTGGAGTCGTATCATTGAAGGCCTTTGGATACATTCGTCCTGTTTTTCGGGAAAGAGGCAAAATCAATGCAGAGGTCACGGGTCGACTCACAGAAACTTTAAATGGCGTACGTGTGATCAAAGGATTTAATGCAGAAAAACAGGAAATTAAATCTTTTGAAGAAGGGACTGAAAAGTTATTTTTAAATGTGAAGAAAAGTCTTACTGCTACGAGCATTATCACCAGTTCAGCTACCTTTTTACTAGGCCTCTCGAGTACAGGGATTATGGGCATAGGAGGTTACATGATCATGAACAATGACCTTACCATAGGTGAATTTTTATCCTTTACTTTATACCTAGGATTCATGATTGCTCCAATCGTTCAGATGAGTAATATTGGAAGTCAACTCACCGAAGCTTTTGCTGGACTCGATAGAACAGAAGAATTGATGAATATGGAATCCGAGGATGATGGTTCGATTCGAACCCATAAAATCAAAAACATAGAAGGGCATGTACAGTTTAGTAACGTGACCTTTGGGTATGAAGAAAAAAAAAAGGTGCTCCATGATATCTCCTTTGACGCACGTCCTGGATCCGTCACTGCTTTGGTAGGATCATCTGGATCTGGGAAGTCAACCATAGCGGCACTAGCGGCTAGTTTCATTACTCCAAATGCAGGAACTGTTACCGTTGATGGTCATGATCTTTCACTTATATCCTTGGAAAACTTTAGGAGTCAGTTGGGTGTGGTACTTCAAGATGATTTTTTGTTTGAAGGTACCATCAAAGAAAATATTTTATTCCCAAGACCCAACGCAACTGATGCGGAAGTAGTTGCAGCAGCAAAGGCGGCTTATGTCACCGAATTTACCGATCGCTTCGAAGAGGGTATGGCCACCGTCATCGGCGAACGCGGAATCAAATTGTCAGGAGGTCAACGACAACGCATAGCTATTGCTCGAGCCATCTTAGCCAATCCCAGAATATTGATTTTGGATGAAGCCACCTCCAATTTAGACACAGAAAGCGAATCATATATTCAAAAAAGTCTTGAGAATCTAATGGGTGGTAGAACTACCTTCGTTATTGCCCACAGGCTGAGTACCATACGAAGAGCTGATCAAATTTTAGTGATCGAAGATGGAGTGATGGCTGAAAAAGGCACACATGACGATTTGATAAGTAAGGAGGGTCGCTATTTTGAATTGTATACTTACCAAGCAAGAATATAATCTCGGATTTTTTTATCCTAAGAAAGGCAAAAGAATAGTATTTAGTAAAAAAATAGAAAATAGCTATTGATGCTGAATGGCACTTTTGACGATGTCTACCGGCCCCAACTTTTGCTCATCTATCAATTTTTTCTTGCCTTGTATGAGCTGAAATTCAACCGGTGATAAACTCAATTCTTTAGTTTTTTGAAACACCTTATCAAAAAAGAGTTTTGCTTCAGACAACTCACCTTTCCCAAAATGATAGGCATTTACGCTTTTCTTCAAAGGAGCTCCAGGAATGACAAAATAAGTCACTGCATTTACTGAATAGGTAGGTTTGAATTTCTTTAAGAAATTATCAATTTCTGACTTAACATTGTTTGAAAAATTATTAATTGCGTTAACTAATCCCATAATTGACTCAAATATTTATCAAAAATATCATTTTGATCGATATGAACCAACCCATCTCAAGAAAAAAAATCAAAATATTTACCTCCAAGTGCTACTTCTGACTTTCTTAAATGCTCTGATTACATCCTTTTGACTGATCTGTCCAATCAGTTTCCCCATATGAACGACAGGAAATCTTCTAAGCTTTCTTTCTAGAAACATCTGTGCCACCTCAAAAATATTTAATTCAGGGCCTATATAAACCACTTCTTTGGTCATATAAGATGAAACGGAACCTGTATCAACGGGCATATTATGATATTTTCCTCTGATGATTTCCTTCATGCAATCTGATTCTGATATCATTCCAACCAATTCATTTTGATCATTGATTACAGGTGCCCCTGAAATATTTTTGCTCAATAATAAATTCATTGCCTCAATGATGGATTGATCTGGTTTGAATTTAATTAGCCTGGTTGCCATATAATCCTTAACTAAAAGTTGTTGCTTATCAACCTCCTTGGGCATTTCTAAACCTCGATAACTTTTTACCATTTTAGTATATGTTTATATATGAAGTTTTAGAAGATAGAAAAAATGAAGGAATTACGCAAATGAATTCGGTAAATATTCCCATTTACCCAATAATATTTTAAAAAATCATCGTAAAGCTAAGTATATCTAAACTTAACTAATGTCCTAACCTTAAGGCTTGTTCAATATCTTCGTAAAGATCATCCACATGCTCTAAACCAATGGATCGGCGAATGAGACCTGGTAAAATACTAATGGCTCTCCTATCCGTTATGGACAACTTGGCAATGGTGGTTGATGTCCGATGCGTTGCAATCATTCTTGTATCAACTAATTTGGCCGTTAATGAAACTAAATCCAATTGATCTAAAAAAATACATGCCCGCTCGAAACCATTTGCAATAACGAATGAAATGATGCCTCCTCCAGCATTCATTTGCTTTTTAGCTACTTTGTATTGCGGATGAGAAGGTAAAAAAGGATATTTAACCAACTCAATTTGAGATAATCGCTTTAGTCGTTGGCTTAAGGAAAGCGCATTTTCGCAATGTCGATCCATTCTGACGGCCAACGTTTCTAAGCTTTTTGATATTACCCAAGCGTTAAAAGGTGCTAAAGCAGGACCAGAATGACGCGCAAATCCCTTGATTTTTTCTATCAAATGTTTCTTCCCAGCAATCAATCCACCCAAAAACCCTTCCTTGACCATCTAAATATTTAGTAGCCGAGTGAATGACCAAATCGGGATCATATCTAATGGGCTGCTGCAAATAAGGTGTGGCAAAACAATTGTCAACCACATTAATGAGATGATGTACACTTGAAAATTCTTATAATCATTATAAGTCAATGTTATCTACGCCTGGATTTGTAGGTGTCTCAACGAATATGAGTCGGGTATTATTTCTTGCGGCCTTATCCCAATTTTGGGTATCATAAAAGTCAAAAAAAGTAGTCTATATATCCCATGAAGATAATATTTTAGTCAAAATGTTATGGGTAGATCCAAAGACAGAACGACAAGCCAAGACATGATCAACCCGACTTAATAGTGCTCCAAATGTTGAGAAAATGGCAGCCATTCCAGTTGCCGTAGCCCAGCCCACCTCCGCTCCTTCCAGTAACTTTATTTTTTCAATTAATTCTGTAACATTTGAGTTTGAGAATCTGCTGTAAATATTACCTTCAAGTTCATCGGCAAACATCGCTTCCATTTGTGATTATCATCAAAAACAAAACTAGAAGTTAAATGTAAGGGTGTTGAATGTTCCCTTTGCTAAGACCGTACAGTTTGAGTTCTGATGGCCAAATTTTCAAATCTTTTAACCTTCATTATTATAATATTTCAAATAAGACATAGCCATATATTCAATATCCATTTCATACGAATACTTACCTATATTCAGTGAGGAAGACTATCCTTAAAACGTCAATAGCAGTAAGTCCCCAAGATTGCAAATAGGACAGGAATCAAAATAATAGTATTTCCCGTGCCTAAATGAACAAATAATGGATCTGGACAAGCACCGACCAAAGATCACCCTAATCCAAAAATAAGCCCACCCCATAGTTGGGCTTATTTTTGGATAAGTAGATGGGTTGCCTCTTAAAAACTGATTGAAAATGAACCATCTCTACAATTCTATACCACGAAATAGCTTCGGATTTTATCAAAATAAAACCAAAGTAAAAACCCGATATGACAAACTTAATTCACTTCATAAAATCGAATCTAAAATGAGAAATGTGTCAAAAATCCGCCTATGAAAAATCCAATAACTGTAATCAACGAGCCTAAACTAAGTAATGATAATCCCGTAATGGCATGGCTTGACGTACATCCGTTGGCACATCTCGAACCAAATCCAATACATAATCCACCAAAAGCAATCATAAATATTTCCGTCCAAAAACTCCATATAAAACTTGATAAAGGCAATATACTTTCAATTAAAATAGACCTTGAATCGAAATATAATTGAGCCGCGTCACTTAAAACTCCTTGTTTTACTTCAACCCATTGCAGTAAAAAAACAGCAGAGAAAATGAGGCCAAGGATTTTGAATAACCTCCATTAGTTTTTCCATAGTTTGAATTTAAAAGTAAAAATATTGATGAAGTAAGATGAATGATATCCTCTTTAGATAACCAAAGCAATGCGCATTTAGAATAGTCTATAAAATGTGATTGTTGATTACGCGAAAAGTTGTGCTAAATATCGCAGCAACTCATGCAGGCGAATTAGGTTTAGAAGGGCTTGCGTTGATTGGAATGAATCACATTCCAAATGGCTTGGCCAATAAGACTTTTATGGTAATCATAAGTATTTAATTTATTTATCTGGAATTAGCACCTATCTCTTAGTAGGGAGGTTGCTAGCGCATCATCGAGCCTGTCTCTAAACACTTCTTAAAAAATCAAGCTCTATGTCCGATCAGCAAGTAAACTTATATTACCAAAATAAATTTCACAAATCATTGATAATATATTTTCCCCATCAAGATGAGCATATTTGGATTCAATCATTCAAGATTTTGATCATTCCGAAGGTTGTGAAGTAAGACTCCGACAAAATGAATCCACAGTGATTCAAAAATAAAATTTGCATTAAGTGCTTAAAGTTTTACCCTACTTCATTTCATAGTATTCGATTTCAATGAAATTAAGCCTATTCTACTAGGGGCCAAAATAAATAACAGTGATAACATAATCTTGATTAGTTGTTCCTTTTTTTGAGTAGAACGAAAAGATTATTGATATACGACATGTACCTAAAACATTCAGATCAATACAGACTTTTTTTAATCTCCATCTTTCTTTTTGAGACCTTTGAGTTTCCCCCCTAATTTTGATTTGAGCTCATCTCTCAATACCTCTTTGGCCTTTTTTTCGGCGGCTACCTTAAGGTCAGCTGCTTTCTTATCCGCTTCTGCCTTTAAAACTGCCTTTTGTTTATCTAATTCTTCTTGAACCTTTTTTTCGGCTAATTTTTGCTGCTCTTTGAGTTTGTTTTTTGCCTGCTCTTTGGCCAAATCTTTGATTTTGCTATCACCGGAACCTTTTTTGGTATTAGAAATTCCATCTAAACGAAACTGAGGATCTTCATAGTTTCCTTCGATCTTAATTTTCATCCTCACCTCTTCAGCTACCAGATCATTCAAGCCCGTCAAAGAAGCAATCATATTATTGGCGACTACCCCCAAGTTGCCTGTTTTAAGATCGGTCACCAGAGTATAATCCATATTCGCCTGGATACCTGAAATCTCACTTGAACCATGAACGGTCGTGGTCCTTCCCGCTAATTTAAAATCGAAAGGTTCAATGATTAAGGTTCCATCTGAGATGGCATACTCAAAATTAATATCTTGAAGTTTCAGCGTTTCTCCCTTATCCCCAGTTATTTTATTCAATCCTTTAATGAATTTGGGATTGCTGTAAGTGGTCGATCTCAAGTCTATAAGACCAAAGGCAGATAAAGATTCCATGACCGGCATCATAGTGGTATCTAACACCCCGTCCGTAACGAATTCGGCGGAAAAAACACCCGCTAGGTCCTTCGCCACGGGCGCCATTTCCTGAATGGTATTGAATGAAGAAAATGTCTCTTTTATAGACATGGAAGATATCTTAAAATTAAAATTAAATAGTGGCAACAGAGGATTAGAATTATAAAATCCACTCATCAAAAAGCCTCCTTCTAAAAGATTAAAATCTAAATTATCTAACTGCGCAATGCCTTCACTCATCGTGATCTTTCCATCCATATCATTGAACTCCAGATTGTCATATAGCAAACGTCCAATCTGAGTGTTCAATGCTAAATCGATATTGATTGGAATTCTTATTATTTCAAGCACTGCGGTATCCACTGCAGCATCCGCTACTGAAGTATCGGTCGCTGTGAGGAAAGGATTAAGATTTAATATTTGCGCATTGAAATTTAATTTACCGTACAATACCTCTGAAGGCTCCAATGCATAGCCTATGAAGTTTTCTAAGGTACCTGTCATTTGGAGATCGCTTTCACCAAAGAGTACCTTAAACTGAGTCAAAGCGATTTGCTCATTATCAAAACTCAAATCTGCTTCTGGAATCCTGATATCCACTGGGAGCGTTTCATCAGACATACTAAAATCAGTTACCTGCACGCGACCTTTGGTAGGAAGTTGTTCATACTTTTCTTCCTCTATCAGAAGCATATTACCTGAGGTCTCAAAACTTCCAGAGATCAATCCTTTGAAGTCCATTCCCTCAACGGGTATGATCTGAAATATTTTACCTAAGTCAAGTCCTCCGCTGGCATTCAAATCCCAAGTATAATTCGCTAAATTATTAAACTCCATTTGGGCCTTAAAATCTTGACCCTCCACCTGCATCGAAAAGTGAGGTATTGAAAAAGACAGTAAATCCATATTGACGCCCGGTATGACTAAAGCAGCTTCCAATTGAACCTCCTCAATAGGCACGGGATATTCTTGGTAAGCCAAATAGCCATTGGATATCATGGCATTGATATTTATATCCGGTAACCGTGATTCGTTATAGACGCCACTTACCTTACCTTCGATACCTACCTCGCCGTCAGCACTTACATTTTCCAAATAAGATGAATAATCACCCGGCAAAAGTGAAAGAATAGATTTAATAGACATATCCAGCGATTGAAATTCAATATCCAATACCATATCTGCATCTGCGGGAAGGGTCACATCTCCATTCAAACCGAAACTCAATGCTCCCAATGTCAATGAGTTTTCACTGAATGTATATTTTGAAGCTGTGAAATCCATCTTCATATTAAGATCTCCATTGAATGTCTTTCCTTTGAAATAATTTGTACCCTCATAATTTAGATCTACCGAAACAATGGTTGTTTTGATCATTAGATCAAAAATGTCTTGAGAAAAATCTCCAGAACCTGTATGATTAATACCTAGTAGTGAAGTATGAATTCCACTTAAAAGGTCATCATACGTGAAATTTCCATCTATAATTTGCCATTTTTTTATCGCTAAACTGAACGTTGACTCCTCTTCAGAAGGGGTTTCCGAAGGGGTTTCATCGGTAGTTTCTTTGAAAATATCATAATTGTTTTGTCCGTCAGATAAGGATAAAATAGTAATCTCAGGTGACTTCAGACTTATTTCATTGATCATTATTTGTTCTCCAGATATAACTGATAAAAGATCAAGAGTGATATCAAAAGAAGCTACTTGAATCAAGGTATCGGAGGCAAAAGCATCGATGCCCGAAACCCCAAAATCCTTCATTGAAAAAGTGAAGTTTGGAAAATTTTCAAATAAAGAAAGACTGAACCCATCTTGATCATAAAAAACATGGGCGTTTACTTGTTCGGCAATGGCATCATCAACCGCCTTTTTGGCGTCTTCCTTGAAAAGGATGGGTACGGCAATAAGAATCCCAAGTAGACTGACCAATAATATACCCAACACAACTAATAACTTTTTCATAATATCATATTTGAAACAAGGAAATATTTAGCCTTAAATATAGCATTTTCATCCCTCAAGCAAGACCCTTATTTAACCTATCCAATTACATGAAGTTAAGAATAAAAAATATTGGACTTATTTAATTGTGACTTCATTAAATGAGTTACCAACTTTATTATTAAAAATTAACATTTTTATTGTGCATCTCAATTGAAAATTGTTCAAATTCGCTTTTTACAAATTTTAAGCCATTTTTAAATCAATCATATAATTTAATTAATAATTACAAATGAAAAAAATATTTGAAAAAGTAATCATCGTTTCTTCCCTGTTAGGGCTTGTCTTTTTTTATGGGTGTAGCGAAGACGACGTAATAGAAGAGGTAGCGTCCAGCATTAACATCTCCCTATCGGCAACAACCTCCGATGGAAATTCTTTAGTGAGTGGAGGAAACGTGACTGCAGCAGATTCTTTCTCTATTGTCATCTCCATAATTGCAGAAGCAGGCTTCA
>CAJXAT010000056.1 GCA_913050055.1 uncultured Flammeovirgaceae bacterium | reverse complement strand
AAACCATTTTTTGGCTGAGAAAATTCATGTTTATATTTTTAAATTATTACTAAATCAATATTCATAATTTACTGAACCTTGTGTTCTGGAACTTAGGAAGGCAGTCACCTGCGACATAATACTTTTCTTACCCCTCAATTCTTGTATTTGAGGCTGATTGAGGTTCATGACGATCAGGAGTCTGTCTAATTCTGAATCGGATAAATTGAATTTATTTTTAAGCTCACTGCGTACCGGTTCAAGCTCTATCAATTTGGCATAGGTAATGAATTTTTCAGTCTGAATTCTGGCTTCTACAGCTTTTCGCTTTTCTATATTCTCTTTGGTGAAATAACTAAGTGCACCGCTAATGGCTACGCCGGGTGCATAAAACTCATTGATCATTGGAGAGAAAGATACTTGAGGGGTAGGACCTGTTCCAGGTTCGGCGACTCCCGGGATTTTCATGGGCCTGCCTTTATATCTTTTTGGAATACGATAATCAGTATTGGAAAAAACCCAGACTGAACCTAAAATAATGTCCATTGGAGCCATAGTACTCGTGATTTGTCGGAGAATCATACTTTGGTCTACAATGACCACAAGAGGTTTGTAACCAATAAAGGTCATTCTTACCGTATCATTTGGAGCGGCTTTAATTATGAAGACTCCATTATCTGCTGATAAGGAGCCTACTTCCTGGCTAATGTTAACTATGTAGACATAGGGCATGGGCGATTGATTCTCATTCAATACGACTCCTTTTAACTCTTGACTCGTGCCGCCCCATGCCAAAAGTAGACTTACAATTAGGACTAAAAATTTCACATCGTAAAAATACAGTTTCACAATCAAAATATCTGATTCTTAACGAATCTTAACGAGTTAGAAATGGGATTTTGTGTCACTAAAATAAAAATAGTTTAATCGATGATTTATTAAATGATTGAATAAATATGAGGATTCAAATGATGACATTGTGTTGTATTTTAATGTTTCATTTTGTTATAATTAACCTATGTTGGAAATTCTTTATGATCATCCAGACTTTGTTGCCATCAATAAGCCCCATGATCTTTTGGTTCATAGAACGGCCATAGCTAAAGATGTCAAAGAATGCGCACTTCAGCTTTTGAGAGATCAATTGGATCATCCGGTGTATCCTGTCCATAGGTTAGACCGTAAGACGGGAGGTGTTTTGCTTTTTGGAAAGTCACGTAAGGCATTGACCCTGATATCCAATCAATTTCAGTCTCGGTCGGTTCAAAAGTCGTATTTGGCTATTGTGAGAGGCTTCACAGATCCCAAAGGCACCATTGATTATCCCTTGAAAAATGATTCTGGTAAAACTCAAGAGGCCATCACTCATTATTGGACCCTAGCCAAAACAGAATTAAATTTTCCATCGGCCCATCATTCGACCAGCAGGTATTCGCTGGTAGGCTTGCTCCCCTTTACAGGAAGAATGCATCAACTTAGGAAGCATATGGCGCACATACTACATCCAATTGTGGCAGATAGACCTTACGGCTGTAATAAGCAAAATAAGATGTTTAAGGAAAAGTTTACTATGATGACAATGTTACTGCATGCCTCAAAATTAACTTTTGAATGGGAGGGGGCCACGATTGAGATTCACGCAAACCCGCAAGCAGAATTCAAGCGTATGTTGAATTTTTTAAAATTGCCTGTTAATTCTGTTAATCTCGGTGAGATTTGAGAATATTTGGAAGAGACAAAAAAAAGCCCTTACTTTTTGAGCAAGGGCTTTTTTTATGATAAGTATGATATTACATCATTCCAGGCATTCCACCAGGCATTCCACCAGGCATTCCGCCGGGCATTGCACCACCACCTGCGCCTTCAGCTTCAGGCTGATCAGCTACAATAGCTTCTGTGGTCAGCAATAATCCAGCAATTGATGCTGCATTCTCCAAGGCCAATCTTGTAACCTTAGTTGGATCAATGATACCTGCTTTGAACATGTTTTCGTAGACATCCTTAAAGGCATTGTAACCAAAATCTCCTTTACCGGCTCTTACTGCGTTCACTACTACGGAAGATTCTCCACCCGCGTTGGCAACGATCGTTCTTAGCGGCGATTCAATAGCAGCTCTGATGATCGCGACACCGGTATTTTGATCTTCATTTTCTAGATTTAAATTACTAATGGCTTCAATGGTCCTAATGAAGGCAACACCTCCACCAGCAACGATTCCTTCTTGAACGGCCGCTCTTGTAGCGTGCAGTGCATCGTCAACCAAATCTTTCTTTTCTTTCATCTCTACTTCAGTAGCCGCACCAATATATAGAATGGCAACTCCACCAGAAAGTTTGGCAAGTCGTTCTTGAAGCTTTTCTTTATCGTAATCAGAAGTTGTATTTTCAATTTGCTGTTTGATCTGATTGACTCTAGCTTCGATATCTTCTGCTTTTCCAGCACCTTTGATGATGGTTGTGTTGTCCTTATCGACAATCATTTTGTCTGCAGTACCCAAGTAGTCGATCGTAACATTTTCAAGTTTGTAACCTCTTTCTTCAGAAATAAGAGTACCTCCAGTAAGGATAGCGATGTCTTCCAACATAGCTTTTCTTCTATCACCAAAGCCAGGTGCTTTGACTGCAGCTACTTTTAATGAACCTCTTATCTTATTAACGACCAATGTTGCTAACGCTTCACCGTCGATATCTTCTGCAATAATCATCAATGGCTTACCTGTCTGAGCGGTTGCCTCTAATACAGGTAACAATTCTTTCATATTTGAAATCTTTTTGTCGTAGATCAATATGTAAGGTGTTTCAAGAGAAGCCTCCATTTTTTCAGTATCTGTAACAAAATAAGGAGAGAGATAGCCTCTATCAAATTGCATACCTTCTACGGTCTTCACTTCAGTTTCTGTACCCTTAGCTTCCTCGACAGTGATAACACCATCTTTGCCCACCTTATCCATAGCTGCTGAAATCATCTTACCTACAGCAGGATCATTATTGGCAGATACAGAAGCCACTTGTGTAATTTCGTCACTCGTAGCGATAGTTTTAGATTGTTTTTTAAGATCGGCGATGACTGCAGCTACTGCTTTGTCTATGCCACGTCTTAAGTCCATTGGATTTGCTCCTGCGGCGACGTTCTTGATACCATGACCGTATATGGCCTGTGCAAGTACTGTGGCCGTTGTAGTTCCATCACCTGCACTATCAGCAGTTTTAGAAGCTACTTCTTTCACCAACTGTGCGCCCATATTTTCTACCGCATCACTAAGTTCTATTTCCTTTGCTACTGAGACGCCATCTTTGGTGATGCTTGGTGCACCAAATTTTTTGTCAAGGATGACGTTTCTTCCCTTAGGTCCTAAGGTTACTTTTACAGCGTCAGCTAATTTATTAACGCCTATTTTTATTTTGTCTCGAGCTTCGCTATCAAAAAAGATATCTTTTGCCATGATTATATATTTTTAAATTTGTTAAAAAAATGATTTTGATTAGATCGTTCCAAACACGTCGGAATTTTTCATAATTAAATATTCGATTCCACTGATGGTGATCTCTGTTCCCGAATACTTGCCATACAAGACGCGGTCTCCCACTTTCAATGTCACGGGCTTTTCGTCCGTACCTTGACCTACGGCTACAACCGTTCCTTCTTGAGGTTTTTCCTTTGCAGTATCAGGAATAATGATACCTGATGCTGTTTTTTCTTCAGCAGCAGCTGCTTCAACGAGGATTCTATCTTCGTTTGGTATGAATTTTACTTTTGACATTTTTGTTTAACGTTTAATTATCTTAAAATTTTACAAGATAAAAAAGTCACTACACATAATATGCCAATTTGTTTATTGAGGTGATCTGCCAAAAACCATGACATTTTTGCAGATATAAATAGAAATCTTGTCATAGAAAGGAAAATGAGCATTGTGTAATGCTCATTTTGTCAGTGAAATTATGATAAAATTAATTGGTAGAATCCGAATTCACATTCAGATCGTTCAATTCAGGAGCTAATGTGTTGGGGTCAAGGGACTCTTGACCATTAGATACCGGGGCTCGACCTTGAACATTTTCGATATTGGGACTTTCGATAGAGTTTTGATTGTCTTCGATAAATAGATTGGACAATAAAGTCAATGATAATATAGTAATCGAAAATCCCCAAGTGAGTTTTTCGAGTAAATCTCCTGTTTTCTTTACACCCATGACTTGAGAAACGCCAGCGCCGCCAAATTGACTTGACAAACCTCCACCCTTTGGATTCTGGGCCAATACGACTAGTATGAGCAATAGAGATAGAAAAATGATGACTCCAATGATAAGTGTATACATTTATTTTATTTTTAATTTTTTAATGAGACCCGCAAAGTAAGATTTTTTTTCAGGGAATTTCAAACTTAGGCTCTCGTATATCGCAATTGCTTTATTTATTTTATTTTGTTCAATATAAATACTGGCTAAATATTCACTGCTTGAATCGGGTTTGAATTCAGTACTTTTTGCAGATAAATCTTCAGTTGGGTTTTTTACATCCGCTGGTTTTATGGGTTTTATTTTTGGATTACTATCAATGAATTCATCAATGATTATTTTTTGGTCTTGTTGTTTTGGTTGAGGTTTTTTGGTCTGATTGACCGCAGCTTTCTTACTTTTTTCTTTGATTGCAAGACTTACTTTTTTTGTTGTAGTCTTATTTACTTTTTTTTGGCTTGCTTTTTTTTTTTTTGGTGCAGTACTTATTTTCTTTTCTTTGGGCTGAACTGTTTGATTGGGACTCTTTTTTTCATTCTTTTCTTCCTTATCTATTTTGTTCACCATTGCCTGAAATCTGAGCTTAGAAGCTTTTAAATCTTCCATATCTTGCTGTACTTCTGAAATGAGACGGTCAATGCGAGATGTTGGTTCTTCCAAATCAGTGGACCGATCACTATCCATCAAATCAGCAGTAGGAATGGAAGCCGGATCTGTAGATTGTGAAGATATCGTGTTTGGGTCAATGACGCCTTCTTCTTTTTTCAAAGAGGAATCTTCAGCTGATGTTTCAGCTATGGGCAAGAACGTCTCTTTCTCCGCCGGTGCGATGGAATCTGCGGGTTTATCTGTTATGGAACCACTTAATGCTGATCTGTATTTCGCAATTTTTTCTTTTATAAGTCTGTCTTCCTCACTTTGGTCTTCTTCTGAGGCAACTTTACTTTTTTCTAAATTTAAGTTTTCTTCTACGGCAGTATCTGCATATTCATTGATTGACGATTCACTATCTGAGGATTCTGGACCAGGAATCTGGAGAGCACTTGTGTCAGAAGCCTCGGATACTGGAGCATCTTCTTGATTTTCCAGGAGTCCTTTAGTAGTTTCTTTTTCTACAATGTAGTTACTTTCCTCATTAATGGTTGGAATCTCTTGCTCAATGTACTTCTTGAGCAAACGTCTATCAGTGGTGTGAACAGCGGCCTCGGTAATGTATTTTTTGACGTCAAGGCTATCATGAGCATATTTTTCTTTTGCAAGGAGGATTCTTCCGGTTTGAAAATAAGGGTAATCCTTGATTAAAGATTCCAATTCGTTCAAATCGTCATTCAATTTTGTAACGACAGGATCTTTGAGTAGTTCTATAAATTTTGTTTTATGCACCTTCAAAAAATATTTAAAAGTCCTTAAAGTTAAGGAAAATTACCAATTTGCAACCGATTCATTGAACATATCAATAATTATTTGATCAAAAATTTCTTCTACGAACTCTTCTTCAACACTACTTAAATCGACTTCTTCTTGATCAAAATCTTTAAAAAAGGAGAATCTTTTTTCATAATTAAAAGTGTCATCAAAGACATTGGTATAAGTGGCATAAATGACAATGGTAATACGCGTCAGCTGTGTATAGTCTACTTGATCTGAACGTCCTGAAGCTCCCGCCCCGACGGGTGTAAGGGTGTAATTGTCTATATAGCCATCAAACTGCAGATGCCCTTCATTATCGATGATGGTCAAACTGGTATTTTGCTGAAAATAATCTTTGAGTCCTTCGGTAAATAGATTAGTCATATTGGCGGGTCCCAATTGAGCATTATTGAAAAATGTTTGAATCGAGATTGTTTTAACTTCAGGGGATATGGATGCTCCAGTGAAAGAATAAACACCACAACTTGATAATAATAGAATAAATAAGAGGTTACAATTAAAGACTATCGATTTCATAGTTTTTAATTTTTCGGTAAAGGGTACGTTCTGAAATTCCAAGATCTTGAGCAGCATATTTCCGCTTATTTTTATTTTTTTTCAAGGCTTGCAAGATCATTTCTCGTTCTTTTTTATCCAGTGATAAGGAGTCGTCATTTTCAAACTCGAGCGCAATGTCTTCTGTTACTTCTTCATAAGATTCAATGTTTTGATCTTTGGGAGCCATGATTTTAGGCGTAGCCTTCTCAAGCAATTTATTATTTTGATCAGATGAATATTGAGGAATATCTTCGAAGAGACTTTCATGTCTTTCTAGGAGATCTTCTCTATTGGCCTTTCCTTGCAGTACTTGTAAAATGAGGGTTTTCATCTCAGAGACATCTCGTTTCATCTCAAACATGATTTTATAGAGAATATCTCTTTCGGATAAGTCATCTGAATTGTGATGTTTACTACGGATTAATGCTGGAAGATTCGGTTTTATTTTGGGCAGATATCCAGTTAAAGTCACAGCACTAATATGACGATCTATTTCAAGTACGCTCATCTGTTCTACCAGATTTTTCAATTGTCTAATGTTACCAGGAAAGGGTTGTTTGACAATTAATTCTTGGGCATCTGGATCAAGTAAAGCTTCTTTATTACGATATTTCTCTGAAAAATCAGCCGAAAATTTCCTAAAAAGTAGCAAAATATCTTTTCCTCTTTCTCTCAGTGCAGGAACTTGAATGGGCACTGTATTGAGCCGGTAATACAGGTCTTCTCTAAATTTATTTTGAGCGACGGCGTCTTCTAGGTTCACATTTGAGGCTGCGATGACGCGAACCTCTGTCTTGAGTACTTTACTTGATCCTACTTTGATGAATTCACCATTTTCAAGCACCCTTAACAAACGCGCCTGTGTACCGAGAGGCATTTCACCGATTTCATCTAAAAATATAGTCCCTCCGTTGGTACTTTCAAAATATCCTTTTCTATTGTCTACGGCTCCTGTGAAGGCCCCCTTTTCATGTCCAAAAAGCTCTGAGTCAATGGTTCCTTCAGGGATAGCACCACAGTTAACAGCAATGAATTGGCCGTGCTTTCGGCGGGAAAGACTGTGAATGATTTTAGAAAATGATTCCTTACCCACACCACTTTCACCGCTAATAAGTACACTCATATCTGTTGGAGCTACTTGAATAGCCGTTCGGATGGCATTGTTGATTTTGGGAGAAATACCTATGATCCCAAATCGCTGCTTTATATTTTGTACTTCAGCTTCTTCGCGGTAATCCATTTTACTTTATTTAAGTTACAATCGTCCCGAGTAGGGTTGCCGAGGTACAATTATTGATTTTCACATTCAGGTAGGTTCCTTTTTTAAACCCATCATTTTTAAAGATGACAACTTTATTGGAACTGGTTCTGCCTTGTGAGTCTTCTTGTGATCTTTTACTGAAACCTTCAATCAATACTTTGAAAACTTTGCCTATATCAAGTTGATTACGTTCAAGGGAACTTTGGCTTTGCTTTGCAATGATTTCTTGAAGTCTTTTCTTCTTAATTGTTAACGGGATATCATCTTCATAATTTTTAGCCGCAAGGGTACCAGGGCGCTCTGAATAATAGAACATATATGAAAAGTCATATTTGACGTAATCCATGAGGCTTATGGTATCTTGATGTTCTTCTTCAGTTTCAGTACAAAATCCAGTGATCATATCTGAACTTATACCGCATTCTTGACCTAAAATACGTCTGATGGCATCTACTCTATTGATGTACCAATCGCGGGAATAGGTTCTGTTCATTAATTCTAAAACACGACTGTTACCACTTTGTGCCGGCAAGTGAATGTACTTGCAAATATTTTCATAAGCTTTCATGGTCTCTAGTACTTCGTCCGTGATATCTTTGGGGTGTGATGTAGAGAACCGAACCCTTAAATCAGGATCCACTTGCGCAACACGTTCTAATAAATTTGCAAAATTAATAACCTCATAATCTTTTAATTTGTTCAGTCGGGCCTTGTTATTCTCCTGGGCAGACCATTTATATGAGTCAACATTTTGTCCAAGAAGCGTGACTTCTCTATAACCTCGATCAAATAAGTTTTGTGCTTCTGAGACAATAGAGTGGGGGTCTCTGCTTCTTTCTCGACCTCTTGTAAAGGGAACGACACAAAAAGAGCACATATTATCACAACCTCTCATAATGGAGATGAATGCAGTTACTCCATTTGAATTCAATCTTACGGGTGATATATCGGCATAGGTTTCTTCTCGAGACAGAAAAGTGTTGACTCCCTTTTGACCTACTTCCGCTATTTTCACAAGATTTGGCAAATCTCTATAGGCATCAGGGCCAACGACGAGATCTACAATTTTTTCTTCTTCCAGCAGTTGTGATTTTAAACGTTCTGCCATACAACCTAATACCCCAATGGTCATTTCAGGTTTATTTTTTTTGATTTGATTAAATGCAGCGAGTCTTTTTCTTACCGTGATTTCGGCTTTTTCTCTAATTGAGCAGGTATTAAGCAAGATCAAATCTGCTTGTTCAATATCGTTGGTGGTATTGAATCCATCTTTTTTCAATATTGATGTAACAATCTCACTGTCAGAGAAATTCATTTGACATCCATAAGATTCTATATACAATTGTCTACCAGGTAGCCCACTATTTGCGGTGATTTTTACTTCGCATGTAGCATCCTTTTCTTTTTGGGAGGAATCAACAATATCTATGTCTGTGATCAAATGCGTCATTAAAAGAGTATTATTTATTTTTAGCAAAGATAGTTATTCAATCCACAATCATGTCATAATGTCATGTACTTTAAAATATATTTATTGTTTTAATGTGACGAAAATTCTTATGTCTATAAATTTTTCTGATGAACTGTGATCTGTCTTTTTTGGATAAGTCCAAGTTTTGGCATCTAATTTAAAACGAATGGAAAGTTCTTGTTTATCTATATTGAGAAGACTTGATTCCAATATAACATCATGGGATTCATTTTTTATCAAGATTTTCGCAGGTGATGAATTAAATAAAAAGAGATTTTTTAGTTCATCATTGCTTTCATCAAGAGTTTGAGTATCATAAGGAATGATCAGTTTTATTTCGGGAAAGCTGTCGATATCAAAGTTTGTTTCATCTAGCCAACTTTGCTTTAGCACATTTTTTTCCTGAGTAGAAATTGTTGTTTGGATTTGAAGTTCTTGTAGAGAAAGTCTAAGATTTAATCCGATCAGCGTATCTCCATTTAATTGCAGATGACCTTCGATAGGCATTGTCCCATCCCAAAGGATCTTTCCATCATTAAAAACCCAAGTTAAAATAGATTGAATACTGTCAATTGAAACCAATTCAGGAGTTTCAACTTCTTGAATTTCAGTAATTGGTTTTTTTTTACACGAAAAGGATACTGCTGTAATAACAATAAAGTAACTGAAGTATCGCATTTTTTTTTAACTTAGTTTGGTAGGTTAAACAATCTAATATTTGAATGGCGATAATAAAAAAAGTAAGGGGATTTTCACCTATTTATGGAGAAAAATGTTGGTTCGCGGATAATGCAGCCCTCTTAGGAGAGGTGATTTTAGGAAATGGCTGTACCGTATGGTTTGGAGCGGTAGTGCGTGGAGATGTAAATACCATAAAAATAGGAGATAATACAAATATTCAAGATAATGCGACCATACATGGTACCTATGAAGCTGCAGCGACCAGGATAGGCAACAATGTATCGATAGGCCACAATGCCATTGTTCATGGTTGTACCATAGAAGATCATGTTTTGATTGGTATGGGATCGATTGTTATGGATGATGCTGTCATTAAAGAAGGAGCAATGGTAGCTGCTGGTGCGGTGGTACTGGCCGGTACGGTGGTTGAGTCTCAAACAATTTATGCAGGCGTACCTGCTAAATGGGTAAAAAATATTGTGAGTGAAAATAGAGAAATGATGGTACGTATTGCAGGTAATTATCAAAAATATGCAAGTTGGTTTCAAGATGAGTTACCAAAAAAAGAATGAGGTTTTTAACTAGAATTTTATTGTCGTCCGTTGGAGTAATGTTATCCGCTTATCTCTTGGAGGGTGTTTACGTAAAAGGATTTTGGTCGGCAGTTTTGTTTTCTTTCCTTTTATCAATTCTGAATTACACCATCAAACCACTATTAATTATTCTTACAGTACCCTTGACCGTAGTTACACTAGGTTTTTTCCTTTTGGTAATCAATACTTTGATTATATGGATCGCAGCTGGACTAGCAGGAGGATTGATTATTGAAGGTTTTGGTTGGGCCTTTTTATTCAGCTTATTGCTGTCGGTGATTAATACCTTACTTTTTGATATTACTAAACGCTAAAAATTAAAAATATACAGGACATTGGGGGTCCTTCTTGTAATTTTTTAGTTTGATTCTATAGTTGACAAAAATCTCATGTGAACCTGAAGCGTTTATCCTGACTGCAGAGCTGTTTACATCATAAGCATAACCTACCCTAAGATTTTCGTTTAGTATAAGTTGTCCAAGAATTCCAAAATCTCCAACATTTCGATAATTAAGTCCTATATAAGCAATTTCATCGACAATGATGTTGATATTTGCATTCCAAGATAATGGGATGGCCTCTTGTGCCTTCAATAGAAAGCCAGGACTGATTTTGAGATGATCATTGATGGGATATATGAATCCTCCCGAGAGGTAATAATGTCGCTTTTCGATAGATAAATTGTCAGAATTGGTAAGTTCAGAATTTTGAAGGACAATATTCTCTACAATGTAAGGCACGGAAGCTCCGATGTAATAAACGGGGTTAGCCAAATAGATGCCCGTACCGAAGTTAGGGGAGAATCGTGTGGGCGCACCCTGCATTAGTGGATCTGTAGATAGGAGGTTTAATTTCTCATAATCTGTAGTCCTTTGATTGAACCCTCCTTGCAATCCCATGGCCAGTATTCCGATAGAGGTATTTATTTTATATGCATAGCTACCGTATAGACTGTAATCATCAGTAATACTTTGAGAAGCTTTGGACGCGAAAACTCCTAAGCCTATTCTATTAGAGGCAAAAGAAGAATTAGCTGAAAATGCCGTATATGTGGGAGCTCCCTCGACATTAACCCATTGTTTTCTGTGCACAGCAATTACTGATAGCAAGTTGAGGCTTCCAGCATATGCTGGATTAATGAGCAGTCCATTATAAGGGTAGGTAGTGGTTGTGGATCTTTGTTGGGCGAAAGTCACCAAACAAAACATCATCATACTTATATGTAAAATTATTTTTTTCATTACCAAAGTGTACAAAACTACCTAACTAATTCTAAAAATCCATCAGAAATTCTGCTCCCATCACCTTTATCAACCATATAATAATAAGAACCTACAGGTAATTCATCGGTGCTGTTACCTATATTTCCATAACCCTCAAATCGAATGTTGAGGTTATCATAACCATCTACTTCATAGATTAAATCACCTTCAATATTGAAAATTTTAACATTATTATTTTCAAAAAGGTCGGCACAATCAATAAGAAAGAAGTCATTGTTCCCATCGTCATTGACTGATAGACCATTATAGACGGTAATACTAGCATCAATTGTAAAGTCAGACTCATATAAGCAACCATTTTCTGGCTTAAAATATACGGTATATTTACCAGGAGCAGCATTACCGAGCGCAAACGCTTTAGGATCTCCAAAATTAATTTCTTCTCCTTGTTCATTGATCCATGAAATTGAATCAATGGTATGGTACTCTTCAAATACAATAGATGCACCTCCTGTGAATTGATTGGTTGATCCATCTTCAGTTCTATTGCATAATGAGTTGTTCACCTCTACTCTGTAAGCAGGGTCAGAGATAGCATTATTAATTGTAATTTGAGTTGCTTCCGAGTAGCAAGTGGTAATTAAATTCTGTGCAACGACCCTGTAGGTAGCTGTATCGAGTTGATCTATTTCATTTCCGGTAAATGATACTGTTCGAGGATCAGCTTCGAAATACCAATTAAACTCATAGAGTTCTGTTTCACCCAAAACACTAACGGTAGCATGGCCGTTGCCATATTCACAATGTGTTCTATCAGAGATGATGACGGCATCAGGTGCGGGAACTCTTTCGGTCAAGTCTAGTATGGTAAAGGTTTCAAACTGCACACATCCAGTGATGTTGTTTGTGATCATTGCTAGATAATCTCCAGCGAGCAGCGAGTCAGCAAAAGTACCATACTGAAAAGGCAAGCTTTGTGTAGTATCTATGCCACTGTACCAAGCAATGGTATACAAGAATATTTGATCCTCAATGTCTATGATTTCAGCAAAACCATCAGCCATTGTAGGATCACAAATGGTCAAGTCATTGACTACATTCACTTCAAGGTCTGGCAAGGTACTTTCATCTTCGACTTCGACTATAGATGAGGGTGCTGTGGGATCGGAAGTGAAACAATTTGTCGTATTGTCTATCGCATAAACAGTATAAATTCCCGCTGCTACAGAATCTATGGTCATACCAGTGTACATGGCCAAACTCACATCGGGGTTAGCTTCGGTAATGAGACCTTCGAACCAGTAATAAGAATATGCATCGAGCGCCGTTTTATAACCACGATTGTCACCAATGTTTAGAACTGTTGCTCCCATATTTCCATTAGGGTTTACACAATTAATATTGGATGAGGAAGAGGTACCAACTACAAGTGGATTTTGAATTTCGTCTCCGATTGTAAAGGTGGCTATATCTGAACATTGAGTAATAATGTTCGTAACTTCAACTTCATATTTGCCAGCGGTAATGCTGTCTGCTACGGAAGAAGTTGTAGTGAGGACTTGACTTATTTCAATACTTCCCGAAGATATTTTCTTGGTCCAAACATAAGTAAAGTTTGGATTTTCATTGACACCATCCACAGCTACAGAAAGTCGGCCAGTTGGTCCGGCGGGGTCACATGAGTATTGATTCCAAGAATTTAATTCTCCTTTATCATTAAGAGCAAGGCTTATTTCAGGGAATACCAATAAAGAGTCGGTGAGGAATATTTCTACTGGTTCTGTAGTACATCCATAATCGGTATTTTTTGCCTGGAAAAAATAGTTAGTATTTGCTCTGCCTTGTGTAAAGGCGTTGATAATACTGTCTTGAACAATAATTCCACCATTGTTTGGATCTTCCTCATAAAACTGATAGGTGAGGGGAGCAGCACCTACTCGATTGCTAATACGATCGACTTCTATTACCTCAATAATTCCATTGGTTGGATCACAGAAGTCGGGATCAGTTATACTGTAATCAATAATATCAAATTCAAAAGGAACATTAGTTAAGGGGTATGTACTTGTAGTGCTACATTTTGTGATCAAATCAGTTGCGATCAACTGGTAGGTATCTGCATAAAGATCAGATAAAGTATCATTGGTTCCAAGATTAGAACCTGCTAAGGACCATTGGAAACTAAATCCAGGACCTGACGATCCATCTGCAGTAGCTACCAGCGCCCCATTTGGTAAAGTAGATACGGTAGTACAAGTCGAGTCCGCTTGGATTTGGTCAAAAATAATAATTGGATCAACTTGAGTGTCCTCAATGATGAAAGTAGTTACTTCTTCAGATCTACACTGAGAATCATTACTTCTAACATATAATGAGTAAGTACCCGGAGCTAGACTATCGATTTTTAATGGCGTGAGGGTATCATAATCAGTCATAGTATATTCCAGAGTGAAGTTATTGGCTAGTGTAGTTGAATCGGTTATAGGCACGCCATCGTAACGGATAGAACCCAATTCAAAAAAACCATTTCCTGGCGCATAACCTGCTTGAGGACATATGTTATTACTGTAGACGAAAATATCCTCAATAATAGGATAGATAGGTTCATTCTCAATTGTCATTGTATGGGTAGAGACACAATTACCATTAGCTGTATTTATTACTTTTACCGTATAATTACCTTCAGGTACACTAGAGAGGACACTTGTTGTACCATCGACTCCAAAGGTTATATCTACTGTGGTACCCAAAGTGTCAGTACCCACATACCATTGAAAGCTATAGTTGGGTGGGATAGGTCCGATACTGTCAATTCTTAAAATTTCAATGACTCCTAAACGTAAGGTACCGGCACAATCTGAATCTGGGGTAAGGGTATAATCATTGATCACTGGGGCGACACCTCGTCCTAGAATATCAATGGTGTGTTCAGATTCACAATAGGTCACTTTAGATGTTACTATAAAGGTGTAGCTTCCTGAATTAAGACTGTCTATATCAATTTGAGAAGCGGCTCCCACTCCAGAGGTTACTACTGGAATGGTATCCAATCCAATAGTAGTACTATCACCATCGTCATAAGTTAAGAGCCAATTAAAGTCATCTACATTACTACTGCCTGTAGTGAGGGTAATGTCCGCACTGTTAATCAAAATAGCTCCGGTACCTTGCTCGTCGCATCTCATATTATCAGTGATTTGAGCTTCTGGGACATTGATAAAAGGGATTACTTCGCTATTAAGAATTTGAAGTGTCAAAGTGTTATAGCAACCTTTTCCGGGACTGACTTTATCGGTAATTAAAACTGAGTAATATCCTTCTGATAAACCTACCAAAGAGGTATAAGAACCGGCGTTAGGAGCTGCCGTTCCAATTATTGTATCTCCTAAATCACTTATTGTATCTGAAATTGCCGTTAAATCTCTAAGTCTTGTATTTCTTATTGTCGAATCATATTCATAGACATCTCTGTCATATCTCCAATTTACTGGAGCGACATCGGAGCCAAAAAGCCAAGTGGAGTCATAAATTACCCCAACAGTATCTCCGCGAAACCAATTAATAGAGTACCTACTTTCATCTTCAGGAAGATTAACGGAAGCGGTACCATCTCCATCATTCCAAGGTCTTAGACAATCAATGGTATTTGTTGTTGAATCAAATTGAACAGTGGGGTCATCGGTTTCCTCTGTTATTATAAATCGCATCATCGTCGTATCGGATTGACCACATCCTGTGGTTGAAATGTTAGTGGCTTTTATGAAATATCTGCCTACGGGTAAATTGGTGGCTTTATGTCCTCCATCAGTACCTAAATTTGCTGTAGCCCCAGATGGAAATCTTGCAGTGGTGGTAAATGTCCCCAATGGTGATAAGCTTGGATTTACGGTATCCGCTTCATCATAAATACTTTCGTACCAGTCAAATCTATAATCAGTCATGGTAGTACTCACAAAATCTGCTTCACCCATAGGACGTGTTTCACTGACCCTTAATATTTCAAAAGATCCATTCGAAGGATCACAATCATTAGAATTTTGAACAATGAAATCCGTGTTGGGAGAACTTCCAAAGAATATTGTACTCTCAAATTGTTGTATGATGACCGATTGCATTGGAGTGCTGAGGCAGCCAAAGTTGGGTGTAACAATATCTGTGGCTCGTACATAGTAGATGCCTTCCGGAACATTTTTTATTACTTTGGCTCCGGGATCTCCATTATTTACCACATTGCCCAATGAATCATAAAAATAGGTTTTTCCAGCAGGTTCAGTCAGAAGAGTTGTACCGGCCTGATCAGTATACCAGGTAAATGAAAAATTGGTTGCTGGTAAAATTCCAGCCCTTAAAAGAACACTGGCGTGTGCTTCTCCAGTAGGATCATATGTAGCATCATCACAGACGATATCCTCTTTAATTGCCTCAACTGATAAGAAAGGCAGGACTACTTCTGAATCTACAAAAACAGAAATCGTATCTGTAATACATTTAGTATTATTATTTTCTATGTTGAACGTGTAGGTCCCAGAATCTAAAGCTGTCAATTGATCGTTTGCAATAGATACTCCCGCATCAGAGGTTGCAATGGCACCAGTTCCTATTTCTAACCAATTAATTGTATAAGGACTTGCATTATTAAGATTTACATTAACGCCATCTACAAGAACCTCAAATACTGTTAAAGATCCAGTCAAAGGATTACAATTCAAATTATCTACTAAAGTATAGCTAGTAAGATCACCTGGGGTTGCTGGATGTTTGACACTTAGGAATGGTGAATTCTTACCTACAGAGTAGGTAACAATTGTTTCACAGTCATAATTATCTCCTGTGGCATCATTTGACCCATTATTCTTCCTAACGTAAATTGTATAGTCACCTTCTGAGAGCCCTGTGAGAGTTAATATATTAGCACCTATGGCGGCATCACCACGCGTAGAGGAAAAGTCATAAGGAACTCCAAATGCAATTCCTGTTGCTGGAGTTGTACCAGCATCATCGTATAAAAATTCAATTGAATCAGTTGCGTTTGCGGTTCTTTGATTAAGTCTGCCTCGGTACCATTCAACAGAAAAATCACTCAAGGTTGCTGCACCTCCATCGTCGGTAATGGCAACGGTAATGCTACCATCACCAATGAATCCTGCGTTGCTGCAGTAAGTATCGTCAGTGCTGGAGATTAAGTTGATAATAGGATTGACACTATTATCTTCAATCATGAATTCTA
>CAJXAT010000055.1 GCA_913050055.1 uncultured Flammeovirgaceae bacterium | reverse complement strand
AATCAATGCCGTTGGATGATATTGCCCTTTTTTAAAAGTAGGTTTTTTCTCTGTATCAAAGCCGAGTATGTCTTGACTACTTAATTTCTTGATGGCTTGAAACATTGCCTTGTGATCATTGATCACTTTAATGGAACCTTCGAATTTGATGAGGGGAAGTTTTGCGATTTCCTCCTTAGTTATCGATCGTGGAAAGGTCATAGTGGACGATCTGGTGAAGTTAATTTTCTAAGTTTAATATTTGCGTAGGCAAAAAGAATACTCATGAGGGGACTGATGATGTTGAAAAAACAAAAGGGGAGATACGTCAATGTGGCTACACCCAAGACATTGGCATGGTAAGCACCACAGGTATTCCAAGGAACCAATACACTGGTAACCGTTCCTGAATCTTCCAAGGTACGACTTAAATTCTCTGGGGCCAATCCCTTTTTTTTGTAGGTATCCGCATACATTCGTCCAGGGATTACGATAGCCAAATATTGATCTGATGCCGTGATATTGAAAAACGCACAAGTTCCGACGGTGGAGGCTACTAAAGATCCAACGGAGCTTACTAAGGTTAACACCGTTTCTGCAATTTTTCTGAGGAAGCCGGCCTTTTCCATCACCCCACCAAAAACCATTGCAGAAATAATGAGCCAAATGGTTCCAAGCATACCAGACATACCTTTTGAATGTAAAAGTTCGGTGACTATATCGTTACTGGTCACAATAGACATACTTCCATAAAGCGCTTTCATAATGCCTATATACAAGGCACGCACATCGGTTCCACCCCCAATTTCTGCTACCATATTGGGTTGAAAAATTATGGCAAAGACACCCCCCATTAATGCACCGAAAAGTAAGGCGGGGAGGGCATTTACTTTTTTAACAATTAAAAAAACAACCGTTATTGGAACTAAAAAGAGCCATCCACTGATTTCGAATTTCTCATTAATGGCACGAAGAATTAAGTCGGTTTGCGCAGTTTCAAGTTGACCATCAAACCTCAATCCAATAGTCAAGAAAATAACAAGGGTAATGGTGATTGAAGGAACAGTGGTATAAACCATGTACTTGATGTGGGTGAAAAGATCTGTTCCTGCCATGGCAGGTGCTAAGTTGGTCGTGTCTGATAATGGAGACATCTTATCACCAAAATAAGCACCTGATAAAACAGCTCCAGCGATCATTCCTTCTTGAATGCCCATCGCTTTACCTATACCAATCAAAGCAATACCGACCGTCGCCGCAGTGGTCCAGCTGCTACCTGTTGCCATAGAAACGATGATGCACACGATGCATGCTGCAAAAAGGAAAATATTTGGGTTCAATATTTGAAGGCCATAATAGATCATTGCAGGCACGACACCACTCAGTAACCAGGTCCCTGTAAGTGCACCGATCATCAGCAATATGAGCATTGAGCCCATGGCTGAACTGATACTTTTAACAATTCCAGCACGTAAATCAAGCCATTTAAAACCATTCTGACCAGCTACGATGGCAGCAACTGCTGCAGAGAGTATCAATATAATCTGGTTAGATCCGTCTAAAGCGCTGTCACCAAATATGAAGACATTGATAGAGATAAAAATGACTAAAAATACCACGGGGACAAAAGCTTGTACGATGGTCGGATTTTTAGATTGAGGCATAGATTAAATTTGATCAGTACACAAATTAACAAAAATCTTTAGAAGAATTGTCTAAATGGGTCAATACCCGTATTTTTAAAAATTGATTGAGGCTATTTGTAGCTTTAAGATCATATTTAGCTGGGTGGACCTGTTTTTACGTGCTTCAAATAACAGTCATTAATTGCTAGGGGCTCCAGTTCTATAATTGACTCGAATGATCTCGGCATGGATGCCGTTAGATTTCATAAAATTTAACCAAAACAATTGCTGAGAAGATAGGTGATCATTGGGAGACTTAATTTCATACAAATGATATTCGCCTTTTTTCCAGATAAATAAATCTGGAAAGCCGGTAGCATGATCTTTTATGTTTTTCGACATTTCGATCAGGATAAATTTAAGTGCCAGGAAAGGGAGTTGTAAAATCAATTGAATCAAATGGGGTTTGATTGTTGGGTTCCAATAGACCATGGGATTGGCAATACCATATTTTTCTTTAAACCTTTCTTCGAGGGATGTGATCATTAATTTTTTACTACGAAAAGACTTTAAAATTTTCAGAATCTCCCCTTTTCTTTTTTCATAGAAAGATTTGGTGTAAAGATCTGATGCACTCCTTTGAATGGGGTTGTGATAATCTCCATGGGTTTGATCAAAAAGCTGATTCCATAAAAGCAGGCCAAACAGACTTTTCCATAAGTAATTTTCACCATGAATACCTTGAAAGCCTAATTTTTTATAATACTGCAGCGCAGAATGCTCTACGCTCTGATCAGTGTTTAACGAAAGTTCAATGGAGAGTGCTTCACTTAATTTTTTTGAAGTACTCCTCGTTATACGGATATTTTTTTTATCAAGGAAATCTTTGGCAAAAAGATATTCGCTGGGATTCCAATGCTGCTCCATAACATCGAGCGCTAGGCTTTTGGCCTTTTCAACTTCGCCTAGTCGATGGAAAATTCTTATTTGACGTTCCCTTGCAGGATGTTTAGTGGCTAATTGATAATAGGTTAAGGCCAATTCATAGGCTTTCTCGCGCTCCAATTTTTTGCCCATCAAGAGGAACAATCGATCACCAATGTAGTGCGTTTTTGGACTCATTAAATATTGTTCCCAGGGGATGAGCGAAAGGGCATCATGTATGGCTAGTGCCTTAATTTCTGAAAGAGCGCCTCTTACTAAACTACTTAATTTATACAATTCGAAAGCGGCTAGTGCTTCTTGACGGTTTTCAAACCAAGGGGTAAATTGAGTTTGATCCAATGCTTCGAGCTTAATATGGCCGATATCCCTGATGACAAATTCAGTCATTGGTTTTTTGTATCGGCCAAAATAGAGCATTTTTAAAAATTCCAGTACTTCTTGACGTACTACTTCTATCAAGGGGAATTGAGTTAAGATAGGGGCATAATCTTGGGCTTCTTTTAATTGAAGAATGACTTCGTTTTTGGTTTGTTTGCTCCAATCAAGGTTCGGATAGGTCGCTTTCAGTTCTACTTTTGTAAAAGTTTTAAAGATCTTTTCATCAGGATCTAATTCTCTAGATATGAATCCCGATAATTCCAATTCCTTGGACGCTGATTCTAGGAATGATATTTCATCATACTTCAGTTTATCTAGTCTGAAATAAGGTCCTCTGCGATTGCTTAAACGGATGAAAAGGCATTGTGCGTCTATTCCAAGTTTTTGGAAATCATGGATAAATAATTCTTCAGCAGCGCCCATCAAGTGCATTGAGTATTTTTGGACGAACAAGAGGAGTTCTATGAAATATTGGTGATAATATTTTTCAGGAAGAATAATTGGTGATTTTTTTGATTTAGACATAGATGTCCTACTTTTTTAACTTCAATAAGTCAATTTTTTTCAAATGGGCACATTCGATAAGTGCCATATCTACAAACAATTTTAAAGATTTATGTTATTTATTTCTATCGTCTTACTGCACTCATATTTGGATAATACGAAGTTTAGCGAAAGACAGTAATAATGTCTTTTGACCGTGCACATCAAAATCAATATTAGCCTTTTTACTGGTCCCGTTGATCTCAACATCGATGACTTTTCCGAATCCAAACTTGGGGTGCTCGACTTTCATGCCACTGCTAAGATCAGATACATCACTGGGTTTAAAGTCAGCAGAGGGTTTGTGATCGGGTATTTTCTTTGCTTTTCTGGGAGCTGTATTTGAATTTTGCTTGATAAAGTTACGCGCATATTGTGGATTTGAACTGGGAATAGGGGTCTCACTTACGAACTTCCTATTGACATGAATGAGATTGGGTTCAATTTCTTGTAGAAAACGACTGGGCTCACAATTTTTTAACCTTCCATATCGGTACCGGTTCAACGCATAACTCAGGTGGAGTTTTTTTTCTGCTCGGGTGATGGCGACATAAAAAAGACGACGCTCTTCCTCAAGGTCAGCCCGGCTGCTCAACATCATTTGAGAGGGGAATAGTTCTTCTTCTATCCCCACGATATAGACATAAGGAAATTCTAAGCCTTTTGCCATATGTATGGTCATTAAGGTTACTGTATCCTCATTATTTTTGTTTCGATCTTCGTCTGTCAGGAGGGCGACATCCAGTAAAAATGACGCGAGAGATTTATCCTCGCGGTCTTGGTCATCTACAAATTCTTTGATGGCATTGAGTAATTCCTGAACATTTTCAAATCGATTTAGTCCTTCTACAGTTTTATCATCGTAGAGTTCTTTGAGTAAACCTGAATTTTTAGCAATAATGGAGGCCGACTCATATCCATCTTTATTTTTTATGGCTATTTTAAAGTTCTTAATTAAATCTACAAATTCTTCAATTTGGTTTGCCACTCGGCCCCCCAGGAGTTCCTGAGCATGGCAGAGTATATCCCAAATATCAGCGCCTTGCTCTTCAGCCGCTACAAATAATTTCTCCACTGTTCCGGGCCCTATGCCACGTTTGGGTAGGTTAATGATTCTTCTCAATGCAGTTTCATCATTGGAATTGATGATGAAACGGATGTAAGCAATTAAATCTTTTATTTCCCTTCGTTGGTAGAAGGAAACTCCTCCTATCACGCGGTATTTAATATTCATCCTTCTCAAGGCCTCTTCCATAGCTCTGGATTGGATATTGGTTCGATACAAAATGGCAAAATGGGCATTTAATGCATGATTTTGCATCTTGATCTCAAAGATGGAGGAAGCAACTAATTTACCTTCTTCATTGTCGGAGGTCGATTTAATGAGCTCAATCAGTTCACCTGATTCGTTTTTGGTCCAGACGTCCTTTTTTAGTTGTGCTGTATTTTTGTCAATTAATGAGTTGGCGGCTTGGACAATATTTTTTGTAGAACGGTAATTTTGTTCGAGCTTGATGAGCTGGAGGTCTGGATAGTCCTTTTCAAAGTTTAAAATGTTTTGAATATCAGCCCCACGAAAGGCATAGATACTTTGTGCATCGTCACCGACGACACATATATTTTGTCTTACAGCACCCAACTTTTTGGCGATCATGTATTGTGAAATATTGGTATCTTGAAACTCATCAATCATCACATAATGAAAGCGCTGCTGGTATTTATTGAGTACCTCGAGATGTTCCTGAAATAATACATTGGTGTTGAACAACAAATCGTCAAAATCCATGGCATCAGCCTTGAAACATCGTTGGGAATAAATGCGATAAATGCGCCCCATTTCAGGGCGACCATTGATCTCATCGTCATCTTTATATATCGGATTTTCATTATACTCTTTCCAACTTACTAATCTGTTTTTAGCGCCAGAGATTCTATTATAAACGGTATTGGCTTTGTATAACTTATCATCAAGGTTAAGACTTTTAACAATGGCTTTGATCAGTGATTTAGAATCTTCTGTATCGTATATGGTGAAATTGGCTGTATAACCTATATGTGTGGCTTCCGTGCGCAATATGCGCGCAAAAATGGCATGAAAGGTTCCCATCCAAATATTCCGCGCCTCTGGACCAATCAGTTTTTCAATACGGTCTCGCATCTCTTTAGATGCTTTATTGGTAAAAGTCAGGGATAAAATATTGAAAGGATCGACATTGTGCTGATCCATTAAGTAGGCGATTCGAGTAGTAAGCACTCTTGTTTTCCCAGATCCAGCTCCGGCGATAATCATCGTGGGACCTTTCACATTGATTACTCCCTCATGTTGGGCAGGATTGAGGTCTCTTAAGTAGGAATATTCTCCGGTTGACATGGTACAAAACTAAACCATCGAATGTTTTCATCCTTATTGAATGAAATAAAAGATCACGGTCAATCATTCAAAAAGAAACACTCAACTTCTGTATGATCATGATCAAAATTTATTTAAAGGTTAATGGGGTAGTTTAGATAATTTACTCAATGAAATGAATAAATTTGCAGCATGAATGAGCCAGAGATTTATTTTCATGTAGGCCTAGGGAAAGTTGCTTCAACTTATTTGCAAAATAAGGTATTCAATAATCTAGAGGGAATTCATTACATCCCAAAAAACAAGTACCGAAGCAGTATAGAGATCATTAAAAAAATGGGTTCAAAAAAGTATTTAGTCTCTTGTGAGATGGACAGACAGTTTAATGATGAAGTAGCATGGTTTACATCACATTTTTCTAATGTTAAAATAATTATTTTGTTTCGAGATCATGGGGGTTGGATTGCTTCTCAATATCGTAGATATGTTAAGAATGGTTGGCACCACGATTTTGAAGAATTCGTTACGCTAGATCCTCATCGGCAGGGGATGTGGGATAAAGAGCATTTGAATTTTTATTCAAAACTTCAAGTCATTGAAAAACACACCCAACAAAAACCTTTAGTTTTATTTCATAATGAGCTTAAAAAAGAACCTTGGGCATTTTTTGATAAAATATCGCAATTTTCGGGTACAGGTTATACCAAAGAAAATATTTCCTTGAGCAAGGTTCATACCTCTTATACGGAAAAGCAATTATTAGTGCTCAGATCTTTTTGTCGTAAGTACGTCGGATACATTCCTAGAGGTAGGAGAAATAGAATATTGAATTGGTTAATGTTCCGTCCTTGGTGGGCTTTTTTTCATTTGGTCATGTATGTGGCCATAATTTTCCCTAAGACTTGGGTACCTAAAGGACCCCTCATAGCACCTGATTATCTCAAAAAAGTCAATGATTTATTTCTCGATGATTGGAATAAAATCAATCAATACGCGAAGGATAATAATCCTTAATTATCAGCGATGACAGTTCTATTTTTTATGGCCCAAATAGATTCAATATCAGTAATTAATTGTTTTAAAACTGCCGGCTGTATCGACTGCTTTGGATCATCTCCAATACCTCTTTGTGGGTCTAAATGACTCTCAATGATCACACCATCAGCTCCATATGCGATCGCCGCCAACGCGGCAGAAGCCACATATTTGGCTCTACCGACGGAGTGACAAGGATCTACGATGACAGGTGCCCACGTCTTTTCTTTAAGTAGTGGTGTAATTGATTCATCTGGATAATTACGGTAACCATCCATAGTTGGATTGGTTCCTCTTGGACACAGCATGATATCTGGATTTCCAGCTGCTGCGATGTATTCTGCTGCTGCAATGAACTCATTGACAGGGCCCATGCCCATAGACCTTTTGAGTAATACGGCAATTTTCTTATTTTGAGTTATCTGCCCTATGCTTTTTAGTAAGGAGTAATTCAAAGCATTTCTCGCACCGACTTGCAAAATATCAACTCTGGCCTCCACAGCGATTCTTAATTGATGTTCATCCATCACTTCAGTATCTACAGGTAGGCCTGTTTGGGATCGAGCTTCCATAAGTATTTTCACTGACGCATCATCTCCTTGGAAAGAGTAGGGCATGGTTCGAGGCTTCCAAACACCACCTCTTATGGCTTTTGCACCTGCTTCCTTTACGGCATGAGCAGATTCAATAAATAAATTTGGATTTTTAGGATCGATAGTACAATGTCCTGCAATGACAAAAGGTCCTTCTCCCACGATATGATTTCCCAGAACTATTTTGTGTTGTGCCAATTCAGAACTGCTATCCATTAATTTAAAGGGGGAATCTACAGCATCAAAACGATCTATAAAATTAAGGCCTAATATTCTATTTACCATTACTGTTTTCCTTTCTTCACCTAAGACAGCGTAAACGCTTCTATGGTGACCTACAATTACTTGGAGTTTACAATCATACTCTTCCACAATTGCAGTGACGGTTGAAAGTTGTTCAATGGTTAGTTTAGATTCTTTTGGAATGATCATGTTCAATGCTATAAAAAAATGTAAACTTACAATGATCTATTGATTAAGATTCTTTTTTTCTTTTTTTTCTTTTTTTTGGAGGTAATTTTTTTGGATGAAACAAAAAATTTGTTTTTTACTTATACTTGTTTGATTAAAAATTGATTTAAAACCATGCTAAATGACTATTATGAGTGTAAATTCGAAGAATGGAAATGGAAGTGGTCTTAGGATTTAAGTCCGATGAAGAGTTTTATACAGTAAATAGCACGAAAAACCGTGTAGAGATTGATATGTATGGACCAGAAAAAAAACAAGCCCAATCCCCCATGGAATTATTACTGTCCGGTATCATTGCGTGTGCTGCGGTTGATATTGTTTCAATGATTAAAAAGAGGCGCAAGGTACTTAATGATTTATCGGGAAAAGCGAGTGGTCAGCGCAGAGCGCAGGCTCCAAGATCCTTCACTGACGTGCACATTTATTATGAAATTAATTCACCTGACCTTACGGATCAAGAGGCTGAAAAAATAATATCTTTGGCGGTAGATAAATATTGTTCCGTAGCGTCATCCATAAGCAGTGATATTCATTTATCACATGGATTTGAAATCAAACGCTAGACATTTTTATGCTTCGATAGCTTGGGCTAAATCAGCAATCAAATCATCTATGTCTTCAATGCCCACACTCAAACGGATGAGTGAATCGGTCAGTCCAGATTTCAGCCTTTCTTCTTTTGGAATAGAGGCATGCGTCATACTGGCAGGATGTCCAATCAAAGACTCTACACCACCTAAGGACTCCGCTAGGCTGAATAATTTGAGCTTTTCCATCAACTTAAAAGCAACATCAATGTCGTCCTCTTTGAGGGTAAATGAGATCATTCCTCCAAATTGGCGCATCTGTTTTTTGGCAAATTGATGATTGGGATGTTCTTCGAATCCAGGCCAAAAGACTGCGTCGACCGAAGGATGTTCCTTAAGAAAATGAGCTATCTTCCTCCCATTTTCACAATGTCTATCCATTCTTATGTGTAAAGTTTTGATTCCTCTTAGGACCAAGAAGCAATCATTTGGGCCCGGGATGGCACCAGCTGAATTTTGAATATATCCAATTTTATCATCTAAGGCTTTATCATCGGTGATGACTGCACCCATGACCACATCGGAATGTCCAGAGATATACTTAGTTACAGAGTGAACAACTATATCGGCACCTAAGTCAATCGGATTTTGTAAATAAGGTGTGGCAAAAGTATTGTCGACACAGACCCAACTATGGTAGGTTTTGGCGATGTTTACCATGGCGATGATGTCTACAATGCGCATCATAGGATTTGTTGGAGATTCAATCCAAATCATTTTGGTCTTTCGGTTGAAGGCTTTTTTTACTGCTTCGACGTCTTGGAGGTCAACGAATTTAAAAACGATACCGTAACTTTGGTAGATGGTAGTAAAAAGTCTATAAGTCCCTCCATAAAGATCATGCGTACAGACGACCTCATCTCCAGGAGCTAATAATTTAATGACGGCATCTGTTGCACCCATACCTGATGAAAAACAGCGTCCATATTTTGCGTTTTCCAAGGCAGCTAGATTTTCTTCTAATACCGTTCTTGTAGGATTTTGTGTGCGTGCGTATTCGAATCCTTTGTGTTTTCCAGGAGCCTCTTGTAAGTAGGTAGAGGTTTGGAAAATGGGTGTCATAATGGCACCTGTCGAAGGATCGGGTGCAATACCTGCATGCAAGACTTTAGTTCCGAATTTCATTTTTTTTTGTTTTTCTTTAATATCCCTGCAATGATAATACAATGGTTAATGAATCAGTTATTTAATGACATTTTAGCCAATAAATCATCGATATTTGATTCAATAATAATCAAATTTCTACTTTTAGCACCCAAAAACCCTTGATTGACCATTCGTTCTAAGAAAGTGATAAATGCATCGTAATAGCCAGCAATATTCAAAATGCCACAAGGTTTTTGATGATAACCTAAGTGTAGCCAAGTGGTTATTTCTGTTATTTCTTCGAGCGTTCCAATGCCTCCAGGCAAGGCAATGAAACCATCTGATAATTGAGCCATCAAGGCTTTTCTTTCATGCATGGTATTTACTAGGTGTAGTTGCTTTAAGCCATTGTGCCCCACTTCCAATGCAAGCAGTTTTTCTGTTATAACGCCCGTCACTTGACCTTTCAATGAAAGTACTTCATCCGCCACTACGCCCATCAGTCCTACGGATCCACCTCCATAGACGAGGTCATAATTATGGGCCACTAGTTTACGTCCAACTTCTTGTGCAGATGCTTGATAAACGGGATCAAAACCCATAGATGAGCCACAAAAAATAGCAATTTGTTTATTCATTGATGAGTCGGTATATCAGCACCGCCGTACGCTGGGTAAGTACCTCAAAGGTTGCAAGATCAATGGTTTCATCAGGTGTATGGGCCCCAGCTCCCATAGCACCCAATCCATCGATACAAGCCACATACTGTGCAACAAAAGAGACGTCTGCTGCGCCACGCTTTGAAGGATCCCATGCTTCTACAGGCCCATGTCCCATATCTATGCTGACCTTACTGAATTTTTTTAAGAGATCTTTATTTTCTTGAGTAGGGGGCATGGCGGGGTAGCTATCAAAGAACGTTATTTTTGCCGAGGTTTCGGGTAGATTATTTGCTACAATTGCCCGCATTTTTGCTCGGGTTATTTCTTTCTGTTCCTCTGAAATGAATCTAAGATCGCCGTCAATGATCACTGATTGTGCCACTACATTAGTTTTTCCAAAGGCATTTCCAGTATTACTTGGCTCATCATAACTAATTTCAGTCCCTCCAATAATGATTCCAGGGTTAAAAGTTAGATAAGTCTCACCTTTTAAGGTTTCATAGAAATCATTTAATATTCTTCCTGATTCAAAAACAGCACCAGCACCGACACCGGTCAAAAATATCCCAGCGGAATGCCTTCTTTTTCCTTGAATTTCAACTTTCCAACCTGAAGAACCTCTCCGCGCCAAGGTAACATTATTAAACCCTGTTGAGTTTTCAAATCCCAGAGCAATATCGCTTCGCTGGCCTGCTTCAATCAGATCTTTACGACTTAAAGAAATGGGTTTTCCTGTCAATTCTTCATCCCCGGTGAGGGCTACAATAATTTGAGCATCTGTCAATTCCCCTGCTTGATGAAGCGCTATCAAGGCAAAAAGCAGGATGATATTGCCACCTTTCATATCGTTAGTTCCAGGACCTTTAACGGTACCTTCGGGGAGTCGTTCCATTTTTTGAAAAGGGCTATTTTCAGGAAATACCGTATCCAAATGACCGATCAATAAAACTCTTTTACCTTTATTTCCTTTTGTTTCAGCGAATAAATGGCCCGCCCGATTCAGGTCGGACAAATCAACCCACTTGGTATCCATTCCTATTTGATCAAATTGACCTTTAAAAAGCATTCCGACCTTTTTGACTCCCTCAAGATTCATGGTGCCACTATTGATATTTACAGCTTCTTCAAGTAACTCGATGGCCGCATCATTATTTTTATGAACAAGTGAAATTATTTCTTTTTCTTTCTTTGATAGCTTTTGCGCTGGGCTCTCTAAAAACTGAACGAGCAGAAAGCAAATGAGAGTGATTCGAAGCATGAATGTTTAATTTTAAGTAAGGGATCAGTGGTTGGGTGTAAGTGATCTCGGGATGGTCATTAGTTCTGTTTGTCTGCCGTCAATATAACGTACCCCATCGCCATCAAAATAGGCATCTTCCTCCAGCATAATTCTGATTTCTTTGTTCCATTCTTTTATGAAGATTGCATTGTTAAGTTCTATGGAGTAGGCTGTGTTTGGGTATAGGGGATAATCACCTGCAATAGGCACCCTCTCTTGTTGATCCCACATACCTATTGTGGGTCCAGCGGCATGACCGTGGTAGCCAATGGGATGGGTGTAGATGGTAGGTTTTAATCCCATATCTCGAGCTTCAGTGAGAGATTGTTGTAAAATCTCATTTCCAGTTTTTCCAGTCTTAAAGTTATTCAAGAAAATATCTTGGACTTGATTCCCTTGTGCAAATGCTTTCACCAAAAAATCAGGAGGGTTTGTTTCTCTTGATTTAAGAACGTATGCATGTTGCTGGGTATCTGTATTAAGTCTCAAATAAGTGATTCCAAAATCAACATGAAGCAGATCACCTGGCAAAATAATTTCATCTTCGGGTCGATCAGAAAAAGATCTAAGGTGCTCAAAAGAGGCCTCATCTTTTCTTTGAATAGAGACCGAGGGATGAAACCAAGTGGTATAACCCGCAGATCTTATTTTATCTCGGTACCACCACACTACATCATCTGTTGTGGTAATACCTGGTTGAATCACTTTTTCTGAAAAACCTTCTGCAATGATTTGATGAGCCATCCTTACGATATTGGGATATACCATCATTTCGCTTTCCGTTCTTGTTTCAAGCCATCCGATGCCTAGCAACTCAGCACTAGTCAATCTTTTTACGTACTTATCTTCTAAGTTAGAGGTCAGCATATCATAGTGGGTCGCACTTAAGCCATCTGCATGACCAAAAGTGACCGATTTATTGATCCCAATTTTTTTGGGATCTTTTTCTTTGATCAAAGCAGCCAATGCTTTCCACTGGTCAGGCTGCGTTTCCTTATCCCAGACTTTGCGAAAGAGGTCTCCAACAGCATACCTTGCCATAGCCATGGTTTCCAAAGGTTTTTGATTGCCAGGATCATAAATGACTAAAATAGTTGTACGTCTGGCCGATTGCCATGTGGAGGGGAGCATGGTTCTTAAAATGGGGTCTTCATTGTATTCGCGTGCGATGATTAACCACATATCGATGCCCGTTCTTTTCATTAAATCTGGGAGTACTGTGGACATGCGGTCTTGAAGCCAACGATCGACAACCACTGCCCGCTCCTTCATATCCAATGTTTTGGGCATATAACTGTTTTGGGCGTATGATGTAAAAAAAGGGATAAGAATCAGGCTAAAAATTAATACTCTCATATCTGTAGACAAGTTTAAGATTTAGTTAAAATTGCATTATTAAATTCAATTGAAAAAATAAATAACATCAAAATGATATTTAAGGCAAGATAAGTTAGGAAAATAATTTTCTTGATTATTGAGAGATCCATTCATAGACCAAAGAACTTAACCGCTGAGCGTGAAATAGCCTCTATTTTTGGATTTAGTTTTAGAGATGAAGATAGTGCAACCCTCTTCAAAAAAAGCAAACTAAATTCATCACTATTCTTCGGCATGGTCCATTTCATGAACACCAGAAATTTTGTCTAAGTAGGATTCTCGAAGATTTTCCCAAACCCCAAAAAAGAAGTATAATTTTTTTATTTAAAGAAGGAGATTCAAGGATTCTTTTTAGATAGATTTTTTGGCTATTTTTGTAATTTATTGATTGTATAAATATGAAATATTATAACAGTATTGTGGACACTATTGGCAACACCCCACTGGTAAAGTTGAATCACGTATCCAAGGGTGTCCAAGGTACGATCCTTGTGAAAGTTGAATATTTTAATCCGGGCAATTCAATTAAGGATCGGATTGCTGTTAAAATGATTAATAATGCCGAACAAGAAGGATTATTAAAACCGGGAGGCACCATTATTGAAGGAACTTCGGGCAATACAGGTATGGGCTTGGCACTTGTAGCACAATCAAAAGGATATAAGTGTATTTTTACCTTAGCCGATAAGCAATCACAAGAAAAAATTGATGTTTTGAGAGCCGTGGGTGCAGAAGTCATTGTTTGTCCCACTAATGTTGAGCCCTCAGATCCACGTTCTTACTATTCGGTTGCTCAAAAGTTAAATGAAGAAATTCCCAATTCTTTCTATCCCAATCAATATGACAACCCCGGAAACTGGACGGCCCATTATGAAATGACGGGTCCAGAAATATGGTTGGATACCGAGGGTAAGGTTACGGTTTATGCTGCGGGTATGGGTACCGGAGGAACGATCAGTGGAACTTCAAAATATTTGAAAGAACAAAACCCATCTATAACTACCTTAGGTATCGATTCATATGGATCCGTATTCAAAAAATTTAAGGAAACGGGAACCTTTGATGAAAGTGAGATTTATCCCTATTTAACTGAAGGTATTGGGGAAGATATCTTACCTGAGAACGTAGATTTTAGCATGGTAGATCAAATTGTTAAAGTGACCGATAAAGATGCGGCGATCATGACCAGGAGATTGGCGAGAGAAGAAGGATTGTTTGTGGGATGGTCGTGTGGTTCTGCTGCTTTTGGAGCCATAGAATGGGCCAAAAGTAACCTTAAAGAAAAGGATGTCATGGTGATTATTTTACCTGATCATGGCACCAGATATTTAGGTAAAATATATAATGATAACTGGATGAAAGATCATGGATTCATTGAGTCAAGAAAATTTGCTTCTGCCAAGGATATTATAATGAATAGGAATTATCCTGTAAATCTTTCAACGATTGACAAAAACATTACTGTCGGTGAAGCCATTGTTCAGATGAATGAGAAAGGAATAGATCAAATACCGGTGACTGAAAATGGGAACTTTGTGGGAAGCCTAATTGACTCAAAAGTTCTAAAGCAACTAATTGATAATCCAGATATCAAGAACAAATCCGTTGGGCAGGTGATGGATCCCTCTTTTCAGTTTGTGTCGATTAATAATACTTTAGATGTATTATCATCATTAATTTCAAAGGAAAATAGAGCACTTCTCATCAGAGATGAATTGCAAAAAGTCCATATCATTACACAAAGTGATTTATTGATGGCCATGAGCCATTAATCTGATTGGAAGTACTTAAAGGAATGATCATGTTACTACATTTTTTATTCATTTTCTTCTTGACATCTATATCTTTTTTGGTAGATGTATCTTCCACTTTTTTAGTCATCAATAATAGTATTTCGGATACCGACGTAATGCCGGGCACTGATAACAGCCTAACCAATTCCTAATTTAAACCTCCTGGAGATCATAATTTTAGTTTGATGCCGAGCTCTACTGCGATGCTTTACAACTCAACGAATGATCGAATTGGGGTACCTGATTATGTGGTTGATGCGCTGTAAATATTCTAATGATACAAATCTATAACGACACTACAGTAGGTACATCAGAATTTATTGCTTTGTTTAATCCAAACTTGGAGCCGGTTGATTTGAAAGGCTATCAATTTACAGATGATATAACACATATGATCGAAGGAGCTCCCTTGTTTGAACTTCAAGGATACTATATGGATTTCTGCACTTAAATCAGGGTTATACTGGCCGATTACAACCAATATCTAAGGCTTAGTCTTCAGGTAAGCTCGCAGATGATGGGGAAAAAATTATGTTAGAGAATAGCTATGTTATCGTGATAGACCATGTGGATTTAAGGTCTAACAACGGATGGCCTATCTATGAAAATGAAGGAATACTATCTCTCAAGGAGGTGTCAATGGACAAGCATATTGGGTCGAATTGGCACGAAATAGAAAATAAACACAGGCCATAGCTGGAGTTTCTTCAATTGGTATTTCTCATGTCTATCCAAATCCTGCCGGAGATTGGGTAGACATCTTTTTAACATCATCTGAACCCGTTGAAATCGTCATTTATTCATTAGATGGTGCCAAAGTAGATATCAAATTCACTCAGAAAGCGGATAAGGGTGAGGTACGCATTTCGTTAACCGGATATCCAAAAGGACTATTAATATTTCAAATGGGTAATGAATACCGCCGGATCATTCATCGTTAATCCATAGATTTTTTACCTTCTCATTTATCAATTAAACTTGTATCTCATGGGAATCATGTTTACATTTGATACAAATATATTTCAAACTCTTTGCTTGCAAAAGAGGCCATCTCATTAATGGCCTCTTTCTTTTTAAAATGGATGAGGCAGGACCTATTGGTGTTTTTGATTCGGGATATGGTGGTCTGACCGTCCTCAAAGGATTTGTAAAAAAACTTCCCAAACATAATTTCCTGTATCTTGGAGATAATGCGCGGGCCCCTTATGGACCGCGGTCTTTTGACCTTATTTATGAATTCACCCTCGAAGGGGTAAAATATCTGTTTGATCAAGGTTGTTCTCTTGTTGTTTTAGCCTGTAATACAGCCTCTGCAGAGGCTTTAAGAACCATTCAGCAGAAAGACCTTCCCTATTTGGGGGCCCATAAAAGAGTATTGGGCGTTCTGCGGCCAACGACAGAAAGCGTTTTAGATCATACCCAAACGAAAGAGATTGGTATTTTAGGGACCCATGGAACCATTCGATCAAAGTCTTACCTAATTGAAATTAAAAAATTCTTTCCTCAAATTCAAGTGTTACTTTACCAACAGGACCATGTCTTTGTTTTCCAATAATTATTTCAGCTAAATGAGCAACCTCATTCATTTTAGCTTGCCACTCTGCATGTTCGACTGTTGCTTCTCTTGGTTCTTTTCTTTGCAAATAATAACCTTCTCTATATACAAACATCACCACATCTGCATCTTGCTCAATCGAACCTGATTCTCTTAAATCAGATAATAGAGGTTTATGATCATCCCTTTGTTCCACTTGTCTAGAAAGTTGAGATAGAGCTAAAACTGGAATAGATAATTCTTTTGCAATAGCTTTTAGTCCTTGGGTAATTTGTGAAATTTCTTGAACTCTACCATCTTTATTGAATGATGCTCCCTTCATTAGCTGGATGTAATCAACAACAATCATATCGAGACCAAATAATCTTTTTATTCTTCTAGCTCTGTTGCTCATCGCAGCAATACTTATTGCTGGTGTTTCGTCAATATATAACGGTAACTCAGAGATATTTTTTGAGGTTTCAATAAATTTATCGAATTGTTCATCTGAAATTTTTCCTCTTCTTATATCATTTGATCTAATTCTTGCTTGTTCAGCTAAAATTCTGGTAGATAGTTGTTCAGAAGACATCTCAAGTGAAAAAAAAGCTATAGTAGATTTTTTCCCACTATCCTGTA
>CAJXAT010000054.1 GCA_913050055.1 uncultured Flammeovirgaceae bacterium | reverse complement strand
TGAGTCGCTTGATATTTCCGAAGAGATCAAAAGGGAGTTAAGAAATATTACACCCTTCAACTATACAGGGCAGTAATTATTTTTATTTACTTGCTAGTAAATACAAAATAGCCATCCTGATAGCCACACCATTTTCCACCTGATCTAATATCAAAGCATTATCAGCATCTGCCACACTTGAAGTAATCTCAATACCTCGATTAATGGGTCCTGGATGTAAAATTATAATCTCTTTATCGAGTGCTTTAACAATTTCTTCATTCACTCCGTAATATAAAATATATTCTCGAAGCGATGGAAAGTAAGGCATCTTCTGTCGCTCGAGTTGAATACGTAAAATATTAGCAGCATCACACCAATTCAATGCCTTTTTTATGTCTAACTCCACTTTAACTCCTAAAGTACTAATGTATTTTGGAATTAAAGTAGCTGGACCACATACCATTACTTCAGCACCTAGTTTTTGTAGCGCAAAAATATTTGATAGAGCGACCCTTGAATGCAAAATATCACCGACGATAACAACTTTTTTCCCTTCAATACTACCCAAACGCCCTCGAATAGAATAAGCATCTAATAAAGCTTGTGTAGGATGCTCATGTGTTCCATCTCCAGCATTCACGATCTTTGAGTCAATATGTTTAGCCAAAAAATGAGGGGCTCCAGAACTTGAATGACGAATAACAATCATATCAACCTTCATTGAAAGTATATTATTGACCGTATCAATCAACGTCTCACCTTTTTTAACTGAGCTACTTGATGAACTGAAATTGATCACATCGGCACTCAATCTTTTTTCAGCCAACTCAAAAGACAGTTTGGTTCTAGTGGAATTTTCAAAAAAAATATTTGCAATGGTTATATCTCGGAGAGAAGGAACTCTCTTTATCGGTCGATTAATAACATTCTTAAAATTATCTGCAGTTTCAAAAATTAAGTCTATTTCCTCTAGACTTAACTCCTTAATTCCTAGTAGGTTGTTTTTTATCAATTGGTTCATTCCACTTTGATATTCATTAACCATATAGAATCGTCACCGCTTTGTTCTTTAAGCCCTACTTCGACATATTGCGATGCTAAAGTGTTGACGTGCTTACCGACATAGTTAGCTTCGATTGGTAACTGCCGCGTATATAAGCGGTCAATTAAGACCAACAATTCAACCTTAGTTGGCCGACCAAATGAAATCATAGCATCCATGGCAGCCCGTACAGATCTACCTGTAAAGAGCACATCATCAACTAAAATCACATCTTTACCCTCAATCAAGAAAGGCACGCGCGTTTCACTGGCTTTTTTGGGAATACCTCGCCTTCGAAAATCATCTCTGTGAAAAGTGGTATCTAAGTAGCCTACTTCAACATGACAGCCTTCAAGTTCTTGAATGACTTTTTGAATTCTATTGGCTAAAAATATGCCCCGAGGTTGTAGACCTAAGATTACCGCCGAGGAAAAATCATTATAGTTTTCAATAAGATGCTGACACAATCTTTGAATTGTAATTTGAAGAAGTTGGCTATCTAAGAGCAGTCGCTTTTGCATCTGAAATAATGCAAATATAAAAGATTATCCCTATTAAGTACCCTCTTTACCTACATAGTGAATTTTATTTAAGTAAAATATCTCTTTAAATGAGCTGCTACTATTCGAAGAAGACAATATTTTCTGCTTTCCAAAAGCTAATATAAACTGATCGTACCATGATATGACAGATTCTACTTCTGGATTTTCCCACATCCATTTATCCGAATCAACACCTAGCGATACAAGAATCTCAAGCTCGTGCTCGACAATCTTTTGATCCTTAAAAATTCTTGCTCTGATCTTATTTTTATTTAAGGTGTAAATTTCAAGTCTATCAAAAACCGAATGGAATGTTGCTCTTTTTTTTCCTAAACTCATAAAAAACATATCCTGCATAGGAAAGCTGTGGTCCCAAAGCATATTCCCTTCCTCATCAAAGGCGACCGCAAAGGCATGCGTATAGTTAAATCCTGAATTAGAATATGGAATATGATCAAAGTTTGAACCAGGTTTAAAGGTTTGAACATCTGTGTTTTGGGGATAATACACCTCTCCTGACAAAATAAACTGTCCTTTGTTTTCTGTCATCTCATTAAGGATTAAGCGATAATTTAAATTTATTTTTTTCCCCTTCCCCGTTTTTCTTAAAATTCGATCCTTTAACTTTTGCTCTTGAGCCAATCCCATAAATTCGAAAAAATGCTCAAAATAAGTAAATTCATAATATTTGAGAAAACTCCTTTGATCTCCCGTAAATTTGGAAATGAACAAGCCCTTACTCAGCCTCGTTCCATTGCTGGAAAAGCTTCCTGCCAAATAGCGTGAATTTTCTAATGGAGCTATCACCGTTCCGTTGAGCAAATTTCTTCCTCGAGTAGCCACTCCCTTATTTTTAAATAATTGTTGGTTTTCTCGTGAATAACTATGAATGGTTAAACCCAAATTTTTTGTTCTATTTTTTTCTGCCATTATTACAGAAAAAATACCACTCAAATCGTCAATTGATATATTCACTATTTCATTTTCATTTCCGTATATTCCAGGGACTACTTGAGGATTATTGCTTTTATTAAAGGTCACGACCACAGGCTTATGGTTCGTCGTACCCCCCAAAAGAATAAAATCATTTAATACTTCAAAATGTGTTACTTCAATAGGGAAAACCGTAGATATTTTTTGCTCTTTGGAGGATCCCGTATTTAGATTTATTTTAAAAACCGAGAAAAGCTCTTTTTCATACTGTTTTCTTGAAAAAAGAAGCTGTATCTGATCTAAAGAATGATCCCATCCCAATAATGTATAACCCAAGGGTACAAAAAACGGTGTTTCCCTGTATACCGTCAAAGCAGTATCTAGATGTATGAGTGACCCTACCGATTGAGCATCTCCAAATTTAATGAAATTATTGACCCACAAAACAATGCCATTCTTCGCGGCATAGATTACTTGAACGTCTTGAATCTCGTTGGATATTGGCAAAATAAATTGTGCCGAATTGACCAAATGACCACCCTTAGTAGCTTGAATATCCATTTGAGCTTTCACCACTAAGGTTATTAGGAAAATGTGTATATAAATAGCAACTCTGAGCATCTATTATGTGCTTAAATAATGATCCATACTCCCCTTATTAAAACCATAGCATTGGCCATAAGTGGCAGCCTGAACTCCTGATCGATCATTTTTATCCTATCAATAAATATAACACTCAATACTTTTGCCCTGCGTATTTAGTTAGATTTCATCAAAGGCTAAATTAGGATAACAACATGATGTCTTACTTTTTAACTTTAAGCAGAGGTATCATAATGAAACAATCACTTAAAGCTAGTCTATCCTCCTTTTGAATACCTATTTTATCTCTGAGAAAATAAAAAAGCATTTCAAATGGCTATCTTTACCCATCAAAATAATTTTATGAAAATATTAATTCTTAGGTTTTCCTCTATGGGTGATATCATCCTAACCACTCCCGTAATTAGGGCATTAAAAACACAAATTGAGAACGTGAAAATCCATTTTGCAACTAAAGAACAATATACTAAACTACTTGAAGAAAATCCATACATAGATCAAATTCATCAATTGATAAACAAAGAAAGTGATCTAATAACAGAATTAAAAGCAGAAAAATTTGACCTCATCATTGACCTGCATCACAATTTAAGAACTTGGTTAATTCAAAAAAGATTAGGAGTCAAGGCTTATAAATATGATAAACTCAATATCAAAAAATGGTTATATACGAACCTTAAAATTGATCGATTACCCAATGTACATATCGTAGATCGATATCTGGCCACACTGACTCCATTACATATCAAACCTGATACCTTAGGCCTAGATTATTTTATCCCCGAAAAAGATGAAGTTCAAAATAACTGGCTCCCTATTACCCATCAAGATGGATACATCGCTCTAGTGATTGGTGCTACCTACTACACCAAAAGACTGCCGCTTGACCGTTTGATTGAATTGTGTGACCGCATCAACCAACCCATCATCTTGCTAGGGGATGAGTATGATAAATCCATAGGTGATCAAATTTATAAATTCTTTGAAAAGAAAAGCGATCAGAGATTGAGTGAAGAAGATATCGAGCTGAAACTAGGAAAAAAAGCGGTCATATTCAATGCTTGCGGTAAATTCAATTTGAATCAATCTGCTTCAATAATTAAAAATGCAAATTTTGTTTTTACACATGACACTGGGCTGATGCATGTAGCGGCTGCTTTTAAAAAGCATATCTTTTCTATTTGGGGTAATACCACACCAAAGCTTGGCATGTATCCCTACCGGACTACCTTCGTCGTCTTTGAAAACACACAACTTAAATGTCGACCTTGTTCTAAAATTGGTTTTGAAAAATGTCCAAAAAATCACTTCAAATGCATGAACGATTTGACCTTTGATTTTTATCTGCCCAATTAAATAATTTCGTGAATCAACTTCCAAAAGAAAAATGTCTAATATCAATCAACCTTTCTTCTTTTACTCTGAAAATTTTCCAAAAACCCTAGAGAGAATCAAAGCAACACTAGTTTTCAGTACCTATCAAGCAGGAAAATTGATTTTCATCAGTTCCTTAAATGGAAAAACAATCATAAAATATGCTAAAAACTTAAAAAGACCTATGGGTATTGCCGTTGATAAAAGTAAGATGAAACTGGCCGTGGCCAGTAAAACTTCTATCCATGTCTTTGCAAGTAATAAAACTATAGCGCTTTCTTATCCTGAAAAAAAAAGCAGGTATGATCAACTTTTTATTCCGCAAGTGAAATACCACACAGGTTATTTGGATACCCATGAAATTGAGTTTGGAACGAACAATGAACTGTATTTCATCAACACCATGTTTTCCTGTATCAGTACAGTCAGTGCGGATAAACATTTTGAAATGTATTGGAAACCTGATTTTATTACTGAGCTTTTACCAGAGGACAGGTGTCATTTAAATGGTATGGCCATGAAAAATGGAAAACCCGCTTTTGTCACAATGTTTGATACTACTAATATCTCTTTTGGATGGAAAAAAACGCCCAAAGAAACCGGTTTGCTAGTAGAGGTAGAGACTGGGAAAATATTGCTAGATCAATTGGCTATGCCGCATTCACCGGTATATTTTGATGACAAAATTTATTTTCTCCTTTCCGGAACAGGTGAAATCAAGTGTTATGATTTAAAGACTGAAAAAGTGACTTTTATTTCCAAAATAGATAGTTTTCTAAGAGGAATGGTAGTTCATGATGATTTTTTAATAGTAGGTACTTCTAAATTGAGAGAAGAGACTACGGCCTTTAAAGGGCTACCTTTTTCTGCAGAGGACAGTTATTGTGGTATTTATATTCTTAACCGGACCACAGGAAAACCCATGGGAGGTATCTCTTACACAGATAATATTAGAGAAATATTTTCCTTGAAATTGTTATTCGATGTTCAAGTTCCAGGCATTTTGGTTGAGAATGACGACTATCATGATAAAAGCATCATGGCCGACCTCAATCTGAATTTTTGGATAAAGCAGAAAAAATTGTAAATTTACTGTCAAAACATATCAAAATTAATAGTGATGAAGCATAATCTTAAATATTTAGCACCTGCAGCGGCAGTAACTACTCTCTTCTTGTTAGGCTGTGGAGACGATGAGGCGACACCTGATTGTACAGATGATGAAGCATTGTTAGGAGGCAGCTGGCAACTATTAAAAGAAGATGGTGTGACGATTAAAGGAAAGATAGAGACCAATGATATTGGAGAAGAATATACTTATGCGCTAGTTTACAAATTTGAGTGTGGTGGCGATTTTGAAATCAGACAAGTTTTTTCATACTCCAATGATCCAGAAAACCCTGTCAATGATTTATATGAAGGTACTTGGGAGTTTGATTCAGCAGACGAAACTATCTCTATCGGATGGACAAGTGGATTCGGAGACAGTTATGATTGGAATTTTGAAATTGATGAGGTCAGTGAAACTCTATTAAAAGGTAGCTTATACACCGAGGAGGATACTGTCCTACAAGAATTCAGTAAGCTATAATAAAAATACGCTTTAAAAAAACCTGAAATGAATGATCATTTTAGGTTTTTTTTGACGAGGCCTGTTAATTACAGATACCTATTTGTAAAATGGGTTTTTAATGAAATTTAATTCATGAAAACACTCTACATCATTAGGCATGCTAAATCGTCTTGGCATTTCAATGAGCTCAAAGATCACGATCGACCCCTAGGAAGCAGAGGATTGAAACAAGTTCTAAAGATGGGTAAACACCTAGCTAAACATGTAAAACCTCCCGATCAAATCATCACTAGCCCAGCCAGCAGGGCGTTTTATACGGCCTTATTCGTAGCGGACGCATGGGGCATCGACGAGAACAAACTTACATTGAATAATGCCCTTTATCATGCCGATCAAAAAACATTGTTAGACACTATTAGAAGCACTGTTGAAACTGATGTTTTAGCCATTTTTGGTCACAATCCAGGATTGACTTCGTTGATCAATTACTTTCATATAAATGGTATAAATAATTTACCTACCTCTGGCATCATGGGATTTACTTTAGATATCGAAAATTGGAGGGATGTCAATCCGGCTCGATTGATACCTAAATTCTATTATACCCCCCGATCCATTGAGAAAGATCCCCCGCCTAAAGAAGCTAACTAAATGGAACATTTTATTCCGTTTCCCAACGCCAATCACCACCAATTATTAATTTTTCTTTTAAGTTATTATCTATCATAAACTGTCTGGTAGTTTCACTGTCCATCTTCGTAGCAGGTAATTTGTCCGCATCGGCCAAAGCGTATAACATCATGGTTCCAAATCGGGAAGTATTTGTGATGTGGGACTCATTGACCAGATCAAAATCGTCACAATCAGAATGATAACAACCATAAATAGACGTATCTAAATCAGAGATCACACCTAGAATCGGCACGCCTTCTAACATAAACATCTGGTGGTCACTATGTAACCCTGAACTGTTTGAAAAGCTCCCATCATAGGCGGTATCAATTTGCTGTATCTCCAAATTCAGCTCCGTAAAAAAATTCATATCAGCTATTTTTCCACCCGCATTGATGCCTTTGGGATTCCCTGACATATCCAAATTAAACATGTATTTGATTTGATCCATAGTACCTGCTTGACTGAACAAATCTACCATATATCGCGAACCAAATAATCCCTGTTCCTCTCCCATGAACAGCACAAATTTTAGGGTTCGTTTGGGTTGCAGTCCATTGGCCATAAAAGCCCTAGCAATATCCAAAACGGCAAATGAACCAATCCCATTGTCAATGGCTCCTGTCGCTAAATCCCAAGAATCTAAGTGGCCCCCCAATACAATGATTTCGTCAGATAATGTCGATCCCCTCAAGGTGGCCACCACATTTCGAGCATTGATCAAATCACTATTATTGGTCATCTCAATACTGGCCGTGACCGCTCGTGCTTTAAGCTTCTCTTTGAGAACAAATCCATCTTCTTTACCTATGCATACCGCAGGTATATCCAATATCTCCCCCGTTACCGAAGCAGTGCCCGTAAGTAAAACGCCACCTGCTACTTGATTAATAATAATAACTCCCGTCGCACCATATTGAATGGCCAATGCAGTTTTTTCACTTCTGTGAAGATTATTCAAGTCGGGGTCACTGTCTGGTAAGATGGATATATAAACCAGGGCAATTTTATCTTTCACAGCCTCCGGAGAGGCCAGATAATCCATTGCTAAACCATTGCCCATATCTACTACCTGACCCGACACACTGGACACCACGGGTGAATGTCCTAAAGTAACCACAGGTATAATGACTCCGTCAAGACTCAATGATACATCTCCTCGTGACCAGGCTTCTACCTCGAAAGGCTGATAGGCTACATCTTCAAAGCCATAAGATCTGAATTTTTCATACATATAAGTTTCTGCCTGTGCTCCATTAGTGGAACCTGTCAAACGATGACCAATGGTTGACGTAGCTTCTCCTAATGTGGCATAAGCCTGAGCATTAGCTTTTACTTCTGTATCTATGCGCTGAAAAGTTTGAATACGCGTCTCATGGGTGGGTGAGCAAGCGATCAACGAGAAAATGACAATACCTCTAAGAATTACATAGCTATTCATAATATAAAATTTTTCTCTTCAAAGATAATCATGAAGACTTATCAGGCATGATCATCGACTTTTTTAGGCTTTTAATTTACATGAATGGTTTATTAATAAGATTGCTCTCTGGAAGATACTAAACATAAGTTTTCATACTCCGCAGACTAATCAATTTTATATACTCCCATGAATCAAGGCGGATGAAGATCTCTCTAATATCTCCATTTAATTATAGAAATCTATCAAATAAGTTTTTGAACCCCTCCCATGAAACTTCATCAGGCTCTGAGTTATTTTGGTCTAACATTTATTTATTCATCATAGATCATTAAATCAAGTATTCAAAACAGGTGCCTCAGCTCTCATCTGCCGGAATGTCAAATTGATACGAGGCGTCGTCACCTTTTTAGTTGGGGGTAAGCGATGCTGCCAATGATCTTGGGTCTGATCCTGCATCGTCAAAAGACTTCCAGATTGAAGGAAAATAGAGACCGTTTCTTTGGTCCTAATATGCTTGAAAGCAAACTTACGTTCTGCACCAAGACTCAGCGAGGCAATGACTCCATGCTTGACCAGCTCTTTCTCTGCATCGCTATGCCATGCCATACCTTCTGTCCCAGTATGGTAAAGATTTAGTAGACATGAATTGAATTTAACCTGTGCTTTTTCTTCAGCAAACCCTTTGATAGCATCAAGGGTGGGGGTCCAAGGCAATGCGTTCTTGGTTACCTTTGAGTACGTGTAAGCATAAGGTGCATCCCCATACCAAGCTACCTTTCGTTTGGTAATGATGCGTTTACCAAAAATAATAGCTTCATCATTTCTCCAATCAATTTCAGACCTCAGAATATCGTAATAACTGGTTGTTGCTCTAGGGTCTATTATAGGTCCGTAATAATACGCACAGCCATCATAAGGCAACCGGTTTTGTTGACTATCAATAGCAAAAAGTTCCATAGATTTAAATATTTTAGAAGCATTGTAAACGCCTTGCTTCACAGCAAACATAGTTACCAAACACAATCCTGCAAAACCTTATGCCCTTTCATGGCCATTCTTACCAACTTTAACGGTAGAACAAAAGTATATTTAGAGCTTTTATCGTGAAAGTGAGCTCCACTTCTTTTTAAATTAAATGATATGTTTTTTTTAATAGTTTTTTTGAGCAATATTGGTTTATGCAAATTGACATCAAAAAAGCCGCTGCACGGATATCGGGTCAAGTGCTCCAAACGCCTCTGTTCTACTCGAAATATTTAAGTGCCCTGAATAAGGGTCAGGTCTATCTTAAACTAGAAAGTGAACAATATACGGGATCTTTCAAGGCAAGAGGTGCATTGAATAAAATGTTAGGCCTTTCTTCATCCGAAAAAGCCAAAGGATTGATCACCGCCTCAACGGGAAACCATGCGCAAGGATTCGCTCGAGCCCTTGAAATAGCAAATGCTGAGGGTACTATTTTTTTACCTACGAATACCGAGCCATCTAAAGTTGAAGCGTTAAAAGCCTACAAAGTTGGACTGAAATTTCATGGAGCAGATGCACTGACAACAGAATTATACGCCATGAAATTTGCAAAGGCTTCTGGGCAAACCTGGATTTCTCCCTATAATGACCCCGATGTTATTGCTGGCCAAGGGACCTTGGCCTTAGAAATGACTTCTCAATTGGCTTCGATTGATGCTGTACTTGGCTGTATTGGTGGTGGTGGCATGATGTCCGGTGTGGCCACATGGTTACATCAGGCGAGTCCCAAAACTAAAATCATCGGATGTCTGCCTGAAAACTCCCCGGAAATGTATCTCAGCGTTAAAAAAGGCGAAATCGTTTTTATGGAAACTCCTTTACCTACACTCTCAGATGGATCAGCTGGAGGATTGGAGTCTGACGCCATCACTTTTGATATCTGTAGAAAATTAATCCATAATTATGAACTCACATCAGAAAGTGAAATCGGACTAGCCATAAAATATATGGTAGATAAGCACCATAAAATTATTGAAGGTGCCGCTGGAGTGGCCTTAGCGAGCTTCTTCAAAAGAGCCGCTGAATTGGAAAATCAAACGGTAGTCATCATCATTTGTGGCGGTAACATAACTACCGAGAAATTAAAATCTTTGCTGTGAGTATTGATTTTAACTTGATCTCAATAAGGGAACGTCCTACTTAGGCCATGGAATGATTCATTTGAAATGTCAATAGATTTAAAAAATGTCAATAGATTTAAATTTTTAGACAAAAAAATAAGATATTGGGCTTTATATTTTGAAAGTACAAATACATACTAAGGTACAAAAATATTTGACCCGTTATTTTTCATTGGAAGCGAATGATACAACGATCCAGCATGAAGTATTAGCAGGAGTAACGACCTTTTTAACCATGGTCTATATCACCGTAGTCAATCCCAGCATTTTATCAGAAACAGGTATGGATTTCGGAGCGGTATTTGTCGCCACTTGCTTGGCTGCGGCCTTAGGCTCTTTGATTATGGGCGTCTATGCCAATTATCCTGTGGCTTTAGCGCCCGGAATGGGACAAAATGCGTTTTTTACTTATGGCATTGTACTGGGAATGGGCCATACTTGGCAATCAGGATTAGGTGCTGTTTTTATCTCCGGAATTATTTTTATGATCATCAGTATTCTTTCGCTGAGAGAAAAAATAATTAATGCCATCCCAAAATCTCTAAAATTAGGTATCTCAGCGGGGATTAGTTTTTTCATCATTCTTATCGCCTTAAAGGGAAGCCATATCATTGTGGCCCAAAGCTCCACCCTCCTAACCTTGGGTGACCTATCCTCAATGTCTAGCCTTTTTACCATAATGGGCTTCGCATTTATAGTTGGTTTGACTGCACGAGGGGTCAAGGGTGCCCTGATTATCGGAATTTTGACCATAACCCTTCTAGGCTGGGCGATGGATTTGGTAGTCTTTGAAGGTATTATATCGTTACCTCCAGATATCGCCCCTGTTTTGATGAAAATGGATCTTTCAGCAGCTTTGAACGGATCCATGATCACCGTGATTTTGACTTTACTCTTGGTAGATATTTTTGATACTGCCGGTACATTAATAGGGGTAGGAACCCAGGCAAATTTACTTAATTCGGCCGGTAAACTCACCAGGCTTCAGCAAGCATTATTAGCAGATTCTACAGCTACTGTGGCCGGTGCCGCCCTAGGTACATCATCTACGACAAGTTATATTGAAAGTGCCGCAGGCATTAAAGCAGGTGGAAGGACGGGCCTCACAGCAGTGGTAACTTCTGGGCTTTTTATCCTCTGCTTACTTTTTGCTCCTCTTGCGCAAAGCATCCCGTCCTTTGCCACAAATGCTGCATTGTTGTTCGTGGGCACCACCATGATACAATCATTGAAAGATCTGGACTGGACAGATCTGACAGAATACATACCTGCCACCCTAACGGCCATCATGATGCCTTTGAGTTATTCTATTGCTGATGGCTTGGGCATAGGGTTTATGAGTTATGTTGCCATTAAAATAGCGTCAGGAAGAAAAGATCAATGCTCTCTGGCACTGTACCTCATCGCCATCCTATTCATGGCTAAGTTTGTTTTTTTATGACGCATACCAAGTCGCTCTGTAAATAATTTAATTGTGCAGAAACATTATATTTCGGCTGAAGGCCTATTGCAAGATTCCTTCTTGTTGGCTAAGAAAGTTTTTGATTTTGGCTATCGTCCAGATCATATCATAGGTATTTGGCGAGGTGGGAGCCCTATCGCTATTGCTATACATGAATATTTTGATTACCTGGGAGTTGAAAGTCAACACCATCCTGTCAAAATATCATCTTATACCGATATAAAAGAGCAAAAAAAGCAAATCCGCATTAAAGGATTGTCAGACCTTCTTGACACTATCAAATTTGGTGAAAAAATACTCATCGTCGATGATGTATTGGATACGGGACGCAGTATCGCTGCTTTGTTAAGAGAATTAGCAAATAAAAATATCAATCTACAGCCACAAGGATGTAAGATTGCTTGCCCTTGGTACAAGCCTACACGAAATCTCACATCTATTCAACCTGATTTTTATTTGAGAATAACGCATAATTGGTTGGTTTTCCCTCATGAATTAAAAGGTTTGTCAGCCAAGGAGATTTCATTAAATAAAACATCCATTTCAAAAATTATTACACAAAAATAGATACCCATTCAATCATACATTTTTAATATAAAAAGATGCAATTTCAACTGATGGTACCTCATAAAAGAAATGCCCTCTTAAATTGATAAATAATTAATCTACCTTTATCAGCTAACAAATAAAAGCTTAAATTCAAATTCAACTTAATAAATGAAAATATCAAAGACGTTATTGATCCTTTTCATAGGGATGTTCATGTTTTTAAAGTTGAAAGGACAGCCTAATTATTCGTTGAAGTCTTATGATATCACTGAAGGAAAAAGTGCCAAGATTTCTAATAAAGCAGCCAAGAAATCTTTTAAAAAAGGGGCTTATAACGATGGGCTTGTTCATACTGCTCAGGCCTTGCAAAAGGCAGAAAATAAAAAGCAGATTTCTAAGGCGCAAAATTTTTTAATAAGCCACTACACCAACACAATCAACAAAAATTTACAAAAAATAACTGCTTTACAAAAGAAATCTATCTCGTTTGTCAGTGATCAGACAGTAACTCAGCGTACTGATATACTCAACATATACCGAGTCATGAATCGATATTGTGATGTTTTGAATGATCTACATCCTGATAAGTTCAAAGCGGTTAAAAGAAGAGATACTGACATAATCATACAGATTGAGACCTATGAAAATCAAATAAATGCCTCCAAAATATTGTTTGAAGAAAGTCTTCAAATGGCTGCAACAATGCATTATGAAAAAGGTATCCATTTGGCTAAAAAAAATCAAAAAAAATCTAATAAAGAAGCTGCCAAACATTTTAAATGGGCTCACGAATACATACCCAATTACCTAGATGCTGAGAAAAAATATACCGATTTAAAAAAATTAGCTGTTACGAGAATGGGGTTTACTACATTTAAATCAGGAGGAGATTTTAGCCAATTGGGTGATCTCATTGTCAATAGTGTATTAAAAAAATTTATTACTGATGCCAAGCAATTTGAATTCTTTGAGGTTTTAGATCGAACGCAAATGAATGCCCTCATGTTAGAAAATGGCTTGAGGGAGTCTGAAATTATGAACCCTTCTGATGCGCCTAATTTTGGAAGATTACTTGGCGCAGATGTTTTATGTGTGGGAAGTATCGATCGGGCAGAGGTCGATCGACAAATGGCACAGCCTTATCTTCAAGAATTCACAGAAAGGGTCGTCATTGGAGAAGAAAAATACATCAATAATAATGGTAAAGAACGCACACGTTCGATAAAAGGTGATGTTTCAGCCACAGCACAATTGAATCAAAAGTTTTCGAATGCAATTTTATCAGCAACCTATAAAATTTTTGATGTAGCAACGGGTAAATTGCTAGATATGGGTGAGGTGAATGGGGAATACGAGTGGAACTACATTTGGATGTCGTCCTTTCAAGGAGACAAAAGGGCCATTCCTGTTGAGATACCAATAACTGAACTCCGTTTTCCTACCCAAAACGAAATGATGCAACCCACTAATGAGTTTGCAGCTGAAGCGTTGTATCATAAGATCAGTAATTATGTTCATGAAACTTTTGAATAATTTTAAATTTTGTTAGTTTTAGTATTCTCACTGGGATGATTTTAAATCCCCCCAGCTGCCCTTTTTAAGTACTATCATTTTAAAACAAATCAAATACAAACCGTTCATCTACCCTATCATTCTTTCATAGATCTTTAAGATGAATTACTATTAGATTTTATAGATTTATAATTAAGTGGCTTTTTCAAATTAAGACTTAATAACATAATTATGAAATATATACTCTTTTCTATTAGCCTCCTATGGGGAGAATACCTTTCGGGACAAGATAGATCTATTGAAATTGATAAAGTGGTCACCTCCCAACATCAAACAATCATTAAAGGTCAAAAAATAACTTTTCAAGCCACCACAGGAACCCAACCCGTTTGGGATGAGGACGGTGGAACTATTGCTGCCGTACATTACACCTATTATGAACGAACCGACATAGATCGAAAGCCTATGCGCCCTTTGGTTATTTCATTTAATGGTGGCCCTGGATCGGGTTCTGTTTGGATGCACTTGGCCTATACCGGGCCCTCCATCCTTAAAATTGACGACGAAGGTTTTCCAGTACAACCCTATGGAATCAAAACCAATCCGTATTCCATCTTAAATGTTGCTGATATTGTATTTGTCAACCCCATGAACACAGGATTTTCCAGAATCACTGATCCTGAAACCAAACGAGAAACTTTCTTTGGCGTAAATGCCGATATTAAGTATTTAGCCGAATGGCTCAATACCTTTGTTTCAAGAGCCAATAGATGGGAATCTCCAAAATACTTGATCGGTGAAAGTTATGGTACTACACGCGTTTCTGGTTTGGCCCTAGAGCTCCAAGAACAACAATGGATGTACTTAAATGGAGTCATCTTGGTTTCACCTACCGATATTGGTATTGATCGAAGTGGGCCCGTAGATGCAGCTAATGAATTACCCTATTTTACAGCTACGGCATGGTATCATGGGAAACTTCCTCCGGATTTACAAGAAAAAGATTTAGACGAAATATTGCCAGAGGTAGAGGCCTACACGATTGATAAATTAATACCCACCTTGGCCAAAGGAGGCTTTGTCAGTGCAGAAGACAAGGAATCCGTGGCCCAGCAAATGGCGCGTTACTCAGGCCTCTCGAAACAAAGTATTTTAGATCACAATCTTGCAGTACCTGCCCGGTTTTTCTGGAAGGAATTACTCCGCTCAGAAGGCCATACCGTAGGACGTTTGGATTCTAGATATAAAGGTATTGATCGTATGAATGCCGGCACTCGTCCTGATTACAACTCAGAGTTGACCTCATGGTTGCATTCATTTACACCCGCTGTTAACTATTACTACAAAAATGTACTCAATTATCAAACTGACCTCAAGTATAATATGTTTGGTCCGGTACATCCCTGGGATAGATCCAATAATCAAACAGGAGAAAATCTGAGAAAAGCAATGGCCGAAAACCCCTACTTAAATGTGATGATTCAATCGGGCTTTTACGATGGTGCAACCCAATATTTCGATGCAAAATATACCATGTGGCAAATAGATCCGAGTGGTCAGCTAAAAGATCGTTTTAGATTTAAAGGTTACCGATCAGGTCACATGATGTACTTGCGTAAAGAAGATTTAATAAAGGCCAATGATGACATTAGGGATTTCATAAAGCAGAGTACTCCCGCAGCAGGACAATCAGCTAAATATTGAAACTTGTCAAAAGAAAAAAGCCTTGGCCTATCAGATTACAAATGCCTATTCATGTGATCTATGAATCGACTGAATAGTGCGTTTTGAATATGCTTTTGGGATTAGAATTTCTAATAAAAGCAATGCTATCAACTTTTCTACTATGTAAAAATAGAATTATAAATTTTCAAAATTATACTTTAAATCACTGATCACTTAGTCAAAGTAAAAGAGTTTTTCAATTTTCACATTCAGCTCTTTAGCCATATTCATGGCTAGCTCTAAACTTGGCTTATACCGATATCTTTCAATGGAAATTATAGTTTGCCGGCTCACACCTACACTTTTACCAAGATCATCTTGAGTGAGGTTTTTTTTGTGTCTAACCTCTTTTAAATTATTTTTTAAAGTCATCTTAAGAGGTTCTGTATAAGTATAACTGATAGAAAGACTTAACAATTGACACAAATAAAAGTAGGGAAATAATTAAAAAAATGATCCCTCCCATATTTTGTAATATTGAATTGGTTAAAAGCATTCCAATAAAAACAAATAGAGATAACTCATAGAGAAGATAACCCAATTTGTATGATTTGGAGTTGATCATATCATCTCGTTCATCTACTGTTGTTTTGGTTTTAAAAATTAGTTCAAGAACCGCATAAGCAATCGAGAAATAAAGCACCGAAAAAATGATTATCGGTGTAATTTTTCTAACTAAATTATTGATTGAAATCAAATTATTATTTTGATTTTCGTAAAAAAGTGGCAGGAAAATGAAGCCAAATAATATTGAGAATACAACTTCAATAAGAATTGAAGTTTCTTTTTTGGATAAAGGCATTTCAAATTTTTTATTTTTGAATTAATCTTAATACCAAAATCGACAATTTTGCAAATGATAAAGTAAAAAGGCCAAATATTGGAGATAGAATGGCTACTTTAAGTCCACCTGCAATAATGGAAGGAGCCGCTCCTCCCGTTGCTTCAATGACATCAAAAGCTGTTATTAATCCTATAAACGCTCCTAAAACACCTAAAGCTAAGCCTAAGGTTCCACTATCTCCAATGTGTTTCAACATCCTTTTTGAGGTCTCTTTATTCGTATTGAGCGTTAAAAAACTTTTGACCATAAAGTAAATTGATAATAACAAACAAATCAGAATGAGCGACATAAACAAAGCACCTCCTTCTAAAAATCTATTAAATAAAGTTGTTCCAATTAATCCTGTAATCATTGCCATCATTCTAAGTATTTTAAGTTTCATTTTAATAATGTTAAGTTTACTTGACATTATACTCTTTTTTTAATCCCACCACTGAGTTAACTTAATTTAAAAGAGCACAAACTACCTTGATTCTGTCCACGGATAATCCTAAAGCAACAAAAGGAGCCCTGTAGATCCACATTTAATTTTAAAAATCATAAATAGGAGTTAGGACTAGAATAGGGAAGTAAATATTATCCTTTTAATTAATTCATAGGATCCTTTATATCAGTTGAAACTACTATTTCTCATGATTTTCATCTATTAATCAGCATAAAGTGGTAAAATAGGAAGGCTTTGGGTTACAAAACTTCTCGGAGTGAATCAATGAATAATTGGTCACGTATAATTTCGGCGACCCACAATGCATATTGTTGTGCCGATGGGTGCAATTGATCTGCTGCCACCAAAGCAGTATCTGACAACCCTTGTTCTGAAATAGCTGAAATACCAAATTCCTTTATCATTTGCAATCCTTTTGTTGATCTGGTTATACTCAGCTATTTCAGTCGTGATTCCTTCCTTATTCAAAGCACCGAAAGGAGTATATCCATAATTGGGGATCGATAAAACAAATACTCTTTCTTTATCTCCACCAACTCTCTCAATGGCTAATCTGAGCAATTCCTCAAATACTGGCTCGTAACTGGCACTGTTTTTCCTTGGTATTGATCATTGACCCCAATGAGTAAGGAAACCAAATCATAATCAAACTTATCATAATTCGCCAAGGCTACTTTAAGCTCATCTGTACGCCAACCCGTCTGGGCTATGAGTAGCTGAATCCAAATAAATTTCC
>CAJXAT010000053.1 GCA_913050055.1 uncultured Flammeovirgaceae bacterium | reverse complement strand
GGTCGTTGAGTTCCCCCTTGACTCAAAATACAATCCTTAAAGGCTTCAGCTGTCTTCAAGTCAAAAATACCTTCTTCCTTAAAACATTCGAAGGCATCAGCATCTAGTACCTCTGCCCATTTATAACTGTAATAGCCTGAAGCGTATCCCCCAGCAAAAATATGAGCAAATTGAACGCTCATGTTAGTATTTGGGATATCGGGGAACAGATTGGTTGGTGCTAAAATATCTTTTTCTAAATCCTCAATAGAATCCATGTTCTGAGCAGCTGCATAGTTTTGATTGTGGAGTGATAAGTCTAAAATCGCAAAGCTCAATTGTCTCATCGTTGCATATGCCTCATGAAAAGTGGTGGCAGACTTAATCCGATCAATATACGCTGACGGAATGACCTCTCCCGTTTCATAATGATGGGCAAAGAGACGCAAACATTCTGGTTCGTAACACCAATTTTCCAATATTTGAGAAGGTAATTCCACAAAATCCCATGGCACACTAGTTCCCGATAAACTTTCGTAGGTAGTATTCGCGAGCATTCCATGCAAGGCATGCCCAAACTCATGAAATAAAGTTTTAACCTCGTCAAATTTTAAAAGGGAAGGACGGTTATCGGCAGAAGGTGTGAAATTACAAACAATACTGACCTGTGGGATTATTCGTTGGCCGTTTACTTTTTTCTGACCTCGATAGGAAGTCATCCATGCACCTGGACGTTTTCCTGACCTTGGAAAATAATCTGCCAGAAAAATAGCCTTTAATTCTTGATCTTCCCAAACTTCATAAGCCTTGACCTCTTCATGATAAACAGGAATTTGAGCATTGAGCTTAAAAGTCAATCCAAATAATTCCTGCGCTGTTTTAAAAACTCCATCAATCACCTTTTCAAGCTTAAAGTAAGGCTTGAGTAACTCATCATCAAAATTGAATTTATTTTTCCTTAACTTTTCTGCATAATAGGCCCAATCCCAACGCTCTAGTTCATGGTCAACACCAAGGGTGCTCATGAAAGTTTTTACTTCATCAACTTCTTGAATCGCCTTCTCTTTTGATTTTAACAATAAATCATCTAGAAAGTCCTGTACCCTTTTCGGGTTTTCTGCCATCCGCTCTTCGAGGATATAACTAGAATAACTTTGATAGCCTAAAAGTTCCGCCATCTCAGCTCTGAGCTTTACAATATTCAAAACCAAATCTCGATTATCATTGGCTCCTTCTTTAAATGCCTTTTGCATGTAGGCAATAAACAATTCCTTACGTAACTCTCGATGGTCTGCATTTTCCATAAAAGGAATAAAAGAAGGTGCTTGTAAAGTAAATATCCACTTATCTGACCGCTGTGTTTCAATGGCCAGCCCTTTTGCCCGATCTATCAAATCTTGAGGCAAACCCGAAAGGTCTTCTAAATTGTTGAGAACCAATTCATAATTATTGGTTTCCGCCAACACATTCTCACCAAATTTAAGTGCCAAACTTGACAGCGCTACCGTAATCTCTTTATATCTATTTTGACTCTTTGGGTGGAGTCCTGCTCCATTTCGTACAAAGGATTTGTATGTTTTTTCCAAAAGCATGCGCTCCTCTCCTGAATGGGATTCATTTAAATTATAAACAAATTTTATCCGTTCAAATAGTTTTTTATTCAGTTTCACCTCGTTGTTAAAAGAAGTAAGCAAAGGCGACACCTCCTGCGCAATCTTTTGTAATCCATCGGAAGTCTCTGCAGAATTTAAATTGAACAGTACATTGGAAACCTGATCTAAAAGCACTCCTGAACTCTCAAGGGCCTCAATTGTATTTTCAAACGTAGGTGGATCAGGATGCTCAGTAATTTCGGTAATTTCAATTCTCGCTTCAAGGATACCTTGCTCAATGGCGGGTAAATAATGTCTATTTTTTATTAAATTAAAAGGTGCCATTTGGAAAGGAGTTTCATAGGGGCTAAAAAAAGGATTTGACTGAGTCATTTTTGCTAAGTTTGTATGGCAAATTTAAAAAGGTATCAGCACAGGTAATCGCTTAAATCATAATTAGATGAAAAAAATATTTCTTATTTTGTTTTTTGGCTTTAAAATCATTGGGATTGGACAATCACAGTCCTTGACAGAGGACACTGTAATGTTTGATTTGAGTACACCCTATCAAACCATTAAATCTTTTAATTTTTATTCTCAATCAGCTCATTTTAATCCCTCACTAATCAAAAAATGTGCCGAATTAGCAAGCAATGATTCGACGGATTTTCCCAAAAAATTTATTCAGCTGATCAAAGGTGAAGGTATCTCCATAAAATTGGAGAAAATTTCAAAAGATCCCAATTACATAGACAGTACCACCCAACTTCATATTTATAAACTGAATGAAAATTATCCTTTATTGTACCTAAAGAAAATCAATGGGCTTTGGATTTTTCCAAAAGAAAGTGTCGCAAATGTGTTGCAACTCCATAAGAAACTTTTTGCCTTTGGCGGAGATATCCTACTTGAGATAATGGATTCATCTCATGCCAATCAATATTTTGGATTGACCGTAAATCAATATTTAGCTGGTCTTTTTTTCATATTCATGGCATTCGTTATTCATAAATTAATAAGTAAATTTATTGAGAATAACGCGCATCGAATTATAAAAAAATTAAAGGTTAAAAAAATTTCAGCAGAAGAAATGACTTCTCTGATTAAGCCCTTGAGCTTTCTCATCATCATTTTACTGCTGTCCTTCGTTTTCCCCATACTTCAACTACCTGCTTCATTCTCCTTTTATTTAGCCACTTCGATAAGGGCAGCCATTCCCTTACTATTCACCATTACCTCTTTTAGGTTAATCAAATTCATTGGACTCTACCTAGAAATGAAGGCGGCTCAAACCAAAAATACGATGGATGATCAGCTGGTTCCCATCATAAGAAAATCATTGCGCGTTTTTGTGGTGACTTTTGGAACATTGGCCATTTTACAAAGCTTAAATATTTCTATTTTACCGTTGTTGACAGGTTTATCGATAGGTGGCTTGGCCTTTGCCTTGGCTGCACAAGATACCATCAAGAACTTCTTTGGGTCTGTGATGATTTTTATTGATAAGCCTTTTCAAATTGGCCATTGGATTACGACCGATGGAATTGATGGTACCGTCGAAGAAGTGGGACTTAGGTCTACAAGAATTCGAACCTTTTCAAATTCGTTGGTGACTGTACCCAATGGGAAATTGGCAGATGCCACCATTAATAATCACGGCTTGAGGGTCTATCGAAGGTTTTATACTACATTAAGTATCAATTATGATACGCCCCCTGCATTGATTGAGGTTTTTATAGACGGGCTAAAAGAAATCGTCAATCAACACCCAGATACAAACCCTGACCACAACAATATTTTTTTCAATGACATGGGAGCGCATTCACTCAATATTATGTTTTACATATTTTTCGAAGTCCCCGATTGGTCGAGCGAATTGAAAGCAAGGCATGAGGTTTTATTGGAAGTTTTAAAGTTAGGAAATGCTTTAAAAGTCAATTTTGCGTTTCCAACACAAACTTTGAATATACCCAAACTCCCGACCACGTCATCCTCTGATGCAAGATATCCAAATGACCTTCAAGCCAAAGAAAACCTCACTCAATTCCTGGCTCTCAAAAAAAACAATGATTAGTAATAGTCACTAGGCATGATTATTGAATGCAAATAATTAATGTTTAAGATTACAAGCTATATCATTCTGGTCATTGCTACTTTTTTTACTTTGTCCTGTAATGAAGAAACGGTTGAAGTTACCTTAGAGGGCAAAGCGCTCATGCACTATGATGGGGTGAATATCTCAGCTCCTCAAATTCCTGAAGGCCTTCATGAATCCAGTATTCGTTTTGAAAGCAGGGACTTGTTGACTTATCGTGGTCGTAACCTCGAATCTGTTCAATTTTACATCTCTCATGTTCCTAATGATTTGACCTTAAGAATTTATAAAAATGAGCGATCAAGTAATGAACCTCAAAGCCTATTGTACGAAGCGCTGATCACGGGTAGCCGTGTTAATAGTTGGAATACATATGATTTAACTGAGGGTTTAATGATAGATGATTCTGATCTTTGGATCAGTCTGAGGTATACCCTAGAGGAAACACAAAGGGTTATTGGTTGTGATGCTGGACCGGCCCTCGTAAATGGAGATTGGGAGTACAGTGGCATGGAGGATAATTGGAGCAACTTTAGATTGCGTACCAATAACCAAATAAGCATTAATTGGAACATTCGAGGTGTGCTCTCCGCGCTTTAATTCTTTGTGAAATCATCCAAAATAATTAACTTTATCCAGCTTCAGAGCCACTGCGACAAATGTTGGTAGCAGATAATTGATTTACAGGATAGAGGATCATTCTCTTTTTACTACATTGACTTAAAGAACAACGTGCCAAAAAAAAATAACCCGTTAAAATTTGAAACGCGTGCCTTAAAAAGTACTCAAAATATCAAGAGTGAAGTACACGCTGTAAGTCCACCTATTTACTTATCTTCAACTTTTGAAAGAAATAAAGAAGGTCAATATCGAGAGGGGTACAAATACAGTAGAAATGATAATCCCAATAGAAGAGCCCTAGAAAAAAGCATTGCATCCCTTGAAAACGGTACAGCTGGTTTTGCTTTTGGATCAGGTATGGCTGCCATCAGCGCCGTATTTCAAAGTTTAAAAACCGGTGATCACGTCATACTACCCGATGATATTTATTTTAACATTAATCTCCTCATGAAGGAGGTATTCTCAAGGTGGGGTCTCTCCTATAGTTTTGTCGATATGTCAGACATAGAGGCCGTTTCGCATGCCTTAATCCAAAACACCCGTCTCATTTGGGTTGAATCCCCGTCTAATCCGCTACTCAAAATATCAGATATTCAAAGCTTGAGTAAATTGGCCCATGCCCATCAAGCATTGATTGCCGTCGACAATACTTGGCCCACCCCCGTCCTTCAAAACCCCTTAGACCTTGGCGCTGACATCGTCGTCCATTCAACGACTAAGTATTTGGGAGGACATAGTGATGTTTTAGGAGGCTGTATCATTCTCAAAGGGTCTGGAGACTTAGCAACTCGGATCCAATCTATTCAAGTACAGATGGGTGCCATCCCATCCCCATTTGACTGTTGGCTTATTTCCAGAGGCATACAAACATTGCATCTTAGAGTCACTAAGCAAACGGAGAATGCGCAAAAATTAGCAGATTGGTTGGTCGAACATCCAAAGGTTCAGCGGGTACTCTATCCAGGCTTAAAAAATCATCCCAATCATGAAATCGCAGTGCAACAAATGAAAGGAGGTTTCGGAGGCATGCTTTCTTTACTGATCAATGCAGATAAGGTTCAAACGCTTTCCATAGCCAATAGGCTCAAACTTTTTACACAAGCTACCAGTTTGGGCGGAGTCGAAAGTCTGGTAGAGCATCGGAAATCCGTAGAAGGGGTAGAAAGTCAAACTCCTGAAAATCTACTTCGACTTTCCTTAGGGATTGAGCATATGGATGATCTTATCAATGACTGGAAACAAGCCTTGATGTAATGTCAACAAAACATGAAGAGGCTGCTTTCAAAGACCATTCAATTATATAACTATTATTTTTCATGAACTAATTATATCTCCTATACTGTTTAGAGGTTTCATTTCTTTACCCAAAAGAAAAGTAGGGTGAACAGCACAATTAATGTCGCAGGAAGCACAACCATTGTTCCTAAGGTAGCTTGACCAGCCACCAATTCTAATTCATCTCCTGTCAATCCTAAGGCAGCCGTAGCTGTTTTATCCGAATCAATCCATTTCCCTATAATAGGCTGAAAAATTGAAGTAGAAAACATACCTACTGCACCTATGATAGACATACCAAGGGCACCACTTTTTGGTATTTTATCCGCTATAAATCCGATCATGTTAGGCCAAAAATAGGCTACCCCCAAAGCAAAAAATACCGCCGCAACATAGGACATGACCCCAGTTTGAGTACTGAAAAGATATATCCCAATAGTCGCCAAAACAGCAGAACCTAAAAGCACACCTGTCTGATCAAATCTATGGACAATCTCTCCTCCAAAAAATCGGGCCACTGCCATCAACCCTGTAACTAATGCTAAAATAATCATAGGTTGTGCGCCACTTTTAGCTAAAATCAAGCCGACCCATTGTTGGGGACCAAATTCTGTGATCGCTGTCAATGCCATACACACCATCATAAAAATAAATAAAGGACTGAGCATGGCACTAAAATTAACTGATATCGTTGCTGCTTCCTTGACTTTCGCCTGAGGCCAGGACTGACCAAAGAAGAGGTAAGCATAGATCAGGGTAGGAATCATTATTGCCCAAATCTGCATTTCCCAACTCAGTTCCATTCCAGCCATAAATTGCGATAAAAGACTCCCTATCACAATGCCACCTGGAAACCACATATGAAAACGATTCATCATTTTACTCATCAAACTACCTTCATAAACATCTGCAATCATGGGGTTACAAGCGGCCTCAGTACATCCATTACCCAAGCCTATCAACAGGGTAGAAATAAGCAAACCCAAATAACTCCCAGAATAAATGGTAAGTAAAATGCCTAATCCATGCGCAAAAACTGCAAATTGCATAATTCTGGCACCACCCACCTTATGATATATTAAACCTCCAATGACCATAGATATGGGAAATCCAAGAAACCACATTGAATTGATATACCCCAACTCTTCCGCTGTTAAGTTTAATTCTTGTCCCAACTGGGGTAGAATTCCTGCTCGAATACTAAAGGAAAGTGCTGTTGTGATTAGAGCAAAACAGCTCCCGTAGAATAATCTGCTTTTTATGTTCATGTCAGTTTTATTGAATTTTCAATTATTTCTAGCGATATTAATGTTAATTAAGATTACGATTAAAGAATTAATTACTGTCAAATATAAATTTTTAAATGTTCCCTCGTAAATATTTCTTGGACATAATGGAGAATCTTGTGAAAACAATCCAATTAATTTTATCCCTGATCATTTTTTTTTGTTCTTGTCAAGAGCCATACAATAACCGTACCCATATCGAGGTCCCTCAAGGATTCAAAATAGAAAAACTACTTGCCCCTAGTGCGGATAGCCTGGGTTCCTGGGTATCTCTAACACACGTAAAAGAAGATTTATTTATTTCCTCCGATCAATATGGTAAAATATATTGGTTGAACATGCCAGAAATAGGTAGCAAAGACTCTATTCAAGTGACTCCGCTTGATTTCAAGCATTTGGGTAAAGCCCAAGGGTTACTCTGGTCTCACAACAGTCTATATGTAATGATGAATGATCGCAATATTCAAAACAGCGGCTTGTACAGATTGTTTGATAGCAGCCAAGATGGTCAACTCGATTCGGCACTTTTTTTACAACAATTAGATGGATGGGGCGAACATGGGCCTCACGGAATACAACTTGGTCCTGATAATTTGATTTATGTAATTGTGGGTAATCACACCAATTTACCAAACAGTTATACTTCTAGCGCATACAGCCCCTGGGCTGAGGACAGATTAATAGGGACTATGAAGGATCCCAACGGTCACGCGACCGATCGTCAAGCGCCAGGTGGATGGATTGCAAGGACAGATAGTTTAGGCAGCTTTTGGGAAATTTATTCCTCTGGTTACCGCAATGCCTATGACATCGCCTTCAATGAAGTAGGCGAATTATTCACTTTTGACTCTGACATGGAGTGGGATCTGGGTCTGCCGTGGTACCGTCCTCTACGGGTATGCCATGTAACGTCAGGTTCAGAATTTGGCTGGAGAACGGGATCAGCCAAATGGCCAAAATATTATCCAGATAATTTGCCAGGTATACTAGACATCGGACAAGGAAGTCCGACAGGAGTCGTCTCTGCAGCAGCAAGTCATTTTCCTCCTCCATTCAATAAGGGTTTATTCGTTTGCGACTGGAGTTTTGGAACCATGTATCACATCGAATTAGAATCATCAGGAGCCAGCTATACAGCCACGTCATTAGAATTTCTTAATGGGGTTCCCCTCCCACTTACTGATCTAACCTTTGGAGCTGATGGAGCAATGTATTTTACAACTGGTGGCCGAAGACTAGCCTCTGGACTTTATCGAGTTTGGTCAGATAAAAATGATCAAAAAGAAGAAAAAGAAACGCCAACAAAAGCACTTAAACTAAGAAGATTACTGGATAGCTATCACGATACCAGTTTAGTCGCTGATTATGATTTAATTTGGGAAAATATTGGAAACAGTGACCGCTATATTGCTCACAGTGCCAGAATTGCCTTGGAGAATCATGGCGTTAAAACATGGGCATCATACATACAGCCAAATACTGAATTTGCTAAAAAAGTAGCATATGCCTTGGCGGTTGCTAGATCCGACAACCACGTACTACAGCAACAACTTTTTCACCTACTGAGTGAGGTCAAAACCAAACAACTCACTCCATCGAAACAGCTGACTATTCTCAGAGCAGAGGCGCTTTTGATCATCCGAAACAATGATCTCAATACAGCTCCTTTAGAAAACCAATGGTTATCTATTTTTCCATCAAAAAATCAATTTATCAATGAAGAATTAGCTGCACTTTTCAATAAAACTCGAAATTCAATTTGGGTTAAGAAAATAATGACCCTCTGGTCCGAAATAGATGAAGAGCGATTAAAAATACTTATTTCAGACAGCCTTGCAGAAAGAAGTGAGATGTACGGCCCTGCGGTCAAAGCCATGCGAAATAGAACGCCCAGCGGTTACAAAATAGCCCTCACATCGGCACTTTCTCATTACAAATTTGGATGGAATACCGATTTACGCAATGAATACTTCAATGGGTTCAATGAATTCTGGGATCGAGAGGGTGGCAATAGTTACCGTGGATATTTACTGAAAATACTCTCTAATGCACTTGACCATTTACCAAAAGGCGAACGACCAAAATTTGAAAAAATGTCGGGCTATCAGCTAGGCCAATATGGGCAAAATGTTTTAGCTAACCTTCCTGTACCCAAAGGGCCCGGAAAAAATTGGAAAGTTGAAGAAGTTGAAGATGTAATGAAAAATAAAAAAATCATTCCAAATTACATCAACGGACAGCATATGTTTGAGGCCGCGTTATGTCAAGCTTGTCACCGTATTCAAAACAAGGGAAATAACATGGGCCCAGATCTGACCCAATTGGCATCAAGATTTACGGTCAAAGACATAGCCCATGCCATCATCAATCCGGATGCGGAAATATCAGATCAATATATGATGAGTGAAATTCATCTAAATAACGGAGATCGTTGGTTAGCCAAAATAATAGAAGAAACGAGCGATTCTCTATTGGTCATGCTAAACCCTTTCACTCCCGAAAAGGTGACCAAAATTCATCTTTCCTCAATAAAAGAAAAAAAACGCTCCCGACAATCACAAATGTTTCCTGCTTTATTAAATCGCCTCAATGAACAAGAGATTGTAGATTTAATGACGTATCTACTGGCGAGAGGACAAGAAGATAGTTCTTTATATCCCTTATAAACTAGATTTGAAATATGAAATTACTCTTTAGGCAGCATAAATTTAAAAAATAATACTCTTCTAACCGGATGAAAAATTCATTCTTACCCCTCATATTATTACTGATTACAACCTTATTTCAGTGTCATTCAGTCGAAGTAAATTTGACTGAACCTAATATTATCTATATCCTTGCCGACGATTTAGGATATGGAGAACTGGGAGTATATGGCCAAAAAATTATCCAAACACCCCATATTGATGCACTTGCACGTGATGGTATGAGGTTTACTCAGCATTACAGTGGCTCACCACTTTGTGCGCCCAGTAGATACATGCTGCTCACCGGGCTGCATTCAGGACATGCTTACATAAGAGGAAACGATGAATGGGCTGAGCGGGGGGATGTTTGGAATTATGCCGCAGCCGTTGCTGATGCCTCATTGGAGGGTCAAAGACCCATTCCAGATACTACTTTTACTTTAGCAGAAATGTTACAAGAGAGTGGATACATCACGGGCTTAGTCGGTAAATGGGGCTTGGGTGCTCCCGGAACCGATGGTGCCCCAAACAAGCAGGGCTTTGACTATTTTTATGGATATAATTGCCAAAGACAAGCACACAATTTATATCCCAAACATTTATGGAAAAATGAACAAAAAATAGGGCTGAATAATGAACTAATTTCGCCAGGCATGTCATTAGATTCTTTAGTTGATCCCAATGATTCCAAATCCTATAGTCCTTTTGAGCAAAGCGCGTATGCACCTTCTTTGATGCATGAACTGGCCCTTAATTTCATTGATAAAAATAAAGAAAATCAATTTTTTCTTTATTATGCATCGCCGCTACCGCATTTGCCGTTACAAATACCAAAAAAATATCAAACCAAATACCATGAAATAATAGGAGCCGAATTACCGTATACAGGAGGTCAGAGTTACTTTCCCAATCAATATCCAAGAGCCACTTACGCTGCCATGATTAATTTGCTCGATCAACAAGTGGGAGAGCTCGTTCATAAACTTAAAGCCCTGGGATTGTATGACAATACCTTAATTATTTTCACAAGTGACAACGGACCCACTTATAATATTGGTGGCGTAGATCCACATCACTTCAATAGTGCTGGCCCTTTCAATACGGGAAGAGGTTGGGGAAAAGGATTTACACACGAAGGGGGCATTCGTGTACCCATGATTGCCACTTGGCCCAATCGAATTGCAGCCAATACGATAACTACGCATGTATCTGCCTTTTGGGATGTCTTTCCCACATTGGCGGAAGTAGTAGGATATGAGGATACTGAACAACGCGATGGAATTAGTTTTCTACCCACGCTTCATGGAACAAAACAATCAGAACATGACTACCTCTATTGGGAGTTTCCAGCCTACGGTGGGCAACAAGCGGTGCGCAAAAAACGGTGGAAAGCCATTCGAAAAGATCTGCAAAAAGGGAATGTGACCACAGCCCTCTACGATTTGAGTAAAGACCCGCGTGAAGAAACCGATATAAGTGATCAATACCCCGAGCAGATAGCTGAGATGGAAGCGATCATGCGCGAAGCGCACCATGATCCCACTATCGGTAAATTTAATTTAAATATTCTGGGCGATAAGTAAATATATCGTTGGGGTTTTATACTATATTTATGTTTTTGGATAAATAGAGGACTTTACCTAGCGCTGGCAGGGGGCATTCTTAGAACTACAAATAACTGCCCTACACTATATCATCTAAATTAACTCAACTAAACAAATGAGAAATTTCTTATTAACAACAGTATTTCAAATAACTGTGGTTTGGTTAGGTTTCGGGCAGACCAAACTTGTTGAGAAAATTAATAAAACCGATACTGACATTATCATTCCTTATGAAAAGTATGAATTGTCCAATGGTTTGACCTTAATCCTCCATGAGGATCATTCCGATCCCTTAATACATTTAGATGTCACCTATCATGTCGGATCAGCAAGAGAAGAAATTAAAAAATCAGGATTCGCCCATTTTTTTGAACATATGATGTTTCAAGGATCTGACAATGTCGCCGACGAAGCACATTTTAAAATTGTGACAGAATCTGGGGGTACTTTAAACGGTTCAACCAACCGAGATCGCACCAATTATTATCAAACTATTCCAAGTAATCAACTGGAGTCTATGCTTTGGTTGGAAGCGGATCGCATGGGGTTTTTCCTAGATGCCGTCACCCAAGAAAAATTTGAAATCCAACGTGCAACCGTTAAAAACGAAAAAGGACAAAATTATTTAAATCGTCCTTATGGTATGTGGAATGAAAAAACCATTGCCGCCCTTTATCCCTACGGGCACCCCTACTCTTGGAGTACCATTGGCTTCCTTGAAGATCTTGATAGGGCTTCTCTAAATGATTTAAAGAACTTTTTTCTCCGTTGGTATGGACCTAATAATGCAGCCATAACCATTGGTGGTGACATTAACCCAAAAGAAGTCCTCGCAATGGTAGAAAAATATTTCGGTACTATACACGCTGGACCTGTAGTAGAAAAAATGAAGTTGCCCTTACCAGAGATTAAGTCAGATCGATACATCTCACATATCGATAATAACATTCGCTTCCCAGCAATCATGATAACCTACCCTACCGTACCACACATGCATCCAGATGAAGCTGCGCTAGATGGCCTTGCCGATATACTAGGCATCGGTCAAAGCTCCTACTTATTCAAAAAGTTTGTGGAAACAGAAAAAGCGATTCAAGCTTCTGCTTCACACCCTGCTGCTGAACATGCTGGAGAATTCTCTCTGATTGTTCTTCCTTATCCCGGACAAACACTATCCGAATTTGAATTGGAAATACGCAATACCCTTGACCAATTTGAGGCAGTCGGAGTGAATGAAATCGATTTAATCAAATTCAAAGCAGGTCGTGAATCTGATGTCATCAATGGCTTGGCAAGCGTAAGTGGAAAAGTATCACAATTGGCCAACTATCAATTCATGTTTGGAAATCCAAATTTAATCAATCAAGATTTGCAAAGATATCTTGACATTTCAGCAGCAGACGTGATGCGTGTTTTCAATAAATACATCAAAGAAAAATCCAGTGTCATCATGAGTTACTTGCCAGACGAAGAAGTACTACCAGCCAAAGCAGATAATTTCTTTAAACGCTTGGATACCATAAATGACTTCGACAAGGTTGATTATGGCAACTTAACCTATCAAAAATCCGAAGACATTTTTGATAGGAGTATTCAACCTGCTGCGGGTCCAAGACCTACTTTGAAGATACCAGAATACTGGCAAGCCTCATTCGAGAATGGTTTGCAAATCATAGGTACTGCAAATAATGAGATTCCCACTACCTCTTTATTGTTAACCCTCAACGGAGGTCACCGATTAGATGCGTATGATCCCTCAAAAAGTGGATTGGCATCACTTACCGCTAGTATGCTCAATGAATCCACGGAAAACTATTCTTCTGAAGATATTCAAGAAGAGTTGCGCAAATTAGGAAGTAGCATTTATGTTAGGTCAGACGAAGACGGTACTTATTTAAGTATCAATACCCTCAATAAGAACATTGATGAAACCCTACAATTGGCGGAAGAAATATTACTCCACCCCGCCTTTAAACAAAAAGATTTTGATCGCATTTACAAACAACAACTTGAAAGCATCAAAGCAGGTCAGGATGATCCTTCTAGTATTGCAGATAATATTTATTATCAGTTGATATATGGGGAAAATCACATCTATTCTATTCCTTCATATGGATCCGAGGAAACCATAGCCAATATAAAATTAGATGATGTCGTTAATTTTTACAATAATTATTACTCTCCTAATGTCTCAGAGTTAGTGATCGTAGGTGCGATCAACAATCAAAATAAATTAGAATTGGTAGAAAAACTCAGCTTTTTTCACGACTGGGAAAATAAAAATGTTCAAATTCCAAAACTACCTAAAACCTCGACTCCGGAGAAATTGAAAATTTATTTTGTAGATAAACCAGAAGCTCCCCAATCTCAAATTAGGGCAGGTTATGTAACCGACTTGACCTACAGTCCCACGGGAGATTATTTCAAATCATACTTAATGAACTACACCTTAGGGGGTGCATTCAACAGTAGAATTAATCTTAATCTAAGAGAAGATAAAGGATGGACCTATGGTGCAAGAAGTTATTTTTCGTCCTCTGATGAACCTGGCTCATTTTCTGTCTATTCAGGTGTGTTGGCGCAGGCAACAGACAGTGCTATTTATGAAATCATTCAAGAAATTGAAGGTTATCGCGAAAAAGGCATCACTGATGATGAGCTTCAATTTATGAAAAATTCAATCGGACAAAGAGAAGTTCTGGATTATGAAACACCATGGCAAAAATCATCTTTTTTAAGCCGTATTGTTCATTACGACCTGGGCAATTCTTTCATTGATGATCAAAGTAAACTGATCACCGATATAACTAAAGAAGAGCTCAGTGCACTTGCAAAAAAATATCTAGATCTAAATCAATTCTATGTGGTCATCGTAGGCGATGGTGTGGGGAATTTGACTCCTCTTAAAAAATTAGGTTATGAATTGATTGAATTAGACGCTGAAGGGAAGCAAAAACGGTAGAATTCAGGAATATTGAGTTTTTTAAATCTCTCACACTTCAAGGCCGCAATGAATAAACAGTCAATCATTTTTTAAGTAACTCATAATTCTTCCGGCTGAATGTTTTTTCACCGAAAAGGAATAACTCTATTTGGGTGATGATCCTATTTTTTAAAAAATCATGACGATGAACGGGTTGCATTGTCCTATATTTTTTTGTGTAATTAAGTTCATCGGCCCAATCAAACTTAGCTATCCAATCATTCAAGACGGCAGGATGTGGGTCGTTAAACAAGGATAACCTTCCCAAAGGACCATAATCGAAGGATACTCTTTGATTCCCTTGGTTGCGATAATAATGATTTGCATATTGCTGTTTTTTAAGCATCAAACGGGGAGGACGTACCCAACCATAATGATATATTTCAGCATCTGCTTTCACGACATGCAACCTAAAAGTATCTGCTCTCTTTCTGTACGAGAAACCATCAAAGTCAGGAATTCTCCGAAAAGTCTGAGCATCTCCCCATGAATAAATATCTGATTGATTTCTGATAATTCGAGTTTCAAATGGATACCAACATCTTGAGGTATGATAGTGCTTATAATCACCCCAAAAATGTTTATAACCGAAGAGAATCCCTTCCACCTCAGAACGCTCATATTGTTGCTCACAGGTAGATTTTATTTTATCTAAATACCTCTCATGGACAACCTCATCTCCTTGCAAATAAAATAACCAATCTCCAGTACATGCATTTTTGGCCAAATTAGTTTGATGGGCATAAATGGTACCACCAGGGAATTTTGCTAGGTCCCAAACAGTTTTAATAATTTTAATTTTAGTATTATTTAGCGCCCTTATTTGTAACTCAGTGTTATCATCTGCCTCACTGTCCCCGAGCACGACAACGAATTCATCCACTAAATCAATGATAGATAGGATCGACTCGATGATAGGATAATATAATTTATTCCCGTTTTTACTGAAAGTAAAGCCACTGATTTTCATTCACACAAGGTTTAATTAAGCATTCATCTAATAACTATGTTTGCCGTCAATTTTGGTATGAAAAAATATTTCTACTAACGTTACCAATAAAATGATAGCGCCACCTATATAAATACCCTTCTTTGGTATCTCATCCAAAAAAAGCATGCCCCATCCAATCCCTAATACAGGGGTAAAGTTGCTCATAATACTTACTGTAGTGACTGAAAAATATTTGAAACTTCTTACAAATAACGTATGTCCCACTGCCGTGGTAATGAAACCTAAAATAATTAAATTTGCCGTATTTTTAAAAAAATATTGATCTTGTTCAAGAGGATAAAAGAATAAAAAAGGAATAAGAACTATGCTTAAAGCCAAAAGTTGATAAGCCATAGACAATGAACCACTAATCACATTAATGTGCTTACGTATCCATATATTTCTGATCGCATAAGACAGAGCTGCTAATAAGCCGAATAAAACACCTACCGTAAGGTCATCGTTCAAATCAAAATTTGGCAGCAAAAAATAGAGACCTACCAAAGTAATCAACGTTAATGGTAAATGGCGTTTGACCATTCGGTCTTTTAATAAAATCGGTTCAAGAATGGAGGTCATTAAGGGATAGGTGAAAAGAGTAAGCATGCCTATGGCTACATTAGATAATTTAAGTGCATAAAAATAAGCCAACCAATGGATACCCATAAATAAGGTAGGAAGTATCATTTTAGTTCGATCTGATCTTGATATATGAAATGAATTATTGAAGATGAAACGTATCAAAAAAAGAGCCATTGCACCTAAAAAGCAACGAGACCAAATGATCAAAACCACAGGTAGGTCAATCTGTTTCCCTAGCACACCTGAGGTACTCATTACCAAAATAGCAATGGTTAATTCGACTATGGTTAGAGATGAAGTATATTTCATAAATATAAGAAATTCATTTCAAATCATTCAATTGATGTAAGATATCTTGAGATAATTTAAATTGATTTTTACATCGATCCAAGTTATGATTCGGATGGTCAATTTTATAATATGTATTGCCTTCCATATAATCCGTCAAAAATCTCAATCCCATAATGAAGGCCATATAGGCTCCGCTCAAGGGTAGAAACTGTATTTCAGTAGCATCTAATTCATCTTTGGCCGCCTCTAAATAACCTTCTTTAAAAGCGAAAAATCGATTGCGATCTAAGGATACCCATTGTAAATCTGATTCATCTTCAGCAGCAGTGCAGGCGCTAGAACGGATGCCATCACCGAAATCATAATGAACAATACCTGGCATCACGGTATCCAAATCAATTACGCAACAACCTTTATTCAGCTGATTAAGCAACACGTTATTGAATTTGGTATCATTATGGGTCACTCGTTTCCTTACTAAAGATAGGGCATCTAAATTCCAAACAGGTAGCAGCTGTTGGGTAAACAAAGTCACCATGGCTATTTGATCAGCTGCAGGATGACTTTTTACATTTTTAATTTCTCTAATTTTTTTAAGTACTTTTTCTCTACTTAAAATCCAATTATTTAATAGAGTTGGATGATTAACTATAAATGGAGCCATACCTAAGCCTGTAGAATTACCAATACCTAGGTGTTGTTTAATTTTATCCTCAAGCTTTACTGCTTTACTTGGATTTTGTTTTTTTGCTACATGCTCAACTAACTCAACACTGAATTCTCTTATTATATAGACGGAAAGCATTTCCGCTCTAAATGGTTGATTAAAATCTGTAACTTCTTTTGTGTTTACAAAATCAGATAATCCAAATTTCCCACTACCATAAACTGCAGTTGTTCTTAAAAGGTAGCCGACTTTATTTATTTCATTAATATCGGGTTGCAGGCCATTCGATAAACAATTAGCAACATACTCGAATAATCTAACACTTTTATTTGCTCTACTTAAAATTAATTCTTTGGAAGAGTTGCGTCCAGACTCTTGAAGGGGTACATTTTTTTTTAATCTATCAAGCTCTTGATCATCTAATTTTCCATTAATTAATGAGTAGGCGGTATCCCATTTCTCAGCAATAACTCTATCACTTCTATCTACACTATCTAAATGTTGGGAAAAGCAAACTAGAGAATATATGTTTTTATTAATAGTAATCCCTACTTTTTCAAGCTCTTTCTCCGCCATTTTTCCAGAAATATTATTCTTTGTCAAATCTATTAATAATAAATGAGTATTAACTGTGTATTAAAAGGAACAAATATATCACTTAGCAACGGTCACAAAGTTATAGAGAAGTTAAAAGTTAAAGAAAGTTTGGTTGCTTATACTGTAGATGATTTACCACCTGTTCAAGATGAAAGGTTAATAGGAATTAACCGTATCACCAATTTTAGTGGTTCATTCTCAGATGTCTATTTTACATCTTCAACATATAGAGGGATAAATCCAGGTCGAAATTCAGTCCATGATTGTCCTGTTGATTGATCGTAATATGCAATTGGAGTATATGGAATTGCTTTAGTCATTATGTTGTCTGTTTTCTCGATTAATGCTAATATCGCAATTTATTATCCACAAGTAGATACGGATATGTTATCACAACTTACTCTCTGGGGCCCTATAGTCTGTGCATTAATTACTTACATGTTTTTAGATCGAAGACGTTCTGAAGGTGCAAGACCATTAACAGATGAAGAACGA
>CAJXAT010000052.1 GCA_913050055.1 uncultured Flammeovirgaceae bacterium | reverse complement strand
GATCCTGTAGTATATTTTTTATCTACTTTTAAAAAATTAAAATTTTGCCCAGAATACAGACATACATCCATGGCGAATTTTGACAATGTAGCAGCAATACTGTTCACTGAAAATCCTACACTTTTTTCCATTTTCCCTCGCGTCATTTGGGCATATATTGCATTCACATTGATCCCTCCAAAACCCATTTCCTCGGTAGTAGATAATCGATTTAATGGGAAAGAGGAGCCATAGCCTGCTGCCGATCCCAAGGGATTTTTATCGACCAATTGATAACTTGACTTGAGCTGCAATAGATCATCAAGAAGGCTCTCAGCATAGGCCGCAAACCACAAGCCAAATGAAGAAGGCATCGCGATCTGCATGTGCGTATAACCTGGCATCAAAACGTTCTTATAACGCTCACTCATAGCCATCAAAAGTTCAAAAAGATCTTTGATTAAGGTGGCTATTTCTTCAAGTTCTGATTTAGCAAAAAGTTTCAGCGCAGTAAGAACTTGATCATTTCGCGATCTCCCACTGTGTATTTTTTTTCCTATCTCCCCTAACTCTTCGGTGAGTAATATTTCAATTTGAGAATGGCAATCCTCCACGCCTTCAATGATTTCAAAAGTACCTGAATCAATCATTTGATCAATTTTATCAAGACCTAAGCCAATAGCAATGACCTCCTCTGATTTTAAAAGCCCTATTTGTCCGAGCATCTTTACATGCGCCCTAGAGCCGATGATATCGTACTTAGCTAAATAAACATCCAACTCAGGATCTTTGCCTACAGTAAAACGTTCAAAAATTTTATCAATCGATTCTTCTTTTTGCCACAATTTCATTTTGGTGTGATTTTGGAAAGTGTTGTGATTAAGTCAATATATCCTTTGATACCCTGCTTTATTTCATCTAAGTAAATAAATTCATCAGCAGAATGAGATCTTTCAGATAGGCCTGGCCCGATTTTAGCACTCGGAAAAGGCATAAAACATTGATCTGAAAGGGTAGGTGACCCGAATTGATCAATGCCCAGTATCGTTGCTACCTGAATCAGAATATGGTCACTTGACAAGCTCGAAGGATTTAAATGGGTAGATCTGGGCCGTACCAAGCTTGAAATTTTCTGATTAATCAGACCAAGAATTTCAGAATGGGTGTAGGCATCTGTTGTTCTCACATCTACCACAAAATGACAGGTATCAGGTATTAAATTATGCTGATAACCGGCCTCAATCATGGTAACCGCCATCTTGACCGGACCTAGTGTAAATGATTTCCTATCAAAAACATGGTTTTTAAACCATGCTACATCCTGCATTGCTTTATAAATAGCATTCTCTCCTACATCACGCGCTGCATGCCCTGCGACCCCTGTTGCATAAACATCCAAAACCATCAACCCTTTTTCAGCAATGGCCATTTTCATTTCCGTAGGTTCCCCTACAAGGGCATAATCAATTGGTCCCAAATCTGTTAAGATAGACCTCAACCCATTTTCTCCTGATATTTCTTCTTCTGCCGTCGACGCAAAAACCAGATTGATGGGCAAATCAATGTCATAAAAATGGATAAAAGTATGTAACAAAGCGACCAAGGACGCGCCCGCATCATTACTTCCCAAACCCGATAGCTTCCCCTCCTTAACCAGAGGACCGAAGGGGTTCAAAGTATAACTCTCATTGGGTTTAACAGTATCATGATGGGAATTAAGGAGTAAAGTGGGTTTATCCGCATTAAAATATTTATTTCGCATCCATAAATTGTGATGTTTGCGCTCAAAAGAAATACCCTGAGCCTTCAACTTGTCAGACAAAAGATCACCGGTCTGCTCCTCTTCTGTACTTAAGCTAGGCGTGCGAATCAATGCCTTAAGTAAGGCCAGCGCAGATTGATAATAATCCTCCAATTGTTCGTTAGATAATGGAAGTATATTCATGTCCTTGGGTTAATGAATTGACTTTATCGAATCTAATGATACATACTTGCGTTACACCTCTTGCAAGGGCTTGAAAGGCATTATCCAATTTAGGAATCATTCCCTGACTGATCAAGCCTTTTGACTTTAATTCAGTATAGTAGGCATGGTCTATTCGGTGGATCAAAGAATCTAGCTTTTGGACATCTTTCATGACGCCCGGAAGCTCGAATGCATAGATCAAATGCACTTCATACTTTTTCACCATTGCGGTGGCTACTACGTTGGCAATAGTATCTGCATTGGTATTCAATAAATTCCCTTGACCCTCATGCGTGATGGGTGCCAAAACAGGTACCAGTCCCAAATCTATAAACGAAGAGATGCGTGCCGTATTGACAAACAGGGGATCTCCAACCCAGCCATAATCAATACCCCCCTGTAAGGGTCTTTTTCCTGAAAGAATGAGATTGGCATCTACACCACTCAAACCCAAGGCGTCACAATTTCCTGACTGAAGCGCAGCTACTATTTTTTTATTAAGCAGGCCAGCATAGACCATGGTTACCACATCGATCATTTGATCATCTGTCACACGTCTTCCTTCAATCATTTGGATATTTAATGAGAGTTTTTTTCCCCATTGCGTAGCTTTTGCTCCTCCTCCGTGAATAAGTATTTTAAGGCCTTCAAGGGCTTTGAATGCCATTAAAAACTGATTCAATTTTATAGAATCATTGATGACATTACCCCCTATTTTAACGATATGAAGTTTTTTTTTCATGATCTTGTTAGTAATTTTTTCAATACTAATTGAGCAGCAAATATCCGATTATAGGCTTGGTCTTGGATAATCGAATGCTTACTGTCCATGGCATTATCTGCGATCACTACATTTCTACGAACAGGGAGACAATGCATTAATTTAGCTTGATGGGTGCGTTGTAATTTCTCTAAAGTTACCATCCATCCTTGCTGATTTTTTAGGGGTTCCCCATAATCATGATAGGCAGACCAGTTTTTTACATAGATAAAGTCTGCTTCTTTAAAGGCTTCATCTTGATCATAACTCAACGTTGCATTTTTGGTGAATTTGGCATCTAATTCCATGCCCTTAGGATGCGCAATATGAAAGTCCGCATCATAATACTGCATCCACTGGGAAAAAGAATTGGGCACCGCATGTGGTAGCGCTTTGACATGTGGTGCCCAGGTCATCACAACCTTAGGTCGCTTCTTTTTCTTATGCTGTTCTATGGTCATTAAATCTGCAAAAGACTGTAAGGGATGTAAGGCGGCAGATTCGAGATTGATGATCGGGACGCCCGCATATTCTTGAAAGCCTAAAAGATATTTTTCTGAATAATCTTCCTTTCTATCTAATAGTGTTGGAAAAGCTCGAACACCCAAAATATCACAATACCCTCCCATGACTGCGGCCGCCTCAATGATGTGCTCGGCAGGATCTCCATCCATGACTACACCTTGGGCAGTTTCTAGTTGCCATCCCTCCTTATTTACGTTGAAAGTGATCGTTTCCATACCCAAGTTTTGAGCGGCCTTAATGGTGCTTAACCGGGTACGCAAGCTGGCATTGAAAAAAATAAGTCCTAGCGTTTTATTAGTTCCCAGCAATTTATCGTTATAGTGTGTTTCTTTAAGTATTAAGGCTTCACGAATCCACCCCGCGGGGTCTGGACAATCCTCAGCCGAACAAAAATGATTAGGCATACCCTACTTTTTTAAATGCATCTAAAAAAACAACTAATTCTTCCTGACTCACCCCAAGGGGGGGTAAAAGCCTCACTGTATTTGATTGCGCAGCTGATCCTACAAAAACATGTTGCTCTTTCAATAAACTATGTCTGAAAGGTTTAGAATCTCCTATCAAATCCAGTCCTATCATCAATCCTCTACCTCTTATTTGAACCAAGTTTTCTAATAAGCCCAATGCTTTCCAAAGCAAGTCTCCCATAAAATTCGCATGATTAATTAATTCCTCCGAATCGATGACCTCTAGAACAGCCAGGCCGGCGGCACAGGCCAAATGATTGCCTCCAAAAGTAGTTCCGAGCATCCCAGACCATGCCTTGATATCCGAATGCATCAGGACACCCCCTATAGGAAATCCATTTCCCATACCTTTGGCTATGGTAATCAGATCTGGCTCAACTTGAGCATATTGATGGGCAAAGAATTTGCCTGTACGACCATAACCACTTTGTATTTCATCTAGGATTAGTAAGGACCCATTTTGCTTACATAATAACTTCAACTCCTTTAAAAAAGTATCATCGGGCATTTGTATGCCCCCTACTCCCTGAATCCCCTCAATCAGTACTGCTGCTACCGATGCATCCAGACACTGAGCTACCCCTTCCAAATCATTTAATTTAACTCTGATAAAGCGGTCATTTTGATTGATGGGTGCTATCAATTTGTTGGTGTCAGTTGCAGTTACGGCTAACGAGGTTCTTCCATGAAAAGCATTTTCAAATACAATTGTTTTGGATCGCTTGGTATGAAATGAAGCAACCTTCAAGGCATTTTCTATGGCCTCAGCTCCAGAATTACATAAAAACAACTCATGATCCGTATATCCAGACATTTCCCCTAATTTTTGACTTAATTCATCTTGAATAGGCATTTGAACTGAATTAGAATAAAATCCAAGCTGCCGTAATTGATGCTGAACACGATCAATATAATGAGGATGGCTGTGCCCAATGGATATAACGGCATGTCCTCCATAAAAATCTAAATATTTCTGACCTTCTTGGTCCCAGATCCAGGAACCCAATCCGCGCACCGGATCAATATCATAGCGTGGATAAACATCAAACATCTTCATGATTTCATTTGATTTATTTTATTGAATGAGGTCATCACTCCCTTAATTAAAGAAGAACTGAATCCTTGATGCTCAATCTCATTCAACCCTTCTATCGTACACCCTTGCGGAGTAGTTACCTTATCTATTTCAACTTCTGGATGACTGTTATGGGCTAGGATTAAAGAGGCAGCCCCCTTGGCGGTTTGAACCGCTATTTTTTGAGCTTCCTCGGTATCAAAGCCCATTTGTACGCCGGCCTGCGTCGCGGCACGTAAATACCTCATAAAAAAAGCAATTCCACTGGCCCCCAATACGGTCGCGGCTTGCATCAGGCGTTCTTCGATCAATAAGGTCAACCCTAAAGTTTGAAAGAGCGGCTCGACCTTCTCCAATGCCGTATCCGCTCCTTGCGTAGCCAAACAAGTCATAGATTGACCAATCGCTACCGCCGTATTTGGCATGGCACGAACGAGCTGAACTACACCTGAAATCTTTTCTCTCAAGAGACCTAAAGAAACACCCGTAATCACTGATACCAGAATATGATCCTTACGCAAAACAGGTTTAATTACTTCAATCAATGCGTCAATTTGTTTGGGCTGAACACATAGAAAAATAATTTCAGATTGTTCAACTGCCTTCTTGCTATCACTAGAAACCCTGTATCCTAAGTCTCGATACTTATCGAGAAGGCCGGTATGTCTTTTGGTTAAAAAAATATCTGATGGCGATTTCAGTTTCTTTTCAACAATCCCGGTAGCGATGGAAATACCTAAATTACCTGCTCCAAGTATGGATATTTTGTTTACTGTTGTCATAATTAAAATACATTACTTTTTAAAGCCAAACCAGTGGCTTCATCTAAATCAAAAATTAGGTTCATGTTTTGAATGGCCTGCCCTGAAGCCCCTTTTAATAAATTATCTATTACCGTGATGATGAGTACTTGATTCTCAGTTTTAGAAACATGAACCAATGCTTTATTAGTATTGGTTACCATCTTTAAATCAGGGTTATGATCGATCACATGTGTGAAAGGGTGTCCTTCATAATAATCTTTGTAAATAGATTTGAGGCTAGCTTCGCTTTCATCTGAATTGAAATAAGTGCTGGTTATGATGCCGCGAGTAAAGGCACCGCGATAGGGTATGAAGTTCATACGGCCAGAAAATGAAGGATTTAACTGATCGCAAGATTGGCCTATTTCCCGAAGATGTTGATGCTCAAACGCCTTGTAAACGCTGGCATTATCATTCCTCCAAGAATAATGAGAAGTCGCAGTTTTGGCTTGACCGGCACCTGTTGATCCGGTAAGTCCTGATACATGAATATCCCCATGAACTACTGATGCGGCCATAGCAGGCAGTAAACCCAATTGGATGGCAGTTGCAAAGCAGCCTGGATTAGCGATGTAATTGGCTTTTCGTATCCATTTTCGAGACATCTCAGGTAAACCATAGACAAATTCATGGGACCCAGAGATTCTGAAATCTTGACTTAAATCTATGATCTTGATTGAATACAGTTCAGTGTGAGCCGCCAAGTAAGTTTGAGATTGACAGTGTCCTTTACAAAGGAAAACTACATCTAGTTCTCGAACATCTAGCTTTTCTTGAAACTTAGATTCAACATCACCAACCAAGTCAGTATGAATGGATGAGATTTTATTACCTTTTTGACTTTCGCTTTGTGAAATAATTTGCTCAACATTGGGATGATTACATAATATCCTGATCAACTCCCCTGCGGTATAACCTGCCGCACCTACGATTCCTATTTTTAATTTATGCATCTTTTAATCCGTAGTATAATTTGGTTTGATTAGAAAAAATTTTCGTAAAGCCTTTGACTTCTGCCGCAGACCAGGCCTTATTTGTCTCACCATAGTTGGCTGCAGCAGACTGCATCAAATCAAAATCAGATTGAATACCCAATAATTGAAATCTATACGGTGCTAAGCGTATTTCAACAGTACCTGTTACATTTTTTTGTGATGAAGAGAGAAATGCCTCTATATTTCTCATGATAGGGTCTAGGTATTGACCTTCGTGCATCAGACTTCCATAAAAAGCAGCCATTTGATCCTTAATAAACAATTGCTGCTTCGATAAGGTATGTTTCTCAAGTAAATGATGCCCTTTGATGAGCATTAATGGCCCAGCCGCCTCAAATCCTACACGTCCTTTGATACCTATGATGGTATCTCCTACATGCACATCCCGACCAATGGCATACTTACCGCCCCACTCATTTAAAAGCTTAATTAAATCAATAGGAGTCATAATCGCACCGTTCAGACCAACAGGTTCGCCCTTTTCAAATCTTATCTCAATCACCTCAGAATCTACCTCTTGGAGTTGTTTTGAAAATGCTTCTTCAGGTAACACCCCATTTGAGGTAAGGGTCTCCATACCTCCAATAGAAGTTCCCCATAATCCTTCATTAATTGAGTATCGTGCTTTTTCCCAAATACCCTCAACGCCATACTGCTGCAAATAAGAAATTTCTTCTTCGCGAGACAATGCCAAATCTCTTATAGGTGTGATGATCTCAATGTTAGGGCATATCGTTTGGAAGATAAGGTCAAATCTGATCTGATCATTTCCAGCCCCTGTACTTCCATGTGCAATGGCATCTACCTCCATTTCTATAGCCAAATAAGCTAACGCCATCGCTTGGAAAACTCGCTCTGCACTCACAGAAAGAGGGTAAGTATTGTTTTTTAATACATTTCCAAAGATTAAATACTTTATCCCCTGCTCATAAAAATGTACAGTCTGGTCAATGAATTTATAGTCCGAAACACCCAATGAAAAGGCTTTTTCCTGCAATTGATTCGCAGCTATTCCATCAAATCCTCCCGTATTTATGGTGGCTGCTACCACCTCAAAGCCACGCTCTTTGACCAGATACAAGGCACAATAAGAGGTATCTAAACCGCCGCTGAAGGCGAGTAGTACTTTTTTCTTCATATTGATAGTTTATTATCGCCCATCTTATTCTTAATAGTTGCCCATTTACTGAGCCATTTCGACTTATTCCAGAAATATTTTTTCTTTCCCTTGTTAACGGCTGGATTATATAACATCCCTGTGCAGAGACAGTTACTTCGGTTCTTTGTTTGTAAAATCTCATAGTTGACACAACTCTGACAACCTTTCCAAAACGCATCATCATCGGTCAATTCACTGAAGGTGACAGGCTCATAACCCAATTCTGAATTTATTTTCATTACTGGCAATGACGTGGTCAATCCGAAGAGTTTAGCTTCAGGAAACATTTTTATGGAATGGTAAAAAGCGAGCTTTTTGATTTTTTTAGCCACGCCTTGGTTCCGAAATTTATGATGGATGACGAGTCCAGAATTGGCTACATATTTAGTGTTGCCCCAACTTTCTATATAACAAAATCCGACGAGCTCTCCCTGACGAGTGACCGCAATAATGGCCTTACGCTCATTTATTTTCTGTATGATGTAACTGGGTGAACGTTTGGCAATACCGGTTCCCCTTTTTTTGGCGCTCTCTTCTATCAAAGCGGATATGTCATGAGCATATCCCACATGATGTGATGACGCGATTTGAATTACAATTGAATCCATTGCTTGAATAAATAAATAATAAAATAATAAAAAGATGTATGAGGGTCGACCGTTCCGCGTAGGAGGTCATTTTGATATATAGGCTAACGCCTAGCCGGAAATATCGGCCTTAAAAGAAAACTGGGTACTATGTAAATATTTGAAATCATTTTTTACAATGCAAGAATAATATTAATTTTTAATTTTATCTAAAAAAAGAGAGAAAAATGATCTAAATGACTTAAAAAAAAGAAAAATAACCATTTTAGAGGCTGCTATACTTAATAAGTTAATCCTTTTGATCAGGTAGCCATTTCTAAAACTAAATAAAATTGGTACATTCGTAATAACTGAATTTTGAATAAAAAATTCTTTCTCCCAAACGAATTAAGGTTCAATGAGATACTTTTTCTCCCTATTGTCTTCGCTAAAAATGCTTGGTAAATGAATAAAAATTAGCTTGAATAACATGCCTAACGCTCAAATAATAATGGCTAATACATAAGTTTCTCATGCCAAATTATACTAAAATTAATGTAATAATTAATTGACTTACCAAATGAAAATCATTAGATCGGCTGGGTCTGAAAAAATCCAACTTATCCTCAATGACTCCGTTACGCATGAGATAAAGTCAGGGTTAACGGCCACTCTAGCCACCTTTAGCTTTCCTCTAAATAAAAAAAACAATCAGATTATCGGACTGGCGAACCGATTCAGGTTGGAAAGGAACCGGTCAATTATCTGATGGCAAATGGGTCCAATGGAACGCCACGCGCACAAGTAATTTAGATCCAAAACGAGAAAAAAAGAAATTGACTACTCCTCCAACAGATGCTCTAGGTCCGGTAATCTTTCCATTTGTCGCGTTTGGTAATGAGACGCTTCCACAACAACAAACTTTACTCATAAAAAACATGACCGTATGGACCAATGAAACCATGGGAATCTTGGAGGATACAGATGTATTATTAAAAGAGGGGAAAATTTCATAAATAGGTAAAAATCTCCAAGATTCTGCAGCACTGGTCATTGATGGCCGTGGAAAATACTTGACCAGTGGCGTTATTGATGAACATACCCACATCAGAGGTGGGGGCAATGATCGATCCACTAACTCATCCATGGTTCGCATAGGAGATCAGCTGAATTCCGAAGATATTAATATTTACCGAGCCCTAGCTGGTGGCGTTATGGCGGTTCAAGTACTCCATGGTTCGGCCAATCCGATCGGGGGTCAATCTGCCTTGATCAAGTAGCGTTGGGGAGTACCTCCAGATGACTTGAAAATCAAAAATGCAGATGGCTACATCAAATTTGCCTGAAGTGAAAACGTAAAAAGATCACGAAATCCCAGTTCTACTAGGTTTCCCCAAACCAAAATGGGTGCAGAACAAGGGTATATGGATGGATTCACCCAAGCCTTCGCCTACGATGAGCTTCCAAAAAAATCAAAATTAATATTCCTCAACCTAGACGAGATTTAGTAGATGAAGCCATGATGGAAATCATTAACAAGGAGCGCTTCATCACTTGCCATTCTTATGTTCAATCTAAGATCAATATGTTGATGAAGGTTGCAGAGCAATTCAATTTTAATATCAATACCTTCATGCATATCTTGGAAGGATATAAAGTTGCTGACAAAATGAAAGCCCATGGCGCCGGCGCTTCAATCTTTTCTGACTGATGGAATTACAAATGGGAAGTAAGTTATGCCATTCCATATAATGCTTCTATCATGTACACTGAGTGGGTCGTTACGGCCATCAATTCAGATGATTCCAACAGCGGAAGAAGACTGAACCAAGAAGCAGCAAAATCAGTAAAATATAGCGGACTATCTGAAGAAAATGTATGGAAAATGGTTACGCTTAATCCCGCTAAATTACTTCATTTGAATGACCGTATGGGAAGTATCAAAGTAGGTAAAGGCCGATATCGTCCTTTGGACATATCATCCCTTTTCTGTTTATGCTCAAGTAGAAAAAACCATTATTGATGGCATTGTCTATTTTGATGTGGAAAAGGACAAAATCTCCAGAGCGATGATCAATTCAGAGCGTACTAGACTCATTCAAAAGATGAAAAATGCAAAGAAAAGTGGTTCCCCTTTGAAGCTCGGAAATATTTATTGAATTTGATTGCGATGATGACCACCTGGCTACCTCATTTGATCTGGACACAAAATACTAAATAAAAGACATCAGCTCCATCACATATAATATATTAAATATAAAGAAAATTATTAATATCTCCCTCGGAATATGGATGACCTTTTCAGTCATCGCGCAAGTACCTGTACCCGCACCCTCCCAAAATCAACCCATCCTACTTGTAGGAGGGGTAGCCCATGTAGGCAATGGAGAAGTGATTCAAAACTCATTCAGCGGATTTGATAAAGGGAAAATAACTCTGGTTCATGAATCATCAAATAACGTTACTGATTCCTCTAGATTTAAAATAATTAACATTACCGGAAAGCACGTTTACTCACGATTCATACCTCACATATAGCATTACAAGAAGTAAGTTCGATAAGAGCCATGAGCCATATAGACGAACGCGGAGAAATGAATCCCAATGTAAAATCCATTATATCATATAATACAGATTCGGAATTTATTCCAACCTTTCGATTTAATGTTATTTCTGTTGCTGAAACGACCCCCATAAGTGGCCAAATTTCTGGTACCTCATCGGTCATGGAAATGGAAGGTTGGAATTGCGAAGATGCGGCGCATACTGTGGATATCGATATCCACATGAACTGGCCCTCAAAGATGAATCGTAAATTTGATTACAGCACTTATACGGCAAAAATATAGCCTAATAAAAAATATGATGGATCCATTGCTACTTTGAAAGACCTTTTTAAGGATACCCTGGCTTATGGAACTAAATAGAACCCATCGGTAAACCTAAAATTAGCCTTACTTCAAGGACTATTTAATGGGAATTTAATCTTATTTATTCATGCCGGAATGTCTAAGAAAATCATAGAAAGTGTCCTTTTCGTAAAGGAAATGGGCGTCCAAAAAATGGCACTCATTTCTGGCGGTGCTCTTTTGAATGTAGTAGGGTTCCTAAGAGAGCATGATATTGGAGTGATTATGCCCCCTATACACAGTATGCCTAGTAGGGTAGATGAAGACGTTTATGGTCCTTATAAACTCCCCGCTCAATTGTTTGAAGCAGGAATCACTATATCGCTTTCACATCGTGGTATGACTGCCCATGGAAGAACCCTACCTTTCTTTGCGGGAAAGGCAGCTGCTTACGGCTTAGATGAAGAAGAAGCCTTAAAAATAATTACTTCTAATAATACAGCCAAGCTCCTAGGTATCGATGATCGCCTAGGCACGTTGATGACCGGCAAAGATGCGACGCTATTTGTCACTGAAGGAGATGCTTTAGATTTTAGAACCAATATTTTGTCCCATGCCTTCATCAGTGGAAAGTAAGTCCCCCTGGATAACAAACAACAAGAATTATATCAAAGATTTTCTAAAAAATATGGCCATATAGACTGATGTCCTAAACGGGTATGGGATTCTCAATGCATTTAAGTTCAGTTCGTCTGTTTACTTCTATGTAAACTCAGCCAACACGATGCGATAAAAAATACTGCTAATTACCGCAGATACTATGTCTCAGACCCCAAAAAATAGTAATAGATCTACACAGGACACCCGCATTACAAAATAGAAAAAGGACTGAAAATACTTCCTTCAAGTTAAAGAGCAATGCCAATAAAAGCCTTAAAGGCCAAACCCATAAGACCTGTTATCAGCATGGTAATTCCCAAGCCTTTGAGTCCAGAAGGAACCATGGAGTATTTTAATTTTTCTCGGATCGCTGCCAGGGCTATGATGGCCAGGAAAAATCCAAAACCAGATCCGAAGCCGTATGACGTAGCCTCAATGATATTGTAATCTTTCTGAACCATAAACAATGAAGAACCCAAAATAGCACAGTTAACAGCAATTAAGGGTAAAAAAATACCCAATGATCCATAAAGAGCTGGCGAAAGTTTTTCAATAATCATCTCCACCAATTGCACCATAGATGCAATTACAGCAATGAACATAATGAATTGAAGAAAAGTCAAGTCAATAGACTCAAAGCTTCCATCTATCCATGTCAAGGCCCCTTCTTTAAGCACATATTCTTGGAGCAACCAATTAACGGGTACTGTTAATGTGAGTACAAAAACTACCGCTAAACCAAGACCAAAAGCGGTTTCTACTTTTTTAGATACTGCCAAAAATGAACACATCCCTAAATAATAGGCAAAGATCATGTTGTCTATAAAAATACCCCTAAGTGCTATGTTAAAAACTTCCATTATGTTCTATTCTATTAATGCTCTACGTATCCTGACTTTGACCTTTGGATCCAAATGAGAATGCCTAATACGACAAACGCACCTATTGAATCGACCATCAGGCCATTAGTTGGGAAAGTGGTCCAGCCGATAGCTTCAAAAATTTTGAAGTCAAAGATGGAACCTGAACCTAATAATTCTCTGAAAAAGGCAACCGTTAATATTATCCATGCATAGCCAAATCCCGAGCCTAAACCATCCAATATGGAATCGTAGGGCTTGTTGGCCATAGCAAAAGCTTCGAGTCGGCCCATCACAATACAATTGGTAATGATCAGTCCTACATAAGCACCCAAAACTTTGTACATATCGTAGCTGTAAGCTTTTAAAAATTCACTCACCAATGTCACTAAAGTCGCTACTACGGCCAATTGGACAATAATTCTGATCCTACCAGGAATCAGGTTTCGCATCAATGAAATGATTAAATTAGCAAATACGATAACAAATACTACCGCGATTGACATCACCAAAGTAGGCTCTAACTTCACGGTAACCGCCAAAGCGGAGCAAATACCCAATACTTGGATCGTAATAGGATTGTCATCCGACAATGGATCAGTAACAATATTCTTCCTCCTTTTCGATAAAAAAGGTTCAGCAGGTTTTTTTTCTACCTTTAGTTCTTTTTCTACTACTGTCGCTTCAGCACTCATATTAATCTCATTAGTCGTTTTCTAGTTAATTGCAATTCCATTTTGACCCTTCGTATTCATGATAAAACTTTGATAACAACCCAAATATTCTTTTAACATTTTGTTGACCCCTTTGGCAGTTATGGTCGCCCCAGAAAGGCCGTCAACCTCGTGCATACTAAGACCCGTAATCCCTTCTCCCTTTACCATTGTAATAGATTCTAAATTACCCGCATCACTAAATATTTTTTTGTTTTCCTTGTAACGATTTCTCACCTTTTCTTCGGTAATTCTAGCACCTAATCCAGGAGTTTCTCCTTTGTGATCAAAGGCAACTCCCTTTATCGTATTGAGATCTGATTCCAAAGCAACATAACCCGAGATCCAATCCCAAAGCCCCAATCCAAACATAGGAAAAACATAAGCTTCAACGACATTGGGATCCAATTCATTTAATATCATATAAATGGGATACAATCGCTCCTCTTTATCTATTTTGTGATTTTTTTGCGCATTTACCTTTTCCGCAATCAACGGCTTACCTTTGGCATCTACAGAAATAATCTCACCTTTAATATCAACCACAATTGATTTTACACGATCTTTATATAGACTGAACACCTCTTCAGGTGTTTTGAAAGTTGAGATATCCATCACGGCACCTAAAATTTTCTTTTTAGTATCTAACTCGATTTGTTTGTCTTGAGCAGGCTTTAACAAGACTGAGGTCAGAGACATGGCTCCGCCTATCAAAACAGTCATGATTGCGGAAAAGGCTAGGATGTAAATATTAGATCGTTGCACGTTTTAATCTTCTTTTTTTGTGAGCTTCTACTACGTAATAATCAATTAAGGGCGCAAATACATTCATAAAAAGTATTGCCAACATAATACCTTCAGGATAAGCCGGGTTAGAAATTCTAATGATCACCGTAAGCACGCCAATCATGAATCCATAAATCCACTTGCCTGTCTCAGTTTGTGCAGCAGAAACCGGATCGGTAGCCATAAACACTGCTCCAAAAGCCAATCCTCCAACCACAAGATGGTAATGCGCAGGCATCAACATAAAACTGTTTGTCCCCGCTAGATTATAAATCATTCCCATCACCCAGGCACCTCCAAATACGGATAAAATAATCTTCCAACTTCCAACGCCTGTAAGGACCAATATGGTAGCACCAATTAAGCACATAAGCACTGAGGTTTCACCTATACTTCCAGGTATGACTCCCAAGAATAAATTCCAAAAATCAAACATTCCTGCGTACCAATGCCCACCAAGGCCCGCCATCATCTCTGTGCCATTGGCTGCAGCTGCGGCTCCATATGACAGTAGAGTGGCTCCTGAAAAACCATCAACGGCCACCTGATCTCCTAAATAAGTCCAAACCATATCTCCTGCTATTTGAGAAGGATATGCGAAATAAAGAAATGCACGAGAGGTTAACGCAACATTAAGAATATTCATACCTGTCCCTCCAAAGACTTCTTTGGCGATAAAAACACCAAATGCTGTCGCCATAGCCACTTGCCACAAGGGAATAGTTGCAGGCATTACCAAAGGGATAAGAATACCTGTCACCAAAAAGCCCTCTTCAATAGGATGATTTCTAATTACACAAAAAGTAAACTCTACTCCCAGACCTACGCCATAAGAAACAATTAAGATAGGCAAGACTTGACCTGCTCCAAGCAAAAATTTACTTATGAAAGTAGCATCAACCACTCCCGTGGCAAGAAAATGTTGATGGCCTACATTCCACATACCAAATAACAAACATGGAATTAAAGCAACGATCACAGTAAACATGACTCGCTTTAAATCTGCAGCATCCTTGACCTGAACACCTGTAGGGCCTGTAGTAAGACTCGGCTTAAAAAAAATCGTTCTATGTCCCTCGTATAGGGTATGTAACTTTTCATATTTAGCCCCCTTTTCAACATGAGGTTTGATGCTATCAAATAGATTTTGTAGTAATTTCATTAATCAGCTATTTCGAATGAGTTCAATTCCTTCTCTTACAATGGCCTGAATGTCATTTTTGGAGACATCTATGTATTCACACAAGGCAACATCTTCTTCAATGACTTCATATATTCCTAATGCTTCCATTTCATCGTAATCATTTGAAATGATCGACTTAAACAAATAAGTAGGTAGAATATCCATGGGTAGTATTTTTTCGAAAGCACCAGAGATCGTAAAATTTCTTTGTTCACCATTGGTATTGGTATCTAATACCTTCTCTTTTTTGGGGATTAAAAAAGAAAACAAACCAAAAGCTTTGTGAAAGCTTAACTTCTCAAAGCTTGGCAACATCCAACCCAGAAATTCTTCTTCATCTCCTTCTGGAATAACCGCTATTTGGTTATGGAAATGGCCCAAATACCCACGAACACCTACATTTTCGCCGCTCAGTACATTTCCCGAAATAAATCTGGCATTCGTTTTTTTGAAATTTTCAGCCACTAATTTATCCAAACAAGCACCTGAATAAGTTTTGACATAATGTGGGTGAATTATTTCGGAACCCGTAATGGCAACCAACTTTGAAGCGTCGTAAATGCCCTCCATAAATAAAGTTCCTATTCGCGCAACTGACAGCGGGTCGATGGTCCAAACCTTATCATTTTTACCAATAGGCTTGATGTGATGTATTTGTACGCCAACATTTCCAGCTGGATGTGGTCCTGAAAATTTATTGATGTTCACCTCCTCCAAACTACTGAAAACGCTCGGTATTTCAGAAGAATCTAAATTCACGTGTATGTTTCCTTTGGCTAACTTGTTTAAAATAGCGATTCCCAACTGAAATACCCCTTCTTTCCCGCGCAATAAGTAAGCCATATCTGGTGCACAAGGATTTGAATCAAATGCCGAAATGTAGATAGCAGAAGGTTCATCCGATGGATTGGCCAATACTCCAAAAGGTCGTTGAATAAACGAAGGCCAAATGCCGCCGGCAGTTAAAGCAGCTATTGCTTCCGCTCTCGTCAGATTATTAATGTCGGTTTTTGTTTGTTTCTGAAAAGCCTTATAATCAATCTCTTTATCTGCTAGAATACGAATTTCAATAATTTTTCTTCTTTCACCTCTTATAATCTCACTGATTTCCCCACTCACAGGTGCGACAAACAGCACCTCCTCGCTTCCTTTGTCAAAAAAAAGTGGGTCCCCTGCCTTCACATTTTCACCAACCGATACGAGCAGCTTTGGCTGTACTAAGCCTTTGAAATCACTGGGTTTAACAGCAAAAGAATCAGGCTGACTGATCTCGTGCTCTGATAGAAGAGCACGGCCGGCCAAGGGAATGTTAAATCCTTTTTTTAGATGAAATGTTTGAGGCATGAATATAGCTTTATAATCTTCTTCAAGATTTTGACAAAATTAATAATAAATCTTTAAAAAAATAAGGTAAAAAGTCAACTAAATGCTTTTAATAAATTAATAAAAAAGAATAAGTCCGATCCGCTCAACGCAATAAATAATTGGACACTTGCTCCATCAACCAATTCGGAGTGGAAGTCGCCCCGCAAATTCCGATATGATCGGTATGTTTCAGCCATTCTTCCTTGATTTCATGCTCATTTTCAATAAAATAACTGCGCGGATTTTGTTTAAGGCAAACTTGATAAAGTGCCTTTCCATTCGAACTTTTTTTACCAGATACAAAAAGAATTACATCGTGTTGTTTAGAGAATTTTTCTAATTGAGGCTCTCGATTAGATACCTGTCTACAAATACTATCATTTGCCTTAAATTCGCCTTCAATAAGTTGCCCTTTTTCTTGCATTAAACGACCCTCAATGAGTGACTTCATATGATAAAAGCCCTTAGTGCTTTTTGTCGTTTGACTGTACAGAATAATCGGCCTGGACCAATCGATGGACTCTAGATCTTTTTCCTCCATCACCACAATCGCCTCATCATTGGTTTGACCAATCAAACCGATCACTTCAGCATGTCCTGGCTTACCGTAAATAACGACTTGCCCATTTTTTTCTTTGACTTGATCAAAAGAATTTTTCACTCTGTTTTGAAGCTTGAGTACAACCGGACAAGACGCGTCAATCAACTCAATGTTATTGGCTAAAGCCAATTTATAGGTCTCGGGAGGCTCGCCATGTGCCCTTATCAATACTTTTGCATCATGAATTTTCTTTAGATCTTCATGATTAATTATTTTTAGACCTTTCTCCTCCAGACGCACCACTTCCATACTGTTGTGTACAATATCTCCCAAGCAATATAAAATCCCTCCATGATCCATTTCATCCTCAGCCATCTGAATGGCAAATTCAACACCGAAACAATAACCTGAATTAATGTCTATTTCAACTCTCATAAATAATTTTATTGGCTAAGTCTGTGATTTCTTTTACTTGATCATCAAAGGTAAGATAGCTATTATCCAATGTAATTGCATCCGCCGCCTTTATCAATGGACTATCTATTCTCGTAGTATCTAAATGATCTCTTGAGTCAAGGTTTTTTTTAATATCTTCAAAAGTAACTTGAATTCCTTGCTCCTCAAGTTCCTTCTGTCGACGCTTGGATCTGATATC